>JAYTRR010000064.1:0-17914 GCA_043746005.1 Burkholderiales bacterium
GCGCGGAGAGATTGACGGGTTGTTCCAGTCCATTAAATCCAAGGTGCTGGACGACGCGATACCCGCTCATCTACGAGGCAAGGCAACGCCTGCCGGAGAAACACCCTGGTTTGGCTTTTCTACCCGCGCCCGAGTCATTGTGTACAACAAAGCCAAAGTGAACAAAGCAGACGTTGACACTTACGAGGAGCTGGGAGATCCGAAAAACAAAGGCAAATTATGCATCCGCTCCGGTTCACACCCCTACAACCTTTCCTTGTTCGGGGCCGTCACGGAGCATCTGGGCGACGCGGCAGCCGAACAATGGCTACGCGGTATGGTGGCTAACATGACGCGCTCCCCCAAAGGCGGTGACACGGACCAGATCAAGGCAGTAGCGTCCGGTGAATGCGCCATTGCCGTGACTAACACCTACTATCTGGCTCGGCTCATGCGATCCCAGGCACCGGAAGATCAGGCTGTGATCGAGCGGGTGGGCGTTGTATTCCCCAACCAGGCCACATGGGGAACCCACGTCAATATCGCCGGTGGAGCGGTTGCGAAAAATGCCAAGAATCCCGTCAATGCGGTCAAGTTTCTGGAGTACCTTGCCAGCGCACCGGCTCAGGACCACTTTGCCAACGGTAACAACGAGTGGCCTGCGGCTAAAGGCGTAAAGATCAGTAACCCTGCTCTCCAGGCCATGACGGGGGGCAGCTTCAAAAGCGAGACGATTCCGATCAGCGTGGTCGGAATGAATCAGGTCAAAGTGCAGCAGATGCTGGACCGAGTAGGATTCAAGTAATATGAAGATCCTTTGGTTCATTGCCCTGTTTGTCGTCGGCGTATCTGCCGCATTGGTAATAGCGGGACAAATTGGCCTTCTTCAAGGTCCGGTGCCCAAAGACCTCGGCGTACATGATGGTCGACTCAAGCCACCATCACGCACCCCCAACAGCGTGACAAGCCAGGCTGACCTCTACCCGGACCACCCACAAAAAGACTATGCGCGCATTGCGCCGTTTCAGTTCACCGGTGACGGAGAAAAAGCCATGGCCAGAATTGCCGATATCCTGAAAAATTCGGATCGAACCGTGCTGATTACCCATGAACCCGGTTACCTGTACGTGCAAAGTAGCACGCAACTTCTCAAGTTCACCGATGACGTCGAGTTCTGGCTCGACCGCTCCGCAGGGGTCATTCAGGTCCGCTCGTCCAGCCGCTTGGGCCGAAAAGACTTCAACGTGAATCGCAACCGGGTAGAAGCAATAAGGGCCCAGTTCGCGACGAACTGAGCCCCTTTTTTACTTTACCGTTGCGCAATCATCAACTGGCGGTGGCTTCTTCTGGTTTGGACTTGCCTTCCTTTTTGGGCAAAGGCTGGATGTCCAGCAAGACCTCGGTCTTGCTTTCATCCTTGTCGTCCAGGTCCACGGTCAGACGCCCGCCTTCGGTGAGACGACCAAACAGCAATTCATCGGCCAAGGCGCGGCGAATAGTGTCCTGAATCAGCCGCTGCATGGGACGCGCACCCATCAGCGGATCAAAACCCTTCTTGGCGAGGTGCTTGCGCAGCTTGTCGGTAAAGGTGACATCCACTTTTTTCTCGGCCAACTGGGTTTCCAACTGCAGCAGAAACTTGTCCACGACGCGCAGAATGACATTCTCATCCAGCGCCTTGAAGCTCACGATGGCATCCAGCCGATTGCGGAACTCGGGCGTGAACAGCCGCTTGATGTCTGCCGCCTCATCCCCCGCCTCGCGAGGGTTGGTAAAGCCAATGCTCGCCTTGTTCATGGTCTCCGCGCCCGCGTTCGTGGTCATGACAATGATCACGTTACGGAAGTCAGCCTTGCGACCATTGTTGTCGGTCAGCGTGCCATGGTCCATGACCTGCAGCAAGACGTTGAAAATCGCAGGGTGCGCCTTCTCGATCTCGTCGAGCAGCAGTACGCAGTGCGGCTTCTTGGTAATGGCTTCCGTCAACAGGCCACCCTGATCGAACCCCACGTAGCCCGGAGGTGCGCCAATCAATCGACTCACTGCGTGCTGCTCCATGTACTCGCTCATATCAAAGCGAATCAGGTCAATTCCCATGATGTAGGCCAACTGTTTGGCGGCCTCCGTCTTGCCAACACCGGTGGGACCACTGAACAAAAAGGAGCCAATGGGCTTGTCACCCTTGCCCAGGCCTGAACGCGCCATCTTGACGGCAGAGGCCAATACGTCCAACGCTTTGTCTTGGCCAAACACGACATTGCGCAAATCACGCTCAAGCGTCTTGAGCTTGCTGCGGTCATCATTGGAGACATTGGCGGCAGGAATGCGGGCAATCTTGGCAACAATCTCCTCCACCTCAGCTTTGCTGATGATTTTCTTGCGTTTGCTTGGCGGCAAAATGCGTTGCGCGGCACCCGCCTCGTCAATCACGTCAATGGCTTTGTCCGGTAAATGCCGATCATTGATGTACTTCGCGCTAAGTTCTGCAGCAGCCTGCAGCGCAGCCAGGGCGTACTTCACGTTGTGGTGCTCTTCGAAACGGGATTTGAGCCCTTTCAAAATGTCGACAGTCTGCTCAACAGTCGGCTCGACCACGTCGACCTTCTGGAATCGGCGGGACAAAGCCGCATCTTTCTCAAAAATCCCACGGTACTCGGTGAAAGTGGTTGCACCGATGCATTTCAATTGGCCAGAACTGAGCCCTGGCTTCAACAAATTGGATGCGTCCAGCGTTCCACCTGACGCTGCGCCTGCGCCAATCAGGGTGTGAATCTCGTCAATGAAAAGAACAGCATTGGGTTTGTCTTTAAGGGACTTCAACACGCCTTTGAGTCGCTGTTCAAAATCACCGCGGTATTTCGTACCAGCCAGCAGTGCACCCATATCGAGCGAATAGACCACGGCCTCCGCCAGAATTTCAGGTACATCACCCTGCGTAATACGCCAAGCCAAGCCTTCTGCGATAGCGGTCTTGCCCACGCCGGCTTCGCCCACTAGCAGAGGATTGTTCTTGCGCCTGCGGCACAGGATCTGGATAACACGCTCGACCTCATACTCCCGGCCAATCAGCGGATCGATTTTGCCGTCTTTGGCGAGCTGGTTCAAATTCTGGGTGAACTGCTCCAGAGGCGAACTCTTCTCGTTCTTGTCACCGCCGCCCTCTTCATTTTCCGCAGGGCTTTCACTGGCCTTGGCAGACTCTGGCGGGTCACTTTTCTTGATGCCGTGGGCAATGAAATTGACAACGTCAAGACGTGTAACGCCCTGCTGGTGCAGGTAATACACGGCATGCGAATCCTTCTCGCCAAAAATGGCGACGAGAACGTTGGCGCCGGTTACTTCTTTTTTCCCGCTTCCAGTGGACTGCACGTGCATGATGGCACGCTGAATCACCCGCTGAAACCCCAACGTTGGCTGGGTATCTACATCATCACTGCCAGCCACCTGAGGGGTGTTGTCCTTGATGAAGTTGGACAGCGACTTGCGCAAGTCGTCAATATTCGCCGAACAGGCACGCAAAACCTCTGCCGCACTCGGGTTATCGAGCAAAGCGAGGAGCAAATGCTCCACGGTAATGAACTCGTGGCGCTGTTGGCGCGCTTCCACAAACGCCATATGCAGGCTGACTTCCAATTCTTGGGCAATCATGTGCTTTCCTTTTCGCCTTGCTATGATGAATAACTGTAAACCGTTTTCGAACCTCAGTCAGTAGCTGTGGTTAATCAGCTAAAAATCAACCGGCTCACAAATGCATTTAAGCGGGTGACCTGCCTTGTGTGCTGCTTCCAGTACCTGATCTACCTTGGTTACCGCGACATCTTTGGAATACACACCGCAGACGGCTTTGCCATCCAGGTGAATTTTCAACATGATCTGCGTTGCCGACTCCAGATCCTTGCCAAAGAACTCCTGTATAACCACCACCACAAACTCCATGGGGGTGTAGTCATCGTTAAGCATGACTACCTGGTACATCTGGGGTGGCTGAACGCGCTCGGTTCGTCGCTCCAGAACCACAGAGTTGCTCTCTTCCCGCTCCGGCTGACGAACGGGTGGTGCGGGGGGGGTCTTCGGAATATTTGTAGCCATGAATCAATTCTATCGGTCGGCTTAAATCTATGCACCTATGCATTGAATTGGAGTCGTATATCGCATATTCAATCCAAAAGCATAAATAAAAAAACCGCCAGCGGCTCCAAGAGCGTCCGGCGGTCTGACGATGGAACAAGCCGGGTAGCCCACAGGACCACCCAACTTCGCTCACAGCATTACATATGGTCGATCATCACCTGACCGAAACCTGAACAGCTGACCTGAGTGGCACCTTCCATCAATCGGGCAAAGTCATAGGTCACTTTTTTGCTGTTGATCGATTTTTTCATGGAACTGATGATCAGGTCGGCCGCTTCGAGCCAACCCATGTGGCGCAGCATCATTTCAGCTGAAAGGATTTCCGAGCCCGGATTTACATAATCCTTGCCCGCATATTTTGGCGCGGTACCGTGTGTGGCTTCGAAACACGCGACAGAGTCAGACAGATTGGCGCCTGGAGCAATACCGATACCACCAACTTGTGCAGCCAGTGCGTCGGACACATAGTCACCATTCAGATTCAGGGTCGCAATGACGCTGTACTCTGCGGGGCGCAACAGAATCTGCTGCAGGAAGGCATCTGCAATGCTGTCCTTGACGATGATATCCTTGCCCGTTTTTGGGTTCTTGAACTTGCACCATGGTCCGCCATCGATGAGCTCAGCGCCGAATTCCTTTTGTGCCAGTGCATATGCCCAATCACGAAAGCCACCTTCGGTGTACTTCATGATATTGCCTTTGTGAACGATGGTCAGGCTGGGCTTGTCATTGTCAATGGTGTACTGAATGGCCTTGCGCACCAGGCGCTCGGTTCCTTCACGGGAAACTGGCTTGATACCGATACCCGATGTGTTCGGGAATCGGATCTTCTTGACGCCCATTTCATCTTGCAAAAACTTGATGAGCTTCTTGGCTTTATCGCTCTCGGCTTCGAACTCGATACCAGCATAGATATCTTCCGAGTTCTCGCGAAAGATCACCATATTGGTCTTCTGTGGCTCTTTCACCGGGCTGGGCACACCGTCGAAATACTGGATTGGGCGCAGGCAGACGTAAAGGTCCAATTCCTGGCGCAGAGCCACATTCAATGAGCGAATTCCGCCACCAACCGGAGTTGTCAGCGGACCCTTGATAGACACGACATAATCACGCAGTGCGTGAAGGGTCTCTTCGGGCAACCACACGTCAGGACCGTACACATTGGTGGACTTTTCTCCGGCATAAACTTCCATCCAGTGAATTTTCCGCTTGCCGCCATAGGCTTTGGCAACTGCTGCATCCACTACCTTCAACATCACTGGCGTGATGTCGAGGCCGGTGCCGTCACCTTCAATAAAGGGAATGATCGGCTGATCGGGCACGTTCAAAGACATATCCGCATTGACGGTAATCTTGTGGCCTTCGGCAGGGACTTTAATGTGCTGGTACATGAGAAGAGGTCTCCGTGGATTTTAGGAATCTGAACTACCTGACAAAAGTCGTTTGCAGCGCTTCTGGAAGTAATACAAATTTTATCCCTAAAAAATTACTCGATTCTGTCAACCCGAGCGTTTACGATAGCGTTGTGGAAACGTCTTCTGAATCTGGAAGTATTGGTTTCTGCAATCACTTATTTTTTTAGGAATTTCGATAATGAACAAACTTCTCGCCGCTCTGGTTGCTGGTCTCGTTTCCGTTGGTGCATTGGCCCAAGCCGCCGCACCTGCTGCCCCAGTGGTGCCAGCCGTCCAGTCTGCACCAGCTGCCAAAGAGATGAAGAAAGACAAGGCCGTTGCTAAAAAGACCATGAAAGCAAAGAAAGCCAAGGTAGCCAAGAAACCTGCTGTGACGAATTAATTTCGCCATTGTTGGTATGAATGCCCGCTCACGCGGGCATTTTCCATTGTTGATCCACAAAAAGTTATGAAAATCCTGATCACTGCCCTGCTAGCTGCACTGACACTAACGGCCACTGGTGCGTTCGCACAAGGTGAACCCCAAACCGTTTTACAGCGCACAACCCTGTCTATCGGAATACACCAGATTGACACCCAGGTCGCACTGACTCCAGAACAGCACGCCATAGGACTCATGTACCGAAAGGAAATGCCGCAGCATGAAGGCATGCTTTTCGCTTTTCAAAATCCCAGTCGCCAGTGCTTCTGGATGAAGAACACCCTTCTGCCCTTGACGGCAGCATTCGTCGCGGACGACGGCACCATCATCAATTTGGAAGATATGAAGCCGCAAACCACAGAATCGCATTGCTCTGCCAAGCCCGTCCGGTACGTACTGGAAATGAACCAGGGCTGGTTTGCAAAAAAAGGTTTCAAGGCAGGAACCCGGATTTCCGGTCGGCCTTTCAACCCATAAAAAAACCGGCTAAAAGCCGGTTTTTTTTGAAGTCCAAGAGTCTTCAGACGAAATTGGCTTCAGCAAAGCTCCAGTTCACCAGCTTCTCCAAGAATGCTTCCACAAATTTTGGACGCATGTTGCGGTAGTCAATGTAGTAGGCGTGTTCCCACACGTCCACTGTCAAAAGCGCTTTGTCAGCAGTAGTCAGCGGCGTGCCCGCGGCTCCCATATTGACAATATCCACTGACCCATCTGCTTTCTTGACCAACCAGGTCCAGCCAGAACCGAAATTACCGACAGCTGACTTGACAAAAGCTTCCTTGAACGCTGCATAACTGCCCCACTTGGCATTAATGGCCGCTGCCAGCGCGCCGGTGGGCTCACCGCCGCCCGCAGGCTTCATGCAGTTCCAGAAAAAAGTGTGATTCCAGATTTGTGCTGAGTTGTTGTAAACGCCACCACTGGATTTCTTGATGATTTCTTCCAGTGGCATGTTCTCAAACTCAGTACCCTTCTGCAGATTGTTGAGGTTAACCACGTAGGCATTGTGGTGCTTGCCATGGTGGAATTCCAAAGTCTCTTGGGAATAGGCGGGTGCCAATGCATCGATGGCATACGGCAGTGCGGGCAACGTGTGTTCCATGAAATCCTCCAGATGGTTGCATTAAAGGTTTGATTGTAGAAACTAAATCGTAGCGGAGCTGATGACCGCCATGTCGACCGTACCATCTGCAAGGGTAGCGCGCACCCTTTGCCCTCCTTGCGCCTGCCTCGCACTGCTCAGGGCCCCTCCATCCTCCAAAGTCAGCCAGGCGTAGCCCCGTTTGAGTACCAATGTAGGATCCAGCAATTTCAGGCGCAGCTCCGCCCGCGCGGCCCTATCGCGCTGGCGTTGCAGCGCACGACCAGTCGCAAAAGGCAACTCTTGCTGCCATTTTGCTGTTTCACTTTGCCTGAACTGCAGCGCCGTCCGCAGAGCGTGACGCATCTGCTGCTCAGCTGATGCCAGTTTCAAATGCTGCCGACCGGCCAACGACGAGGGTCGCCCCAAGCGCGTGGTGGCCATATCCAGGCGTTGTGCCTGCTGATCCACGTATCGCACCAATGCGTCCTGCATACGTTGCTCCAGGATTGCGGTTGCACCTAGCCAGGTCTGCCTGGACTCCGACACCAGTTCGGCTGCCGCTGTTGGCGTGGGCGCTCTCAAGTCAGCAACAAAATCAGCAATAGTGAAGTCGGTTTCATGTCCAACTCCACAAATGATTGGTACAGGACTGCGCGCAATCATGCGGGCCAGAGCCTCGTCGTTAAAGGCCCACAGGTCTTCCATTGCACCACCACCGCGCACCATGAGAATGACGTCGACCTGAACGGGTCGCCCGTTGGCCGGCGCTTGTGTGCACTCATAAAGATCTGCAAGCGCCTGCGCTATTTCGCGCGGTGCGTTCTCACCTTGGACCGATGCAGGAGCGAGCACCACCGGAATGTGGGGTACCCGCCTTTGAAGGGCGGTCACCACGTCATGCAAGGCAGCCGCACCCAATGACGTCACAACGCCGATTCCCCGCGGCATGACCGGTAGCGGCCGCTTGCGGCTCACATCAAACAAGCCTTCTTGCTCCAGTTTTGCCTTGAGTTTGAAAAACTCCTCGAACAGCCTACCTTGCCCCGCAGTGCGCATGCTCTCGACAACCAGCTGGAGCTCACCCCTGGGTTCGTACACGCCCAGGCGACCCCGTACTTCCACCCGATCCCCATCGCGCGGGACAAAGTCCAGCAGTCCAGCGGCGCGCCTGAACATGGCACAACGGATCTGCCCGCTCTCATCTTTAATAGAAAAATAGCAGTGCCCGCTGGCAGCACGTGAAAAACCGGTGATTTCCCCACCCACGGTAACCGGATTGAAGCGGGCATCCAGCGCGTCGGCAATGGCGCGACACAGAGCGCCAACCTGCCAGACACGCGATGGAGATGCAAAGGTGCCAAGGTCAGCCATGAGCACCATTTTCGTAACAAGTTGTTGAATTCATTGGGTCTTTAAAATGCTGAATTAGTCATCACTATGTCAAATCCGCTCTCTGGTGCGGCCTGTCGCAGGTTTTGCTTCAAGTTTTACACAAAGTTATCCCCAACTTGTGTGTGCGGCGAGTCTGCGAGGGTGCGCCATAATCGCGAGGCATTTCAATTGTCCGGAGTGACTATTTGTTTTCCATCATACAAGCCGCTGGCTGGCCAATCTGGCCTCTTCTCGCCTGTTCTATACTGGCATTGGCCATCGTTATTGAGCGCTTCATCAGCCTCAAGACTGCCAAGATTGCGCCTCCACGACTTCTGGATGAAGTGCTGAGTGTGACCCGAACGGGGGTTCCCGGGCCGGACGTTGTGTCTCAACTGGAAAAGAACTCTGCCCTCGGGGAAGTACTGGCCAGTGGGTTGCGCGCCCTCAACACCGACCCCCGCTGCAGCGAAGAAGATCTGCGCGCCACCATGGAAGGGTCGGGTCGCGTTGTTGCACACCGACTGGAGCATTACCTCAGCGCCTTGGCAACGATTGCATCGGCGGCGCCACTCATGGGGCTTTTCGGAACCGTTGTGGGCATGATCGAGATTTTCGGCTCGCAGGCTCCCGGCGGAACCACGGGCGGCAACCCTGCGCAGCTTGCACACGGCATTTCGATCGCTCTGTACAACACCGCTTTTGGCCTGATTGTGGCGATCCCTTCGTTGATCTTCTGGCGGTATTTCCGCGGGCAGGTGGATGCCTATTTGATGACGCTCGAATTGTCGGCCGAGCGATTGGCGCGCCATCTGAAGGCGTTTCGCAAATAACGCCATGAATTTTCGCCCTCGTACCCGGGACGAACCCGAGATCAATCTGATTCCGTTTATCGATGTGTTGCTGGTGGTGCTGATTTTCCTGATGCTCTCGACGACCTACAGCAAGTTCACGGAAATGCAGCTCAAGCTCCCCGTGGCCGATACCGACGCGCAGCGGGATTACCCCAAAGAACTGATCGTGACGGTCAGCGCTGATGGCACCTACACCGTGAACCGGGTTCCTGTGCCAGGGCGCAGTCTGGAGAACGTTGCGATTGCGCTGACCGAAGGCTCCACAGCCGGCAAAGACACCGTGGTGATCATCAGCGCCGACGCCAGCGCGAAGCACCAGGCGGTCGTCACCGTCATGGAAGCTGCGCGGCGTTCAGGCCTGAACCAGATTACCTTTGCCACTCAATCGTCTACGCAAGCGGGTGGCAAATAGCGACATGCCACATGCTTTGCGGCCCGCGCTGCAAAGCGCCTTGCTGCGAGCCTGGGCCGGGCGAGGTTTGACGGCCTGCCTGCTGTGGCCCATCTCCTTTGTTTTCAGTGCCATGATCCGGCTCCGCCGTCAGCTGTACAGCGTCGGCTGGTTCAAGACCCTGCAAGTTGACGCACTGGTTATTGTTGTGGGAAATGTGGTGGCCGGGGGCGCCGGAAAAACACCTACCGCCATCGCTCTCCTGCAGCACCTCCAAGCTCGGGGTCACCGGGTGGGACTGGTCTCCCGCGGCTATGGGCGAGCCCATTCAGATTGCCGGGAAGTCATGCCAGAGTCCTTGCCACAAGACGTGGGTGATGAGCCCTTGCTGATCCAGCGCGCCACCCGGGTCCCCCTATTTGTGGGACGAACCCGACACGAAGCCGCCACAGCGCTGCTGGCGAAGTACCCGGAAACAAAAATCATTCTGTGTGACGATGGCTTACAGCATTACGGGCTTTTCCGCGACCTGGAGGTTTGTGTTTTTGACGATCGCGGCATCGGTAATGGGTGGCTTCTTCCCGCCGGACCGCTACGTGAAGGCTGGCCTCGACAAGCGGTGGCGCAGGCAGGCCAGCGTGGGGATCGACTTTTTGTTTTGCACACAGGAAGCCATCCCGTCTTTGCAGGCTACGTCGCGCAGCGGGCGCTTGCCCCCTTTGCGGTTCGCAGTGACGGCAGCACCATCCCGTTGACAGCCCTGACCGGACCAGGAGCCAAGCCATGGGTGGCCGTCGCAGGCATAGCGCAACCAGAATCATTTTTTTCCATGCTGCGCGCGCTCCATCTGCCTTTGGTACAAACGGTTGGACTTCCAGATCACTATGCTTTTGATAGCTTACCACGCATTATTGACGGGGGCTACAGCATCATTTGTACAGAAAAAGATGCAGCCAAACTATGGCAGCTTGCGCCCGACGCGTTGGCCATTCCTCTCGTACTGACCATTGAAGCGGCTTTTTTCGAGGCAATGGATGCATGTATCTCGGAGCAACTCGCCGCAAAGTTATCATCTGTGCATGGACACAAGATTACTTGAACTACTCGTTTGCCCGGTGACAAAGGGCTCTCTGGAATACGACCGCGAAAAACAGGAGTTGATTTCGCGCAGTGCCCGTCTGGCCTACCCGGTACGCGATGGCATTCCTGTGCTGCTGGAGAACGAGGCCCGCACCCTCACAGACGACGAACTCGGCTTATAGTAAGACCGCACATGGGCTACACCGTACTCATACCAGCCCGCCTGGCGTCCACGCGCCTGCCCAACAAGCCCCTGGCCGATCTGGCGGGCGCACCCATGGTGGTTCGCGTCGCGCAACGGGTGCGCTCAGGCGTGGCGTCTACCACCAGGGTCGTAGTGGCGGGCGACAGCCCTGCGATTGTTAACGCATGCCTGGATCATGGCATTGAGGCTGTTCTGACGCGCGACGACCATCCTTCTGGCAGCGACCGTTTGGCGCAAGCCAGCCAGCTTCTGGGCCTGGGGGATGACGAAATCGTGGTGAACGTTCAGGGTGACGAGCCTCTGATTGATCCGGCGCTGGTTCAGGCGGTGGCAGATTTGCTGCGTGCGCAACCGCAGGCCAGCATGGGTACGGCAGCCCACGTTATCGACACTATTGCGGACTTTTCCAACCCCAATGTCGTCAAGGTCGTGCTCGATGCGGCGGGCTTGGCACTGTATTTCAGCCGCGCACCCATCGCCTGGTGGCGCGATGGCTTTGCAGACGGCATTCAAACCCTGCCTAGCCCCGCACCATTGCGCCATATTGGCATCTATTCTTACCGCGTCGGGTTTTTGCGTCTGTTTCCGCAATTGACTCAAGCGCCCATCGAAGTTACCGAGGCACTCGAACAGTTGCGGGCACTTTGGCATGGCTACCGAATCGCCGTACATGTTTCCAGCCACGCGCCGGGACCGGGTGTTGACACGCCGCAGGACCTCGAACGCGTCAGGGCTCTCTACCTTGCCAACGGTGCATTGCCTGTAAGTTAACCGGCAGGGCTCCCATGCTATTCTTGGAGCGCAATCACACGTGGAGTCACGCCTGCTCGGCTCCTCCATCGACGTATAAGGCATTCATTCAAACTGAGGATATTCATGAGACTGATTCTGTTGGGCGCACCAGGCGCAGGTAAGGGTACACAGGCCACATTCATTTGCCAAAAGTACGGAATTCCACAAATTTCCACGGGCGACATGCTACGTGCAGCCGTCAAGGCGGGTACCTCTTTGGGACTGGAAGCCAAAGCCGTGATGGCGTCGGGTGGACTGGTCAGCGATGACCTGATCATCAATCTGGTCAAAGAGCGTCTGACCCAGCCTGACTGCGTCAACGGATTCCTGTTCGACGGTTTCCCGCGTACCCTGCCCCAGGCGGATGCCATGCGGGCTGCCGGTGTTGCGCTGGACTATGTTGTCGAGATCGACGTGCCTTTCGAGGCCATCATTGAGCGCATGAGTGGTCGTCGCTCGCATCCTGCTTCGGGACGTACCTACCATGTCAAATTCAATCCACCCAAAGTGGCTGGCGCGGACGACGTGACCGGAGAGCCCCTGATCCAGCGGGATGACGACAAGGAAGAAACCGTCAAGAAACGCCTGGATGTGTATAGCGCGCAGACACGTCCTCTGGTGGAGTACTACTCCAGCTGGGCGGCAAAAGATCCTGCTGCCGCACCCAAATACCGCGCAATCAGCGGGATGGGCGATGTGGACGCCATCACGGCCCGAGTTTTCGAAGCATTGGCCGGATAACGCCAATCTGCCACCCACCAAAGGCCGCTGGAAGCGGCCTTTTTTCATGCAAAGCAGACTTTAACTATCTTCCTGCATCATCAAATCAAGCATCAGGGCCACCCGGGCTTTCAATGGCGGCAAACCATTAGAATGCGGCAACCTGGAGATCCGCGATTCCCCCTCCACCACGCGCCCGAAGGCACAGCGCGAGGCACGAACAACCCGGACACCCTGACTTTGCATCTCAAGCAAAGCCGCCTCCAGGTCTTCATGAACAGTTCCATTGCCAGTGCCAGCCACCACGATGCCACGCACCGGCGCCGTACCATCCACCGACGCGCCACACAGAGCCCGCACAGTGGTACCCGTGGCGCCTGCGTAGCTCATGACGATCTCCACCCGCGGCCAAACTGCATTGCGCAAGCGCTCGGTAGCAGGAAACAGGCCAACAAGCTCATTTTCGGGGCAGCGATGCACCCAGCGCACAACACCCTCCTCCACAAATCCCAACGGCCCGGCGTCGCCGGAGCCAAAGGCATCCGGGCGGTAGGGATGAACTTTCTGTACATCACGCGCTGAATGAATGGTCCCGGCACAGACCACAAGTACACCCCCAGCCGCTTCCGCTCGCGTCACCACGACGGCGTCCCGCATATTCTGGGGTCCATCGGACACAAGCGATGTCGCTGGACGCATGGCGCAGGTCAATACCACAGGCTTTGAAGCAAGCAAATCGACAGGCAACACGCACGACAGAAAATAAGCCGTTTCTTCCAGCGTGTCTGTCCCGTGCGTGATAACCAGTCCAGCCACGTCTGGCAGGGCAAGGTAATGAGCCGCGCGAAATGCCAATGCGGACCACTGGGCCCACCCCATATCCTTGCTGTTCACCTGAGCCACCTGCTCGGATACCAGTGTGTGACCGTCAAGTGCAACATCCAAGCCAGGGATATCCAACAGCAGCTGCGCAACACTCACTTGTGCCGCCTTGTAACCAACATTGTCCGACGCACTGCTCGATGTGCCGGCAATCGTGCCACCCGTACCAAGGAAAACAATCTTTTTCGTCATATTTGTGTGATCCGCTTGCAATCAAATTAAAACTGGTTAAAAATACAGTTACTGGATGCCGAAACAGCGTGTATAAATCAACAGTTCCTCTCGGCCCAGACAAAAGGAGTCAGCATGCTTGAAAGCCCCAAACTCACCGCTCGCCAACAACAGATTCTGGACCTGATTCAGAGTGCCATCTCGCGCACCGGTGCACCACCAACCCGTGCGGAGATCGCTTCCGAACTCGGCTTCAAATCAGCCAATGCGGCAGAAGAGCATCTGCAGGCTCTGGCACGCAAGGGTGTCATTGAACTCGTCAGCGGCACATCCCGCGGCATTCGGCTCAAAAGCGACGCACTCCGGTCCATTAATGAGTCACGCAGCAAGCAATTCTCCCTGTCTTTGCCTGGTTTGGCACAACTGGCATTGCCATTAATCGGCAGGGTAGCAGCCGGCTCGCCGATTCTTGCGCAAGAGCATGTTGACCAGACCTATTATGTGGAAAACAGTCTTTTCAAGCATCAGCCCGATTACCTGCTGAAAGTGCGCGGCATGTCCATGCGCGATGCCGGCATCATGGACGGCGATCTGCTGGCGGTACAAGCCACCAAAGACGCAAAGAACGGGCAAATCATCGTCGCCAGACTAGGGGATGAGGTCACCGTCAAGCGCTTCCGGCGCAACAAGCACCTGATCGAGTTGCACCCGGAAAATCCGGACTATCAAACCATTGTGGTGGAGCCCGGCGAGCCTTTCGAGATCGAAGGCCTGGCAGTCGGCCTCATTCGCAACACCATGCTCATGTAACCCCTCTACATAACAGGCACCACTATGAACATCGCTTTATTTGCCAACCCAGGTAGTTTTGAGCCCCTTCAAGGGTTGATGCGCTGGTGGGCCGCGACACGATCGTCAGCCAGACGTTCGGCCACCCGACAGGCACAATCAGAGCACGCATGTGCTCCGAAGTTGATAGCTACATGCGCAACAGCAACAAGGGCTAGCAGCCAAAAGCTTGCGGTACTCAAACCGTTACGCGTAGTTCGCGTGGTCGAAGCCGGACAGGCACGCTCCTGCGTCGGACGCATGGTTATATCGGGTCGCATGGCGGACGTATGTGCTGAACTTGATCGGCTGGCAGCCCGCGAATCTGCGCTGAACTGAGCGAAACAGTTTTTTTCGCTGGCGAGGGCATACTGTCGGTTTTTTTCGCACGCCTTTGGCCGTCTGAAGAGGCACAATCAGTCCATGAATATTGTGATTCTGGATGACTATCAAGATGCCGTTCGCAAGCTGGAATGCGCATCCAAGCTGGAGAATTTCCCGGCAAAGGTTCACACCAATACGGTAAAGGGTTTGGCGCAACTATCGATACGGCTCAAGGATGCCGACATAATCGTTTTGATCCGTGAACGCACACACATCAACCGGCAATTAATCGAAAAACTGCCCAAACTCAAGCTGATTTCTCAAACAGGACGCATTGGCAGTCACGTTGACGTGCAGGCCTGCACTGAACGGGGGATCGCAGTCGCCGAAGGCGGAGGATCTCCGGTCGCGCCCGCCGAGCTCACATGGGCATTGATCATGGCAGCCATGCGCAGGCTTCCCCAATACATCAGTAACCTGAAGCATGGCGTCTGGCAGCAGTCAGGGTTAAAGGCCGGCTCCATGCCAGCCAACTTCGGTTTGGGTACGGTATTGCGCGGCAGGACTCTGGGGATATGGGGATATGGCAAAGTCGGTCAACTAGTGGCCGGATATGGAAAGGCATTCGGCATGCAAGTCGTGGTCTGGGGCAGCGAGGAGTCGAGGGCCAAGGCCAACGAGGATGGCTACGCACCGGCGGAGAGCCGCGATGCATTCTTTGCACAATGCGATGTCCTTTCACTTCACCTGCGCCTCAGCGAGGCGACACGGGAAATCGTTACAGCGGCCGATCTGGCACTGATGAAAGACACGGCGCTTCTGGTAAACACGTCGCGTGCTGAATTGATTGAAACCAATACATTGATCAGCGCACTTAATCGCGGACACCCTGGCTTGGCCGCCATCGACGTTTTCGAGACTGAGCCCATATTGCAGGGGCATGCACTTTTGAGGCTGGAGAACTGCATCTGCACCCCCCACATTGGTTATGTCGAGCAAGACAGTTACGAGATGTACTTTGGCGCAGCATTCGATAATGTTACGAACTTCATCAAGGGCACCCCGACGAACATCATCAACCCAGGCGCCTTGCAAGTACGCCGTTAGCGGATTGTCATAGCTTGGGTGGTTGCACCCGGGGCATTACCGGAAAATCCGTACTTTCAAATTCAATGAGGTTCCCGACTGGGTCCGACAGATCCAAGTCTAAGTCTGCCGTCTTATCTTGCTCAATCGCCATCGCTGGCGCAACCAGCACGGCGGTGGTGGGCACGGCGAAGGTTCTGGATGCGCTAAAAGGCAATAGACCCGAGTCCGAAAGAGAGTCGATCCGACCTGCAATGCTGTGTAACAACAGCAGGTCGCGGAAGGCCTCCAATTCAAATTCCTGTTGCGAATTATCCTGGGTACGCACCAAGCAACTCTCAATGAAATGCACCGCTTCCTTCGATGGCCAAAGCGCTGCTATTTGACTACAAACCTCAGGGTAAGCCTCCAGAGCATTGCCAGACTGATAAAAATTACTGAACGCAGGAACACGACCGGTAAAGAGTGAGTTAAAACCATCTCGATAGCGGTCATATTCTGTCTTGCGGCTCAATGTGTGCAGCATCTTCAACAAATCCAGAAGCACCAAGGGATTGGACTCTTCGTTATCCCGGATACAGTTCTCAAGTATGGCGATGGCATCCTCATGCTGACCTAGTGTCATGAAAAACTCAGCCTGCTGGCGTACGTCCAGCATTTCCTGGGTATTGATCGCCCGCAGGGTGGCGCCTGTGCTATTTGCAAAATCACGTTGTGGAGAACCTCTCGACACCGCACGAACGGTCGAAGCCGACACAGGCTCCAGCTTCGAAAAAACGGACTCTCCCAAATGGAGGTCAATATCAACCTCACCCCCTCCGGCAACGGGCACGGGGGTATGCGCAAAGGCCTCCTCGGATACGGTAGAGACCGTCTCCCGGGCCATCTCGGGTTTCAGGTCTGGACTCTCTCCAACTCCCCGATCAATACCACCCAATTCAGAAAATCCATTTGCATCTGCCGGCACCGGACCACCCCACCAGGGCGCATCACCCCTATTGAGACGACGCAATCGAGTCCATGCATACGCCATTCCCAAGCCGCAGGCAGCCAACAAGGCGATCAACCCATAGACCAGAGGGTTGGCGTATCGCTCTGCTTCAGCCCGCTCAAGACGTCCAGCGAAATCCAGAAGGGTTTTCTGGTTCTTCGCCGTCTGCTCCCTCAGACCCTTCATATCTCCATCCACGGCCTGTAGACGCGCACCTTCGCGCAGTAGATCCTGCGGTGTGGCATTGAGTGACCGCCAAAGGGCCAAGGCTTCCACCCGTTTTTGAAGATCCTCGACTGGAACAACCATCAGTTCGTCACTGATTTTGAGTGTTGGATCGCGTTCCGGCCCCAAATCCATGGGTGTCAGTTTCAAGCGCGGTCGTGAACTTGCCGAGGCCTTCGCACTGAGTTGTGTATCGAACTTTGATGCAGATTTCAGCTCAAGACGTTTTGCGCGAGACTCAACGATAGGCCTGGAACCATTGCTTGACATCACTCCTGCAGACTTCTGACCTGGCACGAGCTCAACCAAGGAAGTGGCTGACGCTACCGTCGTCCGAACAGTGGGTGCGGTCGCCATGGGCAGTGGCGCCAGTTCAGTCACCATGTCTGCCAAAAGCACATAGCTGCGTGAGGATTTTTGCCCGCAAACGGCACGCAAGTACACGGTAACAACCGGCTCATTTACGTTGGCGTTAGCGGCAACTCGCACGGTGACGGATTGTGCTTGTGCAGCGCCGTCACCGATCACTGTCACTATGTTGCTACTCTGCCGAGACTCGCCATAAAAAACATCCGCCTCGAAGCACTGCGTAGCGGCATCCTCCTGGGAGTCCAACTGAACAGGCACAGACACATCGAGAGGTCGCCCCAAAATTGCCACGCCACGAGCCCGACCCATTGTCAATGCCGAGCTGGCCGTAGCAAAGCAAATGAGCGCAACCCCCAAAGCCGAAAGTTTTAGTTTTATAACTGGCAACATTTATACGGTTTATTTTCGCATACCCGGATTACCGCACGCAGAGCCATGCTGGCACCCCCCAAAAAATGCAGGACACAACACCAGTCATTCGGCGTCGCGCGATAATTGCCCGATGAAACCACATTACTCAAAAATCGGAATTGTGGGCGCCGGAGCCATGGGTCGAGGCATTGCCCAAATTGCAGCCCAGGCTGGTAGTCAAGTG
>JAYTRR010000065.1:0-45281 GCA_043746005.1 Burkholderiales bacterium
GTAGGTCGCATCGAGCGCATCCTTGGTGCGCTGGCGCCGCGCATCACGCCGCTTGTCCTCACGGTCCATGGCTTTTTTTTTGGTGTAACCAGTGCTATCGGCCCAAGCCCACCAGGCAATGGCCAACGCAAACGGCGACACTACCAGCCACCATGACCATGCCGCAACAGGGTCAAACTCCATGTATTTAAGAACCAAAAAAACAAGCCCCAAACCCAATAGATACATGATTATTACTGCCTTTTTGTGAAAACAAATGCCCTGCAAGCCAGGTCGCGACACACGCATCCTGTCAACCACCGTCCTTACAATCCCGTTATGGCACTCTACCGCATCTTTCAATAGGACGACACCATGAAACGAATTCTCTTTGCCATTCTCGCTGCTGCCGTGGTTGCAGCACCAGCGTTGGCCAATCCGGATTTGGCACAAAAGAAAAATTGCCTCTCCTGCCACGCTGTCGACCACAAGGTGGTTGGGCCCGCCTACAAGGATGTCGCGAAACAGTACGCTGGCAAGGATGTTTCCGCAAAACTTGTCACCAAGGTCATGAAAGGTGGCTCCGGTGCCTGGGGCGTGATCCCGATGCCTGCCAATCCACAAGTCAATGAGGCTGAAGCCAAGCAGTTGGTAAGCTGGATTCTGTCACTGAAATAAGCCCCCACCACGCGCCACAGGCACATACAAAAAGCCCCGCAACAAGCGCAAGCCGTTAACTTTTCTGTTGAGAAAGCCAAGCAGATCCAGGTTTGATGCCGATTTGTAAAGCTGGGATTTTCGAGAAATTTTCAGCATAGCGGCTTTTTCTGTCGCCCCGAAGAGGGGGCAATTTCAAGCTGCAAGCTTTAATTCCGAAGCAACTTTTTCATTTTGTCGTACAGCGTCTTCTTCGGGATACCCAGTTGCTCTGAGGCGAGCGCGACATTGCCAGCTTGGGCATCCAGTGCAGCCTTGATCAAACTGGCTTCATAGGCTTCCACTCTTTGCGGCAGGTTGACTTTGTTTTTTGGTCCCTCTTGAAATAGGGCAACCTCCACGCCCAACACCAGCCGGTCGGCAAAGTTGCGCAGCTCACGCACATTGCCACGCCACTCGCGTTGCTGGTACTCCAGCAATCGCGCAGCTCCCAAGTCGGGCACGGGTCGCTTGAAACGCTCTGCAGCGGCCTGAACAAAATAGTTCAGCAGCAGCGGGATATCGGCACGGCGCTGCATCAACGCGGGCAAGTCCAAGCTCACCACGCTGACGCGGTAGTACAGGTCCTCCCGAAACTGGCCCTTGGCGCTCAGCGCCAACAGGTCCACTTTGGTGGCAGCAATCACCCGGCAATCGAGCTTGATGGACTCATTGCCGCCCAGGCGCTCCAGGCGCCGTTCCTGCAGTACACGCAGCAGCTTGACTTGCAAGGCAATGGGCATGCTTTCGATTTCATCCAGGAAGACCGTGCCGCCATTGGCAAATTCGAACTTGCCCAGCTTGCGCTTTTGCGCGCCGGTAAAGGCCCCAGCCTCGTAGCCAAAGATTTCACTCTCGAACACGGTCTCGGGCATGGCCCCGCAGTTCAGCGCCACGAAAGGTCCCTTGCGCCCGCTGGCCGCATGCAGGTGCTGCGCCACCACTTCCTTGCCGGTGCCGGTCTGTCCGTTAATCAGTACGTCCACATCGGTAGGGCCAAGACTCTGGATGGATTGACGCAGGCGCTCCATCGCTGGGGACTGGCCAATGAGGGCGGGCAGATCCGGGTTCAAGGCCCAGCGCCTTTTAAGGGCACGGTTTTCCATCACCAGCCTGCGCTTTTCCTGCGCACGCAGGGCCGCTTCCAGCAGCCGCCCGGATGAAAAAGGCTTTTCCACAAAGTCGTAAGCACCCGTGCGCATGGCTTCGACCGCCATGGCCACGTGGCCGTGACCAGTCATCACCAGAACGGGCAAATCTGTGTCTAGTGCAACAGTGTGGGCCAGCAGGTCCAGCCCGGTCGCACCCGGCAGCCGCACGTCGGTGATCACGATGCCCGAGAAGTCCACCGACAAAAACTCTTGCGCATCTTCTGCGTTGGTGAATGTTCGGACGTTGAACCCGCCGATCTCCAGCGTCTGCGCTGTGGCAATGCGCACCGACTCTTCGTCTTCCACCAACACTGCATCCATTTGCGTCACGTTTCTCTCACTTTCATAGGGCGCTATGCATCACGGCCTTGTGCGGCTAGTGGCAACCATAGCGAAAACTCTGCGCCGCTCGCGACGCCGTCCGTCCAACGATTGGCCGCAGTGAGGCGTCCGTTCAAGGCCTGTACGATGGACGAGGATATCGCCAGGCCCAGGCCCAGTCCTTCACCGGAACCCTTGGTCGAAAAGAAGGGTTCAAACAATCGCTGCACCACAACATCCGGCATCCCGGCTCCGGAGTCCGCCACACGAACCAGCGCGTCGCTGCCATCCTGCCCCAGAGTCACAACCACGGCTTTGACATCACTACCCCTGACGGCATCCAGCGCATTGCGCATCAGGTTGATCAGCACCTGTTCAATGCGAACCGCGTCCCCACTGACCTTCACCGCCAGCGGCATATCGAATTGCAGGCTGGCACCGGCCTTTTGAAAATCGCTCTCCAGCAGCAACGCCGAAGCGCGGATCGACTGCGCCAGATCCACCGCCTCCACCGCCACATCGCTTTTGCGAGCAAAGCCCTTGAGCTGGCCGATGATGGCACCCATGCGTGCCGCCGCAGCACTGATGTGCGAGAGGTTTTCTTCTACGCGCTGTTGTTGCCCTCGAGCCAGGAAGGTGAGCGCGTTGTCGGAAAACGCCCGAATCGCGGTCAATGGCTGGTTGAGTTCATGCGTCACACCGGCTGCCATCTGACCGAGCATGGTGAGTTTGCCGGCCTGCACCAGTTCATTCTGGGTGCTGCGCAGCAGGTGCTCGGTTTCCTGCAACTTGGTGTAGCGGGCCTCAATGCTGCGGTTGGCGTGGGTCAGGTCTTCGGTGCGCTGAGCGATTTTTCGCTCCAGATCCTCGGCGGCTTGTTGCAGTGCCTGTTTGGCAAGGCCCGTCTCTTCCATGCGCCGCTTGCGTTGGTGAACCGCCCAGATTGAAACCAGCGCAATCGCATACAGCAGCGAGGCGGTAAACGCCCACAGCAAGCCCGCACGCACCACCGGTTTTTGCGACGGGTACACCGCCAGACTCCATCCCAGGCGGCCCACAGCCTGCGTTACTTCGGTACCCGGATGCAGCGCCGGTTTGGGCTGTATTGTCGTTAGCGGTTCAATTGTCGCGCCGATGTATTGCATGGACACTTCAATCTCCTGCAGGGCGGCGGGCGGCAGGGCTTGGAGGCTGCGGTAGCGCCAATCCGGACGGTTGCTCAGAAAGATGACGCCCCAGCGGTCAGCCAGCACCACCGGGTCTTCAATCGTCAGCCAATTGCCGGTCAGATAGTCCAGGCTGATCTTTACCGCCACCACGCCTACGGCCTTGTCTGATCGGGTGCGGTCATAGACGGGTTGCGCAATGAAGTAGCCTGGCTCGCTGGTGGCGCTGCCAATACCGTAGAAGCGGCCAGCGCTGCCGTGCAGGGCATCCAGAAAATACGGACGAAAACCAAAATTTTTGCCGGTGTAATCCTGCGGCGTGTTCCAGTTGCTGGCGGCCACAGTCTTTCCGGTCTGGTCCATCACATAGATCGCCGCGACCTTGGCCTGGCGCTGGATGTCACGCAGGGTGTGGTTGAAGCGCAGGATCCGTTCAGCATGGGCCGGCTGCTTCAGCGCCTGTGCGGCCTCCGACTGCAAGGACAACACATACGGCAGCGTTTCGTAGCGCTCCAGCGTGGCTTCCAGGTCCAGGGTAATGATTTGCAGTTGGCGCGAACTGGCTTCATGCGCCGCATCGCCGGCTTTCTGCGCACCCTGAAAATAAGCGGCAGTGACCCACAAGGCGGCGGTAACCAGCAAGGTATAGATTCCGGAAAGACTGTTCAAGGGCCCGCCGACGTGTGCCGTCCAGTGATGCTTCAGTTAGTCACTTTCATGCTGCACCTGCAGCGCTTCCAGAAAGCGTGAAACCATATTGTAGGCAGCGATAACGCCGGCCAATTCCACCTGCTGCTGTGGCACCAGCAGCAAGGCTTTGAGGGCACCGAAGCAGGCGTCGCTGACCTGCACCTGCAGAGTCATCTCGCGGGTGAAGGCCAAAGCGGCTCGCTCCAGCGGGGAGAACAGGGCCGTGTTGACCAGCGCTGCACCGTAGTCCGCCAGGACATCGAGTTGCGCCTGCGTGCCGCCACAGGCCAGGTACTCGGGCGCATGCTGGGCCAGCTCGTAGTCGGCCCGGTTCAATACGGCTACCGCGCAGATCGCCAGCTCGCGCAACTGCGGGTCCAGCGACAGGCCGGTTCGCACCGCACCCAGAAAGCCGTTCCAGCCCACCGCATAGGCAGGGCTATTGAGCAGCATGCGGTCCAGATTGAGCAGTCCACCACCACGGCGCTTGCGGATGGCCACCACCACGTCGATGGGTTGCAGGTCCGCGTCAGGCACGGCGGGAATGCGCAATTGTCTACTGGGCATGATCAATCCACCGCCGCCATCAGTTCGGAATCGTGGTGGCGCTGCTGCTCCTCCATTACCAGTTGCCCCAGCTCGCGCTTGAGCGCATTGAAGGCGGGTGAGGACGGATCACGCAGGCGCGGCAGATCGACCAGGATGTCGCGCTTGACGGTGCCAGGACGGTAGGTCATCACGATGATGCGGTCTGACAAGTAAATGGCTTCCTCGATGCTGTGCGTCACAAAAATCACGGTCTTGCCAGTCTCGGCCCAGATGCGCAGCAACTCGTCCTGCAGGTTGCGCCGCGTCAGCGCATCCAGCGCGCCAAAGGGCTCATCCATCAGCATGATGGGCGAGTCCAGCGCCAGGATGCGGGCAATGGCCACGCGCTGGCGCATGCCGCCCGACAGGTCCTTGGGGAAACGGGTGCGAAAGTCCGTCAGGCCCAGCTTGGCCAGCAGACCGGCCACGCAGGTGTCAATCTCCGCCTGGGCCGTGCCCTTGATCTCCAGACCGAAGGCAATGTTCTTCTCCACCGTCATCCACGGGAACAGGGCGTACTCCTGAAACACCATGCCGCGCTCCGGACCCGGGCCGGTGATCAATTTTCCGTCGGCTGTGATGCTACCGCTGCTCGGCAGCGAGAACCCCGCCATGGCGTTCAGAAAGGTGGACTTGCCGCAGCCTGAAGGCCCCAGCAGGCAGACAAACTGGCCCTGGGGAATTTCGAGCTGAATGTCCTTAAGCGCGACGATTTCGCGGTCGGTGGTCTTGAAGACCTTGTTGACGTCTTTCACCACAATGTGTGCCGTGGCCATATCAGTGCTCCAGACCACGGTGCCACCGCAGCAAATAGTTGTTGAGTTTGTTCACGCCAATGTCAATGGCCAGCCCCAGCATGCCGATGGTGATCATGCCGGCAATGATCTTGTCGGACCAGAAGTATTCGCGCGCCTCCAGAATCCGGAAACCCAGGCCGTTGTTCACCGCAATCATCTCGGACACGATCACCACGATGAACGAGGTGCCGATACCAATGCGCACACCCGACAAGATGTAGGGCACGGCCGCCGGCAGGATGACACGTATAAACATCGTGCTCTGGCTGGCACCCAGGTTGCGCGCCGCACGCAGGTAGATGCCATCCACATGGCGCACGCCGGCAATGGTGTTGATCAGCACCGGAAAGAAGGCACCGATGGCAATCAGGAAAATGGCCGGCGGATTGCCCAGGCCAAACCACAGAATCGCTAGCGGGATATAGGCAATCGGCGGGATCGGCCGCAGCATCTGCGCCAGCGGGTTTAACCACGCGTAAACGCGCGGGCTGGCCCCCATCGACAGCCCCAGTGGCAGGGCCAGACCGGCACCTACCAAAAAACCCACCACCACGCGGTACATGCTGCCGGTGGCATCCACAATCAGCTCGCCAGAGATGGCCCAGGCTAGCCAGTTGCCACCTATTTCCGTGTAAGGTTTGGCCGGTAACAGGTACGCCACCCAGCGCGTGACGACGGCCCACGGCGACGGCAACACATGCTCGTTGACCCAGCCCATGGAGGACGCGGTGTGCCAGATGGCAATCAGCAGCACCGGCACGATAACCCCGGCGCCAAGCTCGCGCCAATCAAGTGTTTTGCGCATGGCGGCTTACTTCACGCTCAGGGATTTTTTGGCTGCGTCCAGCAGATCGGTCTTGACCCAGTCGGTGGCCACCGGTGGCTTGTCCATCTTGCCGATGCCGTACTTGAACATCAGGTCGGTAGAGACCTGGATGTGCGCCGGTGTGACGTCAAACGAGTAAGGCGAGTTATCGATGGCGTCATCAAAGTCATCCTTGCTGATCTGGCCCTTGAACACCGTTTGGGTGACAAAATTTTCAGCTGTCGCCTTGTTGTTAATAAAGGTTTTGGTGGCCTCGACGAAGCAGCGCATGAACTTCTCTGCCAGCGGGCGGCGCTCTTTGTAGAATTTTTCGGTCATCACCAGCGTGCGAACAGGCTCGCCAATCGGCGTGTCGTAGGGCTTGAGCACCTCTACGCCAAACTTCTTGTTCAGCGCCTGCGAGGCTTGTGGCTCGGTCTGCATGATGGCATCCAGATTTTTGCCTATGAGCGCGGCGTTCAGATCCGGGTAGGACAGGTAAATCAGCTGCACGTCCTTGCCGGGTGCGTCAGCCGACGTCAGGCCGTTTTGGGCCAACTCAGCCGCGAGCAACAACTCCTGGATGCTGCCGCGCGTGACACCAACCTTCTTGCCCCTGAGGTCCTTGACCGACTTGATACCGGCATCGGGCCGCGCCACCAGACGCGCACCGCCTTTGGCGAAACCCGCCACCACATAGATCGGGATGCCCTTGGCGCGCCCTGAGATGGCTGCTTCTGACGCAGTGGCGCCGACATCCAGCTCACCGGCAATGATGGCTTGCATCACGTCCAGGCCTTTGGCGAAGGTGCTTTCTTCGACCTTGATGCCGCACTTGGGTGCAATTTCTTTGATGTACGAGACGGCCGCAAAGTGCGCCAGCTTCAGATTGCCCAGGCGAATCACGTCTTCCGCTGCGTGCGTGGGCAGTGCTAGCGTCAGAACGGTTACGCCAATGGCGCTTGCAATTTTTCTCAACATCGCTGTCTCCTTATGGTTGGGGTGCACCTCTCATTTGCACACTCCATGCCAGGCGAAACAGCGGCGCGGCGCGGCGCTAAGTCATTGATTTGATTGAAACTGTTCAATCAATGCCATTGGGCACATTGCGGCATTCCAGAATCACACGGTTTGCGATTCTGGAATATCGGACAGTTGCCCTGTGAATATTGGCTCGTTTCGTATCAATTGAGCCTTGCGCCTTACATGCCCGCGTAATTAGGCCCACCACCGCCTTCAGGGGTCACCCACACAATGTTCTGGGTCGGGTCCTTGATATCACACGTCTTGCAATGCACACAATTCTGCGCATTGATCTGCAGGCGGTCGGTGTTGTCCGCATTCTTCACAAACTCATACACCCCGGCCGGGCAGTAGCGCGCCTCAGGACCGGCGTACTTTGCCAGGTTGAGGCTTACCGGTATGGACGCGTCTTTGAGCGTCAGGTGCGAGGGTTGCTGCTCTTCATGGTTGGTATTGCTGATGAACACGCTGGAGAGTCGGTCAAACGTCAACTTGCCATCGGGCTTGGGGTAGACGATGGGCTCGCATTCGGCCGCAGGCTTCAAGTACAGGTGGTCAGGTTTGTCGCGGCGCAGGGTCCAGGGGATATGGCCGCGTAAAACGAACTGCTCGAATCCGTTCATGAGCGTGGCGACGGTAAGACCGTACTTGAACCAGTTCTTGAAATTGCGGTCCTTATTGAGTTCGGTGTGCAACCAGCTGGCGTTGAATGCCTCCGGGTAGGCCGAGAGTTCGTCGTGCTGACGACCCGCCACGACCGCGTCGTAGGCGGCTTCTGCGGCCTGCATGCCGGTCTTGATGGCGGCATGACTGCCTTTGATGCGACCTACGTTGAGATAACCCGCATTGCAGCCTACCAGTGCACCACCGGGGAATACGGTCTTGGGCAGGGCCGACAGACCGCTGGCGTTGATCGCACGCGCACCATAAGACAGGCGCTTGCCCGTCACTTCGCCCTTGGCGTTCTCCAGGTAGTAGCGGACGTTGGGGTGCAGCTTCCAGCGCTGGAATTCTTCAAACGGGCTCAGGTAAGGGTTGGTGTAGCCCAGTCCCGTCACAAAGCCCATGGCGACTTTGTTGCCTTCCATGTGGTACAGGAAGGCTCCGCCGTAGGTTTTTTCGTCCATGGGCCAGCCAGCGGTGTGCATGACAAAGCCGGGCTGGTGGCGGGCCGGGTCAATCTCCCACAATTCCTTGATGCCGATGCCAAAGCTTTGGGGATCGCGGCCTTCATCCAGTTTGTATTTGGCAATCAGCTGCTTGCCCAAGTGGCCCCGTGCACCTTCGGCAAATACCGTGTACTTGCCCAGCAATTCCATGCCCAGCTGGAAGTTATCCGTCGGTTCACCATCCTTGCCCACGCCCAGGTTGCCGGTGGCCACGCCTTTGACAGAGCCATCATCGTTGTAGAGCACTTCAGCTGCGGCAAAGCCGGGGAAGATCTCAACGCCCAAGCCTTCGGCCTGCTCGGCGAGCCATTTGGTAACGGCACCCAGACTGACAATGTAGTTGCCATGGTTGTGCGCAAACGGCGGCAGCAATGCGTTGGGCACCCGAACACCCGATTTCTCACCCAGGAAAATATAAGCGTCGTCGGTGACAGGCTGATTCAGTGGGGCGCCCAGTTCTTTCCAGTTGGGTATGAGTTCGGTCAGGGCCTTGGGGTCCATGATGGCACCCGACAGAATGTGCGCGCCCGGCTCGGAGCCTTTTTCCAGCACAACCACCGACACCTCGGTGCCTTTTTCCGCGGCGAGTTGCTTGAGGCGTATGGCTGTTGCCAGACCACCAGGGCCACCGCCAACGACCACTACGTCGTATTCCATTGATTCACGTGGGCCGAATTGCGCCAGTATTTCCTGGTTTGTCATGAAGTGTCTCGCTTGATAATGGGAACCTAGTCGATTCTGCCAACAACCATACTGTGCTGGCCGGATTCGAGATAGATTTTATGCGCGGAACTATTTTAAATAGCACGGTCGTTCTTTTTTATTCAGGGAGACTCTCTAAGTGGCATACACCATCGATCTTTCAGGCCGCGTGGCCTTCATCACCGGCGCGTCCAGCGGTTTGGGTGCGCAGTTCGCACGGACGCTTGCATCGGCTGGAGCGGCGGTGATTCTGGCCAGTCGCCGTGTGGACAAGCTCAAGGATTTGCGCTCCACCATAGTGGGCGAGGGGGGTGATGCCCATGTGATCGAGATGGATGTTACCGACCACGATTCCATTAAATCGGCAGTAGCCCATGCTGAAACCGAAGTGGGCTCTATCGATATTCTGGTCAATAACTCGGGTGTGAGCACCACCCAGCGTATTCAGGATGTGTCGCCCGATGACTACGATTTCATGTTTGATACCAATGTCAAAGGCGCGTTCTTTGTCGCGCAGGAGATAGGCAAACGCATGCTGGCGCGCGCCAAAGGGTCCGCACCAGGCAACTACACGGGTGGTCGCATCATCAACATCGCTTCGATGGCCGGGCTGCGCGTGCTGCCGCAAATCGGCGTGTATTGCATGAGCAAATCGGCCGTGATCCAGATGACCAAGGCGATGGCGCTGGAGTGGGGCAAATTTGGCATCAATGTGAATGCCATTTGTCCTGGCTATATCGACACCGAGATCAACCACCACCACTGGCAAACGGAAGCCGGTCAGAAGCTGGTGCAAATGTTGCCCCGCAAACGTGTGGGCCAACCCAAGGATCTGGATGCCTTGCTGGTGACCTTGTGTTCTGACCAAAGCCATTTCATCAACGGAGCGATCATTGCAGCGGACGATGGTTTCGGCGTTTAAGTGCTAGGCGGCGTGCTGGCGGGGTTAGCCGCTGGCGCCCTGTGGGGGCTGGTGTTTGTGTTGCCCGCCATGGCCCCCGGTCTTTCTGCTGTCGATCTTGCGGCGGGCCGTTTTGTGAGCTACGGCGCGGTCGCTTTGATCGTGATGGCACAGCGACGCGGTTCGCGGCCTTTGCCAACGGCCCGCCAGGCATGGGTAGCCTTGGGATTGAGCGTTGTGGGTTTTTCCGGCTATTACCTGCTGCTGGTTCTTGCGATTCACGATATTGGAGCAGAGGTTCCAACACTGGTCATCGGAACCATTCCTCTGTGGGTTATGTTGCTGGGCAAGCCGCATGGTTTGCTGTGGCGAAGCCTGCTGCCCGGCTTGGTGCTCACGGTAGCAGGCGTGTTGCTGATGATGAATGCAGAAAGCGCGCACGTATCGGTGGCGGGAGAGCCCATACGAACCGTTTCGGGCTGGATCTATTGGCGCGGTCTGGCGTTTGCCATCCTTGCGATGGCCAGTTGGACCGCGTTTGCAGTACTCAATTCTGTCTGGCTTCAAAAGCATCGCGAAATTGATACAACCGACTGGGCTAACTGGTTGGGGGTGGGCGCCGGTCTGGCAGCGCTTGCGGTCTGGTTGGTACTGGGTTCAGATGCAAATGTGTTGTTGGCCCGCGCGGATATTGCGCAAGCAGCTATGCTTTGTATAGCGGCTGGGGTGGGTTCTGCATGGCTGGCCACGGTACTCTGGAACATTGCCAGCCGTCGTCTGAGTGCCAGCCTCTGTGGCCAACTGATTGTGAGCGAAACCCTGTTTGCCCTCGCCTATGTATTCCTTTGGACGGGGCAATGGCCCCAATCGACGCAGTTGATGGCCAGCGCGCTTTTCTTGATGGGAATACTGGCGTCGGTCCGCGCGCACCGCTGAAGCTCGTTGAGGGCTCAGCGGTGGAATGTCTATTTAGCGAGGTGCCAGGCGAATGGCGCCATCCAGGCGAATCACTTCACCGTTGAGCATGTCATTCTCGAAAATGTGCAGGGCCAGCTTGGCATAGTCCTGCGGCGTTCCCAGACGTGAGGGGAACGGCACCGCTGCAGCCAGGGAGTCCTGTACTTCCTGGGGCATGCCAAACATCATGGGAGTGCCAAAGATGCCGGGTGCAATGGTCATGTTGCGAATGCCGTTGCGAGCCAGGTCACGCGCAATCGGCAAGGTCATGCCAACCACACCACCCTTGGAAGCGCTGTAAGCCGCCTGGCCCATCTGGCCGTCATACGCTGCCACCGATGCGGTCGAGATAATTGCGCCGCGTTCACCCGTGGATTCGGGTTCGTTTTTGGCCATGGCCTCAGCCGCCAGACGAATCATGTTGAAGCTGCCAACCAGATTGACCGTGATGGTCTTGGTGAACACGGCCAAGCTGTGCGCACCATTTTTGCCAATGGTTTTTTCGGCGGGCGCAATGCCTGCGCAGTTGACCAGACCCATCAGCTTGCCCATGGAAACCGCTTTGGCAACCACGGCTTGACCATCGGCTTCCTGGCTGACATCGCACTTCACAAAAGCGCCGCCGAGTTCCTTGGCAATGGCCTCGCCTTTTTCAACCTGCATGTCCGCAATGACGACTTTCCCGCCCTTGGCCGTCAACATGCGTGCAGTGCCTTCGCCCAAACCTGAAGCGCCACCGGTCACGATAAATACCTTGCCTGCAATTTCCATGAATAACTCCTGTTGATAAAAGGGGATTGATTGACGTTTACGTTAACGTCAATTATGACTCAGGCGCTCAGCGTACGCGGATATAAGCCCAAGGACATTTATTGCTGCTATAATTTGAGGCTTGAATACTGTAGGCGCGTAGCTCAGCTGGTTAGAGCACCACCTTGACATGGTGGGGGTCGTTGGTTCGAGTCCAATCGCGCCTACCAAATAGACAGCCCTGCTCTCCGTTGTGGAGAGCAGGGCTTTTTAGTTTGCGCCGACGCTTAGGGTAATCCTAGGCCACTGTTGGCGGGGCACTGCCTAGAATGTGTTGCACTGCAATACACTTTCCTCAATGGAAGCCGATCCCTCAGCTATGCAAAACAAATCACCCAAAGACCGCAAAGCCCACCAGCGGATTATCAAAAAGTATCCCAATCGTCGCCTGTACGACACGGATACGTCAAGCTACATCACTTTGTCTGAAATCAAACAACTGGTGATGGAGAGCGAGCCATGCATGGTGATTGATGCCAAGACGGGTGAGGATCTGACGCGCAGCATCCTGCTCCAGATTATTTTGGAGGAAGAGGCCAACGGCACACCCATGTTCACTGCGCCCGTGCTTGCCAACATCATTCGCTTCTATGGGCACACCATGCAAGGCATGATGGGTGGCTATCTTGAAAAGAACATGCAGGCCCTGATGGACATGCATGCGCCCTTGGTTCAGGGGGCCATGGGCAATAACCTGTTTCAGCAGATGCAAGAACAAATGCAGAAACAAACCGAGCAACTCCTGGGCACCTTTGGCATCAAACGCTAGGCGGTTTGTGGGCCTGGGTGGAAAAGCTGGGACAATCGACCCATGAGCGACGTAATTTCCCCTAATACCCATATCCCCAAGGTCGGTTTTGTCAGTTTGGGCTGCCCCAAAGCATTGACCGATTCCGAGCTAATTCTGACCCAACTCAGCGCAGAGGGGTATCAGACCTCGAAAACCTTCCAGGGCGCGGACTTGGTGATCGTCAACACCTGTGGTTTTATTGACGATGCAATCAAGGAGAGCCTGGACACCATTGGCGAAGCGCTTGCCGAAAATGGTCGGGTGATTGTGACGGGTTGTCTGGGTGCCAAAGCGGCTGACGATGGCCAAAATTTGGTGCTGCAGATGCACCCGAAGGTGCTGGCGGTGACCGGACCTCACGCGACGCAAGAAGTGATGGATGCGGTGCACGTTCATTTGCCCAAGCCACATGATCCGTTTCTGGACCTGGTGCCCAACAGTTTTGGCGTTGCAGGGATCAAGTTAACCCCTCGGCACTATGCCTATTTGAAAATCAGCGAAGGCTGCAATCACCGCTGCACGTTCTGCATCATTCCGTCCATGCGGGGCGATTTGGTTTCCCGGCCTATCGGAGATGTTTTGACAGAAGCCCGCGCGCTGTTCGAAGGTGGCGTTCGGGAACTGCTTGTGATCAGTCAAGACACCTCTGCGTATGGTGTGGACGTGAAATATCGCACTGGGTTCTGGGACGGAAAACCCATCAAAACCCGCATGCTGGAGTTGGTGCAAGCGCTCGGGGAAATTGCTGAGCCTTACGGCGCTTGGGTTCGCCTGCATTACGTGTATCCCTATCCGAGTGTGGATGAGATCATTCCACTTATGGCCACTGGCAAGGTCTTGCCTTACCTGGATGTACCTCTTCAGCACAGCCACCCGGATGTGCTACGCCGCATGAAACGCCCTGCGAGCGGGGAGCGCAATCTGGAGCGCCTGCAGCAATGGCGTGATGCCTGTCCAGAAATTGTCATTCGCAGCACCTTTATTGCGGGTTTTCCGGGTGAAACGGAAGAAGAATTCGCGCACTTGCTGGACTTTGTTCGTGAGGCAAAAATTGACCGTGCAGGCTGTTTTGCCTACAGTGCCGTCAAAGGTGCCACTGCAAATGACCTGCCAGGCATGCTGCCAATCGAACTTCGGGAAGAGCGCCGCGCACGTTTCATGGCCGTGGCGGAAGAAGTCTCTGCCACGCGGCTTCAAAACCGGGTGGGCTCCACCATGCAGGTGCTGATTGATTCAGCGCCTGGTATGGGTAAAAAGGGTGGAATTGGCCGCAGCTACGCAGATGCCCCGGAAATTGATGGCGTGGTGCGACTATTGCCGCCTGAGAAAATCAGCAAGACACTGAAAGTGGGAGAATTTACCCGGGCTCGCATTGTGGGCGCGCAAGGTCACGATCTGGTTGCAATGCCGATATAACTGGGGTTGCAGTACCGCGGGTTGCCTTCAAAGTAGCCGCTGAAGATCAGCGGCTACCTCAGCGCTTCACCTTCGCTGACGAGGATGTGTTGTGCGCATTGCGCTGCGACCAAAGAAAAATGCCTGTTACTTTCGTAACAGGCATTTTGTATGATGGTGGTGCCCGGGAGAGAACTCGAATCTCCACACCTTGCGGCGTACGGACCTGAACCGTATGCGTCTACCAATTCCGCCACCCGGGCAACGCTTCAAATTATAGCCGAAATTTAGAGCGCATACTTGATGCAGCGGAAACAAATCTGCCATCGGGAAACCCTATCATGTACTGCGGTTACCGTAGTCATTGCCAGTCGATTGGCGCGGGAATCGAGTTGTTGAAACTACCAATTATTTCCAGTGCTTGGCGGATATTATTGGCAGGGTGTTACTAGCGCCACTGCTGGTTCATCTACCCATTGCGCCGCCTGGGCGTCTCAGGAAAGAGAGCATCTGTATCAAAAATATTAGCCAGACCAGCGGCTTGCTGGATGAAGTCGAGGGAATAGTCCAGGGCCACCGTGATGGTCATGGATTTGTGTCGCGTGACGACGGTGCGCCCGACATCTATTTGTCCCCGAACGAGATGCGTGCGGTGCTGCACAAGGATCGGGTCAAGGTTCGCATTGTTCGCAGTGATCGCAAAGGGCGACCTGAGGGACGCGTTGTGGAAATCATTGAACGATCGACCCAGCCCATTATTGGGCGGCTACTGCAGGAAAGCGGCGTCTGGCTAGTGGCGCCTGAAGACAAGCGATACGGGCAGGATGTACTGATTCCCAAAGGGGCCAACAGTGTTGCAAAAGTGGGGCAGGTGGTTGTCGTCGAACTGGTGGAACCACCAGCGCTCTTTGGGCAGCCGGTTGGCCGCATCAAGGAGGTGCTGGGTGAGGTGGACGACCCGGGGATGGAAATTGAAATCGCCGTTCGCAAGTACAGCGTGCCCCACGAGTTCTCTGAATCATGTGTTGCGCTGGCTCGGGCTCTGCCTGACAAGGTGCGTCCGCAGGATCGGGTCGATCGCATTGATCTCACCGACATCCCGCTGGTGACCATTGACGGTGAAGACGCACGCGATTTTGATGATGCCGTCTATTGCGAACCCGCCACCAAGGGCAGGGGTAAATCCGCAGCCGAGGGATGGCGTCTATTGGTCGCCATTGCCGATGTGAGCCACTATGTGGAGACTGGCTCAGCGATTGATGTGGATGCCTATGACCGCGCAACCAGCGTGTATTTCCCGCGTCGCGTAATTCCCATGCTGCCGGAAAAGTTGTCCAATGGTTTGTGCTCGCTCAACCCGGAGGTGGAACGTCTCTGCATGGTCTGCGACATGTTCGTGTCCTCTGATGGCGAAGTCAGCGCCTATCAGTTCTATCCCGCCTTAATGTGGAGTCATGCGCGCTTTACTTATACTGAGGTGGCCGCGATTCTGGGCAATACCCGTGGACCTGAAGCAATCAAACGCAAAGAGCGTGTGGGTGACTTGCTCAATTTGCATGGCGTGTATCAGGCACTCCTCAAATCACGGCAGAAACGTGGTGCAGTGGATTTCGAGACGACTGAGACGCAAATCATTTGTGATGAAAGCGGACGAATCGAAAAAATTGTCCCGCGCACCCGCAATGTGGCGCACCGCTTGATCGAAGAGGCCATGTTGGCTGCCAATGTGTGCAGTGCTGACTTTATTGCGCAAAGCAAGCACCCTGGCTTATTCCGCGTGCATGAAGGCCCGACTCCTGAGAAGAAGGAAATCTTGCGGAGTTACCTCAAGGCAACCGGTATCGGTATGACGATCAGCGACGATCCGACGCCAGGGGAGTTTCAGGCGATTGCCGACGCAACCAAAGGACGGCCTGACGCGCAACAAATTCATTCCATGTTGTTACGCTCCATGCAGCAGGCAATTTATACGCCGGCGAACAGCGGGCATTTCGGTCTTGCCTTTGTCGCGTACACCCATTTCACCAGCCCAATCCGTAGATACCCGGATTTATTGGTGCACCGGGTCATCAAGTCCGTTCTGGCGAAGACGAGATACCAGTTGCCCGTGTTGCCAACACCGGGGGAGGCGCATGCCAAGTTGGCTCGTCGCCTGGAAAAGGGTTTGGCTTCGAAAGTAGGTCAACCGACTCTGGCACCGAAAAAAATCAATGCCGAGGGTATGGCGTGGCTGGCCGCCGGGCTGCATTGCAGTGCCAACGAACGCCGTGCCGACGAAGCCAGTCGGGACGTGGAGGCTTGGCTGAAGTGCAAATACATGAAGGAGCACCTCGGCGAAGAATACGGTGGTGTGGTGACTGCTGCTACGACGTTCGGGGTGTTCGTGACGCTGGACGAAATGTTTGTGGAAGGATTGGTACACATCACTGAACTGGGGGGGGAGTATTTCCGGTTCGATGAAGCGCGACAAGAATTGCGCGGAGAGAGAACCGGGATCCGTTACGCGATTGGTACCCGTGTGCGTATTCAGGTGAGCCGTGTTGATCTGGATGGTCGCAAAATCGACTTTCGCCTGGTTCAAGAGGGTGAGGGGATTGTTGGACGAGCGGTGGCAGACAAGGGCGGGCCGCGGGATACCAAGGCGCGTGCACTGTCGGCAGACCGATTCGATTCGCAATCGGATGCCCAACCCACTGCGTTTATGGCGGAATCACGCAAGCGCACAACTGGCAAAGGCCCGAAGACTTCCAGGACCCAGGACAAGTTAGCGGCCCCGCAAAAAAAGGCACCCCGAAAACGCCGTTAAGCATGGTGTCTGCGAGGTTCTCAACGCCCGTTCAAGATTGAATGGGCGACGTTGCTCACAAAGCGTGTGAGAGGTCTTGGGCTGTCATGGTTGTTTTGGCGCTCCACAAGTCCGCAACCTGGCCGTGCCGGAAGACTGCCTGGCATGCGCCTTCAAAAACAGTGCCTCCGGCGGCAAGCTGGGCCCCGATCAGTCCGGCGAGAACATCGCCCGTCCCTGCCGTTGCCAGTCGGGCATTCCCCGTGGTGTTGATGCGGGTCAGCGTCTCTGGCGCAGCGATCACCGTGCCAGATCCTTTTAGCACGACAGTGGCGGCAAATCGATCGGCCAAGGCCTGCGCGGCCTCGAGCCGATTGGACTGGACGTGCTTGCTGTCTGTGCCTAACAGGCGAGCGGCTTCCAGTGGATGGGGTGTCAGTACGGTTGTGTTTTTGATTCTTCGCGTCAATTGATCCTGAAGCGCCGGTTCCTTTGCAATGTGGTTCAGTGCGTCGGCATCAAGCACCAGTCGGGATGAGCGGGCCAGGATGTCACCCAAGTGCGCGTGGATGCTGTCACCACCACCACACCCTGCAACCACTGTCATCGTCTCGTACGCAAGTTGCGTCGGCTTTCGGAACATCAGTTCAGGTTGGCCGATGTCCAGTAGTGACTGGCTTGCATCCAATAGGCAGACATAGACGCGTCCTGCACCTCCGTGCAACGCTCCTTTGGCCGCAAGCAGTGCCGCGCCTGCCATGCCAGAAGCGCCGCCCACTATGCCGACATCGCCGTAACTCCCTTTGTGGGAGTTGTGCGGGCGTGCCAAGGGCAGGGGCGTGCCGCTGAGCCCTGCACAGGCGCCAGACGCTTCCGGTACGCCCAATGCATTGAACCAGATGGTGCCGCACGCTTCACGTCCATTCGCCGTGAAAAGGCCTGGTTTCAATGTGAGCAAGCTCAGTGTGAAATCGGCTTTGACACACCGTGTATTTATCGCGCCTGTATCCGCGTCAAGACCCGATGGCAAATCTACGGCAATGACTGGCGCTGCGCCTGAATTTATCTGCTTGATCCAAGCCGCACATCGATCGTCAAATTCCCTTATTTGGCCGATTCCAAACAAAGCATCAATGCACAGGTCGTAGTGATCAGGTATCTCATCAGAAAAGGTGACGCCGGCCTGCAACGCCCGCCGTCGGGTGGCAGCTGCGTCTGCAGGCAGACTTCCCGATCTGGATAGACACGTGACAACGGGAGTTTTCCCCCAGAGCTTGAGGTGCGCAGCTGCCTCGAAGCCATCGCCCCCGTTATTTCCGGGGCCGCACGGAATCCATATGACACCGGAGTGGGGTGCTATGGCGATAGCAAAGCGCGCAATGGAAAGGCCCGCCCTTTGAATAAGCGCATGCGCTGGCAATTCGGCGGCAGCTGACGCTTCAAGAGCGCGTGCAACACCGCTACTGAAAAGGCTTCTGGCAGCGATTGCACCGAAATCGATGGTGCTCAGAATGCGCTCAGAATTCGTAGGTTTCTCCTTCGCGCGCGAGGCGTATATCCATCCCGTTGGCAAGCGTCGCATTGGCGCTGAGTGCCGAACTAAACGCCTCCTCCAGCGCGTCATCACTTCGCGTCGGCTCGTGGTGGGTGCAAAACAAAACCTTCACCCCTGCATCCTTGGCGGTTGCGATGCTGGAGCTGTACGTGCCATGCCCCCAGCCTTTCCTTGCGGGGTACTCAGCGTCGGTATATGAGCAATCGGCGATGAAAACATCGACACCACGAATCGCATCCTGAATCGCTTGAGCCTTCTCATCAACAAACACCTGGTATTCTCCAAATTCCTCATCTGTGGGCTCGTAAATGTTAAAGGGGGGCTCGTGATCGCCGGTAAAGAAGACGGACTTTCCATTGCTTTCGATGCGATAGCCGAAGTCAATCACGGGATGGTTCAGCAGGTAGGGTGTAACCTTCGCTGATCCAATTTGAATGGACTGTTCTGGTGTCAGGGTCACGTACTCAATGCGGGCTTTCATTTCCGCTTCGCGAACCGGGAAGTAGCTGTATTGCAGTTGTACGGCCATGACTTGTTCAATACCTTTCCCTGATACCGGATCAAAGCCACCATGCAAGCGCAAAGTGTTGCCCGGGATAAAGTTCGGTATGAAAAAGGGAAGGCCTTGAATATGATCCCAATGGGAATGCGTGATCAGCACGTTGGCTGTAACGGGGAGTTCCGCCAACAGCGTTTGTGAGAGCGGGAAAATACCCGTTCCCGCATCCAGAATGATGAGTTCGTTATTGTCCGTGCGTATTTCGATGCAAGTCGTGTTACCACCGTACCGGACGGTCTTTGGTCCAGGTGATGCAATGGACCCACGAACTCCCCAGAATCTTACTTTCATGGTCGATTCCTTAGCCTCTTGCGAAGACTTTAGCTTCTTCAAACAGAGGGTTCAAGTCCCCCAATGAAGCGATGACTTGGTCCAGAGTGCCTCCCAAGCGTTTTTGCACCGTTTCCGAAAACTCGTCAATGAACAGATTTCCGCCAAAGCCAAAATTCATTTTTTTGCTGATCTGATTGGCTCCAAACACGCATGCAATCATGTCTGTGTCTTTGAAGTCTGAGACGTGTTGATGGCGGATGGTTTCGATCAGGTGGGGCGCAAACCGCCATTTTTCGACCAGCATTGCACCGACAATCACGTGATCGGCGCCAATTTCCTGTTGCAAAGCCGCGTGGAGCGAACCTCCGGTTTCCTGGCTGATGAGCAGTGCCCTCCGAAACTCATGGGGCATTATTTGTGCGAACACAACCTTGCCGAAGTCATGTAGCAGACCTGCAATAAAACAGTCCATCGGGTCCGCATCGCTGACTCTAGCTGCCAGTTGCTTTGCTATTCCTGCTGTAGCCAAGGAGTGCAGAAGGTATTTCTGTACGTCGAATCCCGATTCATTGTCTTTGGGTAGCATGCCAATCGCGGCAATGCTGAGAGCCAGATTCTTGATGGTGTTGAAGCCCAGATAGACGACGGCGTGGCCTACTGAAGTGATTTGCCGGGGAAGGCTGTAGTAAGCCGAGTTGACAACTTTTAAAATTTTGACGGTTACAACCGGGTCCTTGTCAATCACTTCGACCAGGTCCTTGGGTGTACTGTTGACATCCCGCGTCAATTCCAGAATTTTTTGGACACTTTTGGGAAATGCCGGCATGGCATCGACCGCAGCCGCAAGCTTTTGGGATAGTTCTGGACTCATGGGCATTAGGTGTGACGATTCACGCATTGTGTCAGCAGATCGCGTACTGTAAAAGGACGGGTGTCTAGTCTTGAATCCTTAAGTTGCGGATACTTGGCTGACAAGCCTTTTCGCCGGGGTGTCGGCGGCCGTGCCATGTTATACTCTAAAGGCTTTGCTGATGGCGCGCCGCGCTATTGGCAATTCAATCGCAAACCAGCCCCGTCAAGGTGTCGCCCGATCAAGATTAATTCATCGTGGCGATAAGAGGGCTGAGTTTTAGATCTAACCTTTGGAGTAATTTATGGCTGTAACAATGCGTGAGATGCTTGAGGCGGGTGTTCATTTTGGACATCAGACCCGTTTCTGGAACCCCAAGATGGCCCCGTTTATTTTCGGTCATCGCAATAAAATCCACATCATCAACCTGGAAAAGTCGCTTCCAATGTTCCAGGATGCGGCCAAGTTCGTTCGCCAGTTGTCGGCTAAACGTGGCACCATTTTGATGGTGGGTACCAAGCGCCAAGCGCGCGAAACAGTGGCGGCAGAGGCGCAACGCGCTGGTGTGCCTTATGTGGATCAGCGCTGGTTGGGTGGCATGTTGACCAACTTCAAAACCGTCAAGACGTCCATCAAGCGCTTGAAGGAAATGAAGGTGCAGCAAGAAGCCGGTCTTGAAAGCATGAGCAAGAAAGAGCAGTTGATGTTCGCTCGCGAATTGCAGAAGCTCGAAAAAGACATTGGTGGCATTCAGGATATGACGGCCTTGCCTGATGCGATTTTTGTGATCGACGTCGGTTATCACAAAATTGCTATCGCTGAAGCGCGCAAGTTGGGCATACCACTGATCGGTGTGGTTGATTCCAATCACTCTCCTGAAGCGATCGACTACGTGATTCCTGGTAATGATGACTCGGCCAAGGCTGTGACGTTGTACGCACGTGGTATTGCCGATGCAATCATTGAAGGCCGCTCCAATGCGGTGGATGATGTTGTCAAGGCTGTTGCGGCCGAAAGCAAGGATGAGTTTGTTGAGGTGAGCGAAGCTTCTGCCTGAAGTTTCTTTCGCCCTAAAAAGGGGGCTTAGTGGCCCCTTTTTTTTAGTCTTTATTGAAATATTGAAACGATTTTCGGAGAAAAAAGATGGCTGCAATTACCGCAAGCATGGTCGCTGAACTGCGTGGAAAAACTGACGCACCAATGATGGAGTGCAAGAAAGCTTTGACTGAAGCCGATGGCGATATGGCCAAAGCGGAGGAACTGCTGCGTGTGAAGTTGGGAAGCAAGGCTGGCAAGGCTGCTGCCCGCATCACTGCAGAAGGCGTTGTCACGACCTATATGGATGGTGACATTGGTGCCATGATTGAAGTCAATTGTGAAACTGATTTCGTGACCAAAAACGACAGCTTCCTCGCGCTGGCTAACGCTGCTGCCGCCTTAGTGGCAAAGCACAATCCGGCTGATGTTGCAGCGTTGGGTGCCGTTGAGTATTCTCAGGATGGCTTTGGGCCAACACTGGAAGATGTTCGCAAGGCTTTGATTGGCAAAATTGGCGAAAACATGACCTTTCGCCGGTTCAAGCGTTTTGCATCTGGTGCCAAGCTCGCGTCGTATCTGCACGGCACGCGTATCGGCGTTGTGGTGGAGTTCGAGGGAGATGACGTCGCTGCGAAAGATGTTGCAATGCACGTCGCGGCGATGAAGCCTGTTGCCTTGTCCAGTGGCGATGTGCCTGCCGAGTTGGTGGAGCGTGAGCGCTCTGTTGCAGCGGCAAAGGCGGCTGAAGACGCTTTAGTGGCAACCGCTGCAGGCAAGCCAGTGCAGTCACCAGAAATTGTTGCCAAGCGCATCGATGGTGGTGTCCAGAAATACCTCAAAGAGGTGTCGCTTTTCAATCAGTCTTTTGTCAAGAATGACAAGCAGACAGTAGAGCAAATGCTCAAGGCTGCCGGTACCACCGTAAAGGGGTTCACCATGTACGTCGTGGGTGAGGGGATTGAAAAGAAAGTAGACGACTTCGCTGCCGAAGTGGCTGCCCAGGTTGCTGCGGCAAAGCAGGCTGCTTGATCGTCAATCGCTCTAAAGCGCCAGTCCTGAAACCACGCATCATCGGGAGTCATCCATGAATCAAGAGAAGCCAGCATACAAGCGAATTTTGCTGAAATTGTCGGGCGAGGCGCTGATGGGTGACGACCAATTTGGCATCAATCGGGACACTATCGTGCGCATGGTTGATGAAATCGCCGAGGTGACCCGACTGGGCGTTGAAGTTGCGGTTGTTATTGGCGGTGGTAATATTTTCAGGGGCGTTGCCGGTGGATCGGTTGGAATGGACCGTGCAACCGCTGACTACATGGGAATGCTTGCGACTGTCATGAATGCGCTGGCCTTGGGCGACACGATGAACAAGGCCGGCCTGATTGCCCGCGTGATGTCCGCTATCGGTATTGAGCAAGTAGTCGAGCCTTATGTGAGGCCCAAAGCACTTCAATACCTGGAAGAAGGCAAAGTTGTGATTTTTGCCGCAGGAACGGGAAATCCGTTCTTCACGACGGACACCGCAGCTGCCTTGCGGGGGGCTGAGATTGGAGCGGAAATAGTTCTCAAGGCCACTAAAGTGGACGGAGTCTATACCTCTGATCCCAAAAAAGATTCCCACGCGACCCGTTACGCAAAAATCTCATTCGATGATGCGATGTCGCAAAATCTGGGGATTATGGATGCGACCGCGTTTGCTCTGTGCAGGGATCAAAAACTTCCGATCAAGGTTTTTTCAATTTTCAAGCACGGTGCACTCAAGCGCGTGGTTTTGGGTGAGGATGAAGGTACGCTTGTTCATGTTTAACAAGCGGTTTGGTGCTTTTACGATGACTTTGATCAGATGAGGGGGAACTATGGCAACCGATGAAATCAGAAAAAATCTTGAATCCAAAATGGATCTGTCCATCGTGGCGTTCAAGCACAACCTCACAAAAATACGGACTGGACGCGCCAATCCCGCCTTGCTGGACTCTGTGCAAGTGGATTACTACGGCTCTCTTTTGCCGATCAGCCAGGTTGCCAACTTGTCGCTGCTGGACGCTCGCACTATCAGCGTGCAACCTTGGGAAAAAGGGATGGCTGCCAAAATTGAGAAAGCCATTCGTGACAGCGATCTGGGTTTGAACCCGTCAAGCATGGGAGACCTGATCCGTGTTCCGATGCCCGCAATGACCGAGGAGCGTCGCCGTGAGCTCAGTAAAGTCGTTCGTGGCGAAGGTGAAAATGCAAAAATTGCTATACGGAATCTCCGGCGCGATGCGAACGAGGCGGTTAAGAAGCTTGTGAAAGACAAAGTCGCTTCTGAAGATGATCAGAAACGATCTGAATCGGAAATCCAGAAGCTTACCGACAGGCACATTACAGACGTGGATCGCCTGGTAACAGCCAAAGAGCATGACATCATGGCGGTTTGACGCGGACACATCTCGTTCCTGATCGAATTGTTGATATGACAGATCCGGTGGCTGTACCTCACCATGTAGCTATCGTTATGGATGGAAATGGGCGCTGGGCATCACGGCGATTCCTTCCCAGAATTGCCGGCCATAAGCAAGGGGTCGAGACACTTAAGCGAATGGTCAGTGCGTGTGCCCGGCGTAGTGTCGCGGTCTTGACTGTGTTTGCATTTTCTTCGGAAAACTGGAATCGACCTGCGGATGAAGTGTCGGGCCTGATGGATATTCTGGTGATGGCGTTGTCGCGAGAAGTGTCACAACTCAAGCGCGACGGTGTCCAGCTGCATTTTGTGGGCGCCCGTAATGCGTTGTCTGCACGTGTCAGGCATGGTCTGCAGGAAGCGGAGTCAGCGACGGCGATGAATTCCCGGCTGGTGCTGAATGTCTGCTTCAATTATGGCGGTCGATGGGACATCGCAACCGCTGCTGCTCGCTTGGCTGCCGCTGGTCAGCCCATTACGGAAGAAAGCCTGTCTGGTGCTTTGTCAATGGCATATTGTTCCGACCCCGATCTGGTGATTCGTACTGGTGGTGAAAAAAGGCTAAGCAATTTTCTTCTTTGGCAAGCAGCCTACTCAGAACTGCACTTCAGTGAGTTGCTTTGGCCAGATTTCGACGAATCTGCGTTGGATAAAGCTCTGCTTGAATATGCTTCGCGTGAACGCCGATTTGGCAAAACTTCGGACCAAGTGGCTGCCGTTGTTGAGACTCGGACCTAATCAAGGATTGCCCATGTTGAAGCAAAGAATCATTACCGCCCTGGTGTTGCTAGCTATTCTGCTTCCATCAGTTTTTTACCCATCACCGGAGGTGTTTGGCGCGATCGCGGTGATTTTGATCTCCGCAGGTGCCTGGGAGTGGGCCAAGTTGAACCAGTGCAATCCAGTGACCTCTCTTGTCATATCAGCGCTTTGTGCTGGGCTGTGCATTGCCTCATGGGTTACAGGTTTGGTTTATTTGCCGCTCAGGTTGCTTTGGTTGTTTACCGGGAGTGCGTGGGTGGTTCTGGGCGCCTGGCTTTTGTATGTCGGAGTCAAGGGGTGGTCTGGCGTGCCCCGTGTGTTACGTCTGGTGGGAGGTGTCTTCGCGCTCTGGGTGGCATGGCTTGCCGTCGTCCAAGCCCGGATGATGGGCATCAACTTTCTTTTTTCTGTACTCGTGTTGGTCTGGGTTGCCGACATCTTTGCCTATTTTTCTGGTCGTTTGTTCGGCGGTCGATTTTTCAAACGGAAATTGGCTCCCACCATCAGCCCGGGCAAGACTTGGGAGGGGGTTTGTGGCGGCATGATCGGTGTAGTAATTTGCGCGTTGCTGTGGCGTAGTCTGGATCATGTGGATCTTCAGGGGCAATCCAGCATTTACACCCGATTGGGGGATATTGGCGTCCCATTTTTGCTGCTCGCCGTGGTGTTCATGGCAATGATGAGTGTTGTTGGAGATCTGGTGGAATCACTTTTCAAACGCAGCGCCGGCGTCAAGGACAGTAGCGCGTTGCTGCCTGGTCACGGAGGGGTACTTGACCGTGTAGATGCTTTGCTCCCGATTCTGCCCCTTGCGATGATGCTCGTCACACTATGAATATTGAAAAATCGCGGATTGTGGTGTTGGGGTCTACGGGCTCCATTGGTGTCAATACACTGGATGTAATCGAGCGCCATCCTGATCGATTTGAGGTCTTTGCGCTGACCGCCTCAACCAGCGTTGATGTGATGGCAGCGCAATGTGCCAAGCACAAGCCTGCTTGTGCAGTCATGGCCAGTGAAGCCCATGGACGCCAATTGGAGGCGATATGCCGCTCCGCCGGATTACGCACAAGAGTCCTTTGGGGTGCCAGCGCGATTGAAATGGTCGCGGAGCATGAATTGGTCGATATCGTAATGGCGGCGATCGTTGGTGCAGCAGGATTGGCTCCTTGCATGGCAGCTGCCCGCTCGGGCAAGCGCCTCTTGCTCGCCAATAAAGAAGCGCTCGTGGTGGGGGGGCAACTGTTTATGGATGCTGTTGCTGCCGGTGGTGCTACGTTATTGCCAATTGACAGTGAGCATTCAGCTATTTTTCAGTCACTGCCTCAAGATCCGCGGGACTGGGACGCTCGTGTCGACAAAATCATTCTCACCGCGTCGGGTGGTCCGTTTCGCACCCGAGATCCCAAGACATTGCGGGACGTGAGTCCAGAAGAGGCCTGCGCTCACCCAAACTGGGTAATGGGGCGCAAAATTTCTGTCGACTCCGCAACCATGATGAACAAGGCGCTTGAGGTCATTGAGGCTAAATTCCTGTTTGGCGTAACACCCGAGAAAATCGAAGTTGTGATACATCCTCAGAGCGTCATTCACTCAATGGTTCAATACGTCGACCATTCAGTTGTTGCCCAAATGGGTACTCCTGACATGCGTGGCCCCATCGCCTATGGCTTGTCCTGGCCGGATCGCGTGACGTCCGGAGCTTCAGCACTGGATTTTTCAGCTATGTCTGGTTTGACGTTTGAAGCACTCGATACTGACGGGCATAAAGAGAGATTCCCAGGACTGGACTTGGCTTGGGCTGTTTTGAAGGCTCCGGCAGGGACTACAGCGGTGCTGAACGCTGCCAATGAGATTGCCGTAGCTGCATTTCTGGAGCGCAGGATCCGCTATGACCAGATTCACCGTGTGAACACAGAAACATTGAACAGGGTTAGCCCTCAGGCAGCGGGGTCTTTGGCTGACCTGTTGGGACTTGATCAACAGTCGCGCCGAGCGGCTGAAGACGCGATAGCACGGTTTGCTGATTGATTCCCCCAGGTTGTTGACATGCTGACTTTTGTTGCATTCGTTGTTGCCATTGGGCTTCTGGTCGCAGTACACGAGTTGGGGCACTATGGTGCGGCCCGTGGGTGTGGCGTAAAAGTTTTGCGATTTTCCGTGGGTTTCGGTCCTAAATTGTGGGGCTGGCGTTCGCGAACTTCAGGCACTGAATTTGTGGTGGGAATGCTGCCATTCGGTGGCTTTGTGAAGATGCTGGATGAGCGTGAGGGCCCCGTTGCTCAAAACGAAAGGTGCATGGCCTTCAATACCCAGCCACTCAAGAGTCGGACAGCGATTGTTGCAGCGGGACCCTTGGCGAACCTGGTATTCGCAGTGGTCCTGTATACCTTGGTTAACTGGATGGGCGTCGAGCAAGCGCAAGCCGTGCTGGCACAACCACTCGCGGGTTCCGTGGTTGCACAAGCCGGATTTACCGGCGCCGAGTTGATCACCAAGGCTGGTTTTGAGGGGGACGCACTTGAAGACGTCGTTTCATTTGATGATTTTCGGTGGTGGCTCACGCGTGGCGTGCTGGCAGGAAAAAATTTGCAGGTTGAGTTTGCATTTGAGGGGGCAGATCAGCGAAAGCAGGCTCTTTTGACACTGAGCGGTGTTGATGCGCGTAATGCGGATGCACAGTTGTTTCGGGACATTGGTGTGCTGGGTCCGTTTTCACACGCAAAGTTGGGCGAGTTGTCAGAAGACGGAGCTGCGCGAAGCGCCGGATTGCAGACTGGTGATCTGGTGTTGCGGGTGGATGAAAAGCGCATTGTGGATGCTGCCCAGTTGCGCGAATTGATACGCCAGTCGGGCAAAAACGAAATGCCGACCCCGCAGGTCTGGCTGGTTCAGCGTGGAACAGATCAAATCACCATCACGGTGAAGCCAAAGATTGAAAAAGACGTCGATGGGTCCGTTGGACGGGTCGGGGCCTATATCGGAACACTGCCAGCCTTTACAACGGTTCGGTATGGTCCGGTCGATGGTTTAGGGCGGGCATTGGGACGGACTTGGGAGGTGTCTGTTCTGACACTGAAGATGATGGGAAAGATCATCATTGGCGATGCATCTCTGAAAAACCTGAGCGGGCCGCTTACCATTGCTGATTACGCAGGAAAGTCGGCGGCTATGGGTGGCTCTCAGTTTTTGGTGTTTCTCGCTCTGCTTAGTATCAGTTTGGGGGTCTTGAACCTGTTGCCGCTGCCAGTTCTGGATGGTGGACACCTGATGTATTATCTTTGGGAGTTGCTTGCTGGAAAGCCCGTGTCAGAATCGTGGATGGACGCGCTGCAGCGAATGGGAGTGGCCATCTTGCTATTGATGATGTCTGTCGCCGTTTTCAATGACCTGACTCGTTTGTTGGGTTGATCGTCTGAATTTCCAGTGGAATTCCGGCGCAATTAAATTAAAAAATGCACTTTGATCGTAGTTTTTTGCATCGTACTGGTGTCGCCGTGGCTTCATTGGTGGTTTTGCAGGCCGCTTGGGCAGTGGAGCCTTTTGTCGTACGCGACATTCGTGTCGAGGGATTGCAGCGGGTTGAGGCTGGAACAATTTTTGCTTCGTTACCTGTCAGGGTCGGAGATATGTACAGCGATGAAAAGGCCGCCGCCTCCATTCGCGCGCTGTTTGGATTGGGTCTCTTCAAGGATGTTCGCATTGAGGTCAATGCCGGTGTGCTGGTGGTCATCGTTGAAGAACGGCCGTCCATTGCCGATGTTGAGTTCACTGGAACGAAAGAGTTTGACAAAGATGTGTTGAAAAAGGCCCTTCGCGATATCGGTCTGGCAGATGGACGGCCGTTCGACAAAGCGTTGGTCGATCGGGCTGAGCAGGAATTGAAGCGACAGTACATCAATCGCAGCATGTATGCGACGGAAGTGATTACGACCGTGACTCCTATCGAGCGAAATCGGGTAAATCTGAGCTTCGCGGTTGTAGAAGGCGATACGGCCAAGATCAACGACATCCGGATTGTCGGAACCAAGGCGTTTTCAGAGTCAACACTCAAAGGCTTGTTTGATCAGGATACGGGTAGCTGGCTCAGTTGGTACACCAAGTCGAATCGCTATTCCCGGGCCAAGCTGAACGCAGATATTGAGTCGTTGCGTTCCTATTATTTGACGCGCGGCTACCTTGAGTTCAAGGTTGATTCGACACAGGTCGCAATTTCCCCCAACAAGCAGGATGTCAGCATCACCATTAACGTAACGGAGGGTGAACGATTTGTTGTCTCCAAGATCAAACTCGCGGGCAACTTCCTGGGTAAAGAGGAAGAGTTTCGGTCGTTGATCACCATACAGGCTGGAGAGGCTTACAACGCTGACCAAGTCGCGCAAACCACCAAGGCGTTCACTGACTACTTTGGCAATTTTGGTTTTGCCTTCGCCAGGGCAGAGGCGCGTACGGACATTGATCGTGCCACCAACCGTGTTGAAGTGACATTGCAAGCAGATCCTTCGCGTCGCGTTTATGTGCGGCGAATCAATGTTGCTGGCAATGACCGGACCCGGGACGAGGTCATACGGCGTGAGTTCAGGCAGCTGGAAGCGGCATGGTACGACGGCGAGAAAATTCGCCAATCACGCAACCGGGTGGACCGATTGGGCTTTTTCAAGGAAGTAACGCTCGAAACGCAAGAGGTGGCGGGGTCACCCGATCAGGTTGACCTGACGGTATCTGTCGCGGAGAAGCCCACTGGCAGTCTGAGTCTTGGAGCTGGTCTGTCCAGTGGCGAAGGGCTGGGCTTTACCTTTGGTTTCAAGCAGGACAATGCCTTCGGTTCTGGCAACTCGTTGGGCGTGGAGTTGAATACCAGCAAATACAATCGAACCGTTGTTTTCAATACGACCAATCCGTACTTCACGGAAGACGGGGTATCCCGAACGATCGATGTGTATCAAAGGAATTCCAAGCCCTATACCGATATTGATAGCTACTCCATTGAGACAACCGGGGCCAGTTTGCGATTTGGCGTGCCTTTTACCGACACAGATACGGTATACGTAGGCGCCGGAGTAGACCGAACCACCATCGTGCCGGGAACCTTGTTGCCTACCGTGTACCAGGACTTCGCCAATCAGTTTGGATACACCACCAATGCGGTCCCATTGACGGTTGGCTGGGCGCGCGATACGCGTGACAGCGCTCTGGTCCCGAGTGTAGGCAAACTGATTCGAACCAATGGTGAGTGGAGCGTGGGTGGGGAGTTGCGCTATGTGCGCGGAACCGTTCAATATCAGCAGTTTTTCCCAGTTTCCAAGAAGGTGACCGCTGCGTTCAATAGTGAGTTGTCATTGGGAGCCGGCACCGATGGTTTGTCTTATCCCGTCTTCAAAAACTATTACTCCGGCGGATTGGGTTCGGTGCGTGGTTTCGAGCAGGGAAGCCTGACCACAGCTTCACAGCGGGCAGCGGGACAAACCGCAACTGGCGGATCGAAAAAGATCAACTTCAATGCTGAGTTACTCTCGCCCCTTCCGGGTGGGGGTAACGACCGTACTTTACGCATGTATGGGTTTTTTGACGCGGGCGGTATTTTTGGCGCAGACGAGGCCATTCAGTTCGGCGACTTGAGGACATCCGTTGGCATCGGTATTAGCTGGATTTCTCCTGTAGGCCCTTTGCGGCTTGCTTTTGCCAGACCGATCAGTAAGTTCGATGGCGATAAAATTCAAAGTATGCAATTTCAGATTGGGACAACTTTCTAATGAAGACATTCAAAACAAACTTATGGGTGGGTTTGCTGCTGACTCTGGCTGCGGTTGGAGCGATGGCCCAGGATTCGAAAATCGCCTATATCAGCAATCAGCGCATCATCACCGAATCCAGCCCGGCAAAAGCTGCGCAAACCAAACTTGAGCAGGAGTTTTCCAAACGTCAAAAAGAGTTGAACGATCAGCAAGCATCGATCAAGTCCTTTAGCGACAAGTTTGAGCGCGACGCTCCTACTTTGACGGAAAGCCAGCGCTCGAGCCGTCAAAAGGAGTTCGCTGAATTGAATCGTGACTTTCAGCGCAAACAGCGCGAGTTCCAGGAAGACCTGAATGGTCGCCGCAACGAAGAGTTGCAGCAAGTTCTGGACAAGGCGAATAAGGCCATGAAGCAAGTGGCTGAGGCGGAGAAATACGACATGGTGCTTTCCGAGGGCGTGGTGTACAGCAACAACAAGCACGACATCACAGACAAAGTCCTGAAGATACTCAACGGCGCCACCAAGTAGGCATCGGTCGAAAGAGGTTGCAGCATGGAGCTTGATCTGGCTTCTGTGGTGGAAGCCTTGGGTGGCACACTTCACGGAGATGCTTCCATACGAATAACGGGCTTGGCGTCGCTTGAGACGGCCAAGGCCAATGACCTAAGTTTCCTCAGCAATCCGCGTTATCAACAGCAATTGGCGGCGTCGCAGGCGGGGTGCGTCATTGTCGGTCCGCAAATGCTGTCTGAGGCCCTCTCACGTGGCCCATGCATCGTCAGTGACCAGCCCTATCTGTATTTCGCCAGACTCACCCAGCTTTGGAAGAGCAGGATCCGTCCATTGGTTGGTTCTGCAATCCACTCCAGTGCGGTCATCGACCCCACTGCCGTGGTCCATCCCACCGCCACCATTGGCCCCTTGTGCGTCGTGGAGCGCGGCGCACATATTGGTGCGGACACCGTGCTCAAGTCCAGAGTGACGGTTGGAGAAGATTGCGTGGTCGGCGAGCGATGCATCCTGCATCCTGGGGTTGTTATCGGAGCGGATGGATTTGGTTTCGCGCCCAATGGCGAAACATGGGAAAAAATTGAGCAGCTCGGTGCCGTGCAGATAGGCAACGACGTGGAAATTGGGGCCAATACCTGTATTGACCGCGGCGCACTGCAAGATACGGTGATTGAAGAGGGTGTCAAGCTGGATAACCTCATTCAGATTGGTCACAACGTGCGCGTGGGTCGGCATACGGCGATGGCGGGATGTGTGGGCGTCGCTGGCAGCGCGACCATCGGCCCGAATTGCACGGTGGGCGGCGGTGCCATTATTTTGGGTCACCTGACGATTGGCGCCCATGTCAATATTTCGGCGGCTACGGTCGTCAGCAAGTCGATTTCGAAACCCGGGCATTACACGGGCATTTTCCCCATTGATGACAACGCGTCATGGGAGCGCAATGCCGCAACACTGAAGCAGTTGCACACCTTGCGCGACCGAATCAAAACGATAGAAAAAGAGATCAAATCATGATGGATATTCACAAAATTCTCAAGCAGTTGCCGCACCGGTACCCCTTCCTGTTAGTGGACCGTGTTCTGGAACTGGACAAAGGAAAAACGATCAAGGCACTCAAGAATGTCACGATCAATGAGCCATTTTTTGAAGGGCACTTTCCCCACCGCCCGGTCATGCCTGGTGTGCTGATGCTCGAAGCCATGGCGCAAGCGGCGGCGCTGCTGGCCTTCGACGCGCTGGATACCACCCCCAACGACGAGATGGTGTACTACTTCGCCGGTATTGATGGTGCCCGTTTCAAGCGTCCGGTGGAGCCTGGTGACCAGTTGATTCTCGATGTCGAGTTGCTGCGTATGAAAGCCGGAATCTTCAAGTTCAAGGGCCGGGCATCCGTGGCGGGTGAGCTTGCCGTGGAAGCAGAGCTGACCTGCGCCATGCGCGCCATCCCACAAGGTGCATAAGGTGTCGCTGATTCACCCGACTGCCCTGGTTGATGCAGCGGCAGAACTGGACAGCTCTGTTTCCGTGGGCCCTTATACGGTCATTGGCCCTCATGTGAAAGTGGGATCAGGCACGACGATTGGCCCCCATTGCGTCATTGAGGGACATACCACGATTGGCAGCGACAACCGCATTTTTCAGTTCAATTCGCTGGGCGCCATTCCGCAGGACAAAAAATACGCTGGTGAGCCGTGTGAGTTGCGCATTGGCGATCGCAACACGATCCGGGAGTTCTGTACCTTCAATATTGGGTCACCCGGCGATACCGGCGTTACCCAGATCGGCAACGACAACTGGATCATGGCCTATGTGCACCTGGCGCACGATTGCCTGGTGGGCAACAACACCATTTTTGCCAATAACTCCCAGCTGGCGGGACACGTGCAGGTCGATGACTGGGTGATTCTGGGTGGATTTACGGTCGTGCACCAGTTTGTTCGGCTGGGTGCGCACAGCATGACGGCCATGTGTTCGCTGTTGTTTGCCGATTTGCCACCGTTTGTCATGTGCCAGGGCCAACCGGCGGCGGCACGGTCGATGAATTTCGAAGGTTTGCGCCGCAGGGGCTGGTCACCGGAACGCATTTCAGGCGTCAAGGCCATGCACAAGGCCTTGTATCGCGACGACCTGACACTGGATCAGGCGCGAACCCGCATTGCCGAGCTGGCGTTGAGCCAACCGGAGACGGCCGTTGACGTGGCCATGATGCAGTCCTTTCTGGACAAGACCTCTCCGCAACGCGGCATCGTTCGCTAGCCTCGGTCATGCACGCTGCGCTGCCTGACTCCGCGGCCCCAGCGCCGCAAACCCAACCTTTTATTGCGATGGTTGCCGGTGAGGCGTCTGGCGACCTGTTGGCCGGTTTGCTGCTGGAGGGCTTGCGGTGCCGCTGGCCCGACCTGGTGTCGGCGGGCATTGGCGGCCCCCGGATGGAGCACCATGGCTTTGCGGCCTGGTGGCCGCATCAGAAGTTATCGGTGCATGGCTATGGCTGGGAGGTGCTGCGAAGCTATCGTGAAATTGTGGGTATTCGCAAGCAGCTCCAGGCGCGGCTGTTGGCTCAGCGGCCGGATGTTTTCATTGGCGTGGATGCGCCGGATTTCAATCTGGATCTGGAGCGCAACTTGCGCGAGCAGGGTATCAAAACCGTCCACTTTGTTTGCCCCTCCATATGGGCGTGGCGAGCCGAACGGGTGGAAGAGATTCGTCGCAGCGTGGACCACGTGCTGTGTATTTTCCCGTTTGAGCCCGAGTTGCTGGCCCGCCACGACATCAGCGCCACCTATGTCGGCCATCCCTTGGCCAATGTTATTCCACTGGAGCCCGACAAAGCCGCAGCCAGAAAGGCGCTCGGCCTGCTGCCCGGTGACCGCGTGCTGGCTCTGTTGCCCGGCAGCCGCGTATCTGAGGTTAAACACTTGTCTCGGCCCTTTTTTGATGCTGCAAGGCTTGTGCAACAAGCGCAGGAGGCTATCAAAATCATAGTGCCTGCCGTGCCTGCACTGCGTCCCGCCATTGAGGCGGCAGCAGCCCGGGCGGGCATGCTGGAGCATGTGCAAATCGTGAGTGGTCAGTCGCATACCGTGCTGGCCGCGTGTGACCTGACGCTGATCGCCAGTGGCACCGCGACGCTGGAGGCTGCGCTGTTCAAGCGCCCCATGGTGATCGCCTATCGCATGGGCTGGCTCAGCTGGAAAATCATGCGGCGCAAGCAACTACAGCCCTGGGTCGGCCTGCCCAATATCCTCTCCGGTGAATTCATCGTGCCTGAGCTGCTGCAGGATCAGGCCACCCCCGCGGCGATGGCTGCGGCCGTGCTGCAGTGCCTGGACGACATGGAGCACCAGCCTGCCAAAATGGCCGCCTTGCAACAACGCTTCATGGCGCTGCACCACAGCCTGCAGCGCGACACTTCTACTTTGGCAACCGATGCGATCGAAAAAATTCTTGCACGCTGAACAAGCGCCCCTGTCGTGGGACACACCTGGCTTGATGGCGGGTGTGGATGAAGCCGGACGCGGCCCTTTGGCAGGACCGGTCGTTGCCGCAGCCGTCATATTGGACCCGCGCAACCCCATCGTGGGCCTGGCCGACTCCAAAGTGCTCACCGCCCGCCGCCGCGAGCAATTGTTTGACGAGATCCGCGCCAAAGCCCTGTGCTGTTCCATAGCCGAGGCCAGTGTGGAAGAAATCGACGCAATCAACATCTTGCAAGCAACCCTGCTCGCCATGCGCCGTGCGGTAGAAGGGCTGCGCCTCAAGCCTGCCTTGGTGCTGGTGGATGGCAACCGCCTGCCGGTGCTGGACGTGCGGGCCGAAGCCATCGTCAAGGGCGACAGCAAGGTGCAGGCCATCTCGGCCGCGTCGATTCTGGCCAAGGTGACCCGTGACCGCTGGTGCGCAGAGCTGGACGCGCAATATCCCCAATACGGCTTTGCTGGTCACAAAGGCTATGGCACGGCAGAGCATTTGGCAGCACTGCAAACCCATGGCGCATGTCCCCAGCACCGTAAGACGTTTGGCCCGGTGACCCGGGTGCTGGCATGAGCCAGCCTGCGGCACAGGCCGCGTCCATCACCTCGCGCGACAACCCGCTGCTCAAAGAGTTGCGCAAAGTCGCGCAAGACAACACCGCCTACCGTAAGGCCGGGCGTTTTTGGGTTGAGGGGGATCACCTGTGCAGTGCCGCCCTGGCACGCGGGCTGAAGCCTGCTGTCGCCGTATTTTCAGAAGACATTTGGCCTGTAGCCCCCGTAGAATATGCGCAAGCAGCTATCAAAAGCATAGTTATTCCGGCGGCCTTTTTCCGTGAGCTGAGTGGTCTGGAGTCGCCCGCAGGGGTTGGCTTTGTGCTGGAACTACCCACCGATGTGACTCTGCAACCCTTGGCTGCTAGCGTCATCCTGGACCGAGTGCAAGATGCCGGCAACGTGGGCTCCATCCTGCGAAGCGCAGGAGCCTTTGGCTTTAAACAGGTGATTGCCCTCAAGGGAACCGCCGCACTCTGGAGTCCCAAGGTGCTGCGCGCGGGCATGGGTGCGCATTTTGGCTTGACCCTGCTGGAAGGCGTGTCCTTGGATGACTTGCAAGCGCTGCAGGTGCCCATCGTCGTCACCAGCTCGCACCAGGGTGAGCTGATTCAGAACCTCCAGTTACCCAAGCCCTGCGCATGGGCCATGGGCCACGAAGGGCAGGGCGTGTGCCAGGAGTTGATGAACCGGGCTGGCATGCACGTGCGCATCGGCCAGCCGGGTGGGGAAGAGTCACTCAATGTGGCGGCCGCGGCGGCGATATGTCTGCATGCCAGCAGCCTGACGGCCTGAACATGCCCGAGCTTGGCAATCCTTTCACATTGCGTGTCTATTGGGAAGACACCGATGCCGGTGGCGTCGTGTACTACGCCAATTACCTCAAGTTCTTTGAGCGCGCCCGTACCGAGTGGCTGCGCGCTTTGGGTGTGGAGCAGGCTGCTTTGCAGGCGGAGACGGGTGCCATTTTTGTCGTGGCGGAGGTCAATCTACGCTATCTGACGCCGGCGCGACTCGATGACCTGATTACCGTGACCGTCAAGGTGGCAGAGCGGGGGCAGGCCTCCATGCTGCTTCAACAGCAGGCTTGGCGCGCAGACGCCTTGCTGGCCGAAGGCCATATACGCATTGGGTGTGTGGATGGGGGCAGTTTGCGTCCCAGGCGCATGCCAAAGCAGGTACTGGATGCCCTGGACGCCGATTCAGTGTGATCGGGAGTTAAAACGGCATACCCCTCCGTTATAATGAGAGGCTATCCAGAAATCAGCCGTCCCAAGCGCCTTTCTAGCACCTTTCCCTACTTCAAAACAGCAGCCAAGTATTGTTCTTGAGCGCGCTTGGGCGTAACCGTAACCCACTCGGAGAACCCAGTGCTCTTGTCTCTTAAGGGAACCACCCCCCCAGCCATATTGGCACTCGCAGACGGCACGGTCTATATTGGCAATTCCATTGGAGCGCCAGGCTCCACGGTTGGCGAGGTCGTGTTCAACACGTCCATGACCGGCTACCAGGAGATCCTGACCGATCCCAGCTATTGCCAGCAGATCGTGACCTTCACGTATCCCCACATCGGCAACTACGGCACCAACCCCGAGGACACCGAGTCCGACAAGGTCCATGCCGCTGGTTTGATCATCCGTGATCTGCCCATGGTGGCCTCCAATTTCCGCAGCACCGCATCCTTGTGTGAGTATTTGGTGCATGCGGGTACCGTGGCCATTGCCAATATCGATACCCGCCAGCTGACACGTCAATTGCGGACACAGGGTGCGCAAAATGGCTGCATTCTGGCGCTGGCCGTTGGAGAAGCCGTGACGGCTGCTGTGGTGGAGAAAGCCATTGCAGCCGCCGGGGCGGTGCCTTCCATGTCCGGTCTGGACTTGGCAAGGGTGGTTTCCTGCACCACCCGCTATGGCTGGACGGAGTCCGAGTGGACACTCGGCTCTGGCTACGGCCAGCAGACTGTCCCCCGCTTTCACGTCGTTGCCTATGATTTCGGCGTCAAGAAAAACATCCTGCGCATGCTGGCAGAGCGCGGCTGCAAGGTCACGGTGGTGCCCGCCCAGACGCCGGCTGCGGAAGTGCTCAAGCACAAGCCCGATGGCATCTTTCTGAGCAACGGCCCGGGTGATCCGCAGCCTTGCGACTACGCGATTGAAGCAACCCGCACCCTGATTGAAACCGGCATCCCTACCTTTGGTATTTGCCTGGGGCACCAGATCATGGCGCTGGCCTCCGGTGCCAGCACTTTCAAAATGAAGTTTGGCCACCACGGCGCCAACCATCCCGTCAAAGACCTCGACAGCGGTCGCGTCAGCATCACCAGTCAGAACCACGGTTTTGCGGTGGATGAAAAGTCATTGCCCGCCAACCTGCGTGCCACCCATATCAGTCTGTTTGACAACACATTGCAGGGGCTGGAACGCACCGATAAACCCGCGTTCTGCTTCCAGGGGCATCCCGAGGCATCCCCCGGACCGCACGACATCGGCTACCTGTTTGACCGCTTCATCCAGGAGATGACAAAAGAAGTTGGTAAGCGCGCATGAGCTTTTACGGTGTCACTGACCTGTGGACGTATGTGATTGGCGCATTGGGCATTATTTTGTTGCCCGGTCCCAATTCCCTGTACGTGCTGTCGGTGGCTACTGTGCGTGGGGTCAAGGCCGGCTACCAGGGGGCTTGCGGTGTGTTCGTGGGTGACACCATCTTGCTGTTGCTCACGGCCTTGGGTGCGGCGGGACTGTTGCGTACCTATCCGACGTTGTTCATGGTGGTGAAGTACGCTGGAGCAGCCTATTTGACCTGGGTGGGTGTGAACCTGATTCGCGCGGCCATCGACAAGTGGCGCAGTCAACGCGTCGTTGACGTGTCAGTGGACGCCGCTGTTGCGCAAGCAACCGCCAACCTGCAGCAACCATTCAAGCGAGCCCTGCTCATCAGCCTGTTGAACCCCAAGGCGATTTTGTTTTTGCTGTCGTTTTTTGTGCAGTTCATTGATCCGCAGTACCCCACGCCCGCCGTACCGTTTTTGATTCTGAGCGCCATTGTCATGGTCTTCAGTGCCTTGTATCTGTCCGCATTGATTTTTGCGGGCGCGCGCCTGGCGCAGGGGTTTGGTCAGCGCAAGCGTTTGTCTTCAAGCCTGTCCGGCGCGGTGGGTGGGCTGTTTGTGTGGTTCGGCGCGAAGCTTGCCACAGCAAGCCTGCATTGATCGCAGCGATTCAATATTCAATTTTTTTAGTAATTCAGGCAGCGTGTGCCGCGCGGCCCTTGACCAGTAGAGAGCAGTAACAATGCCAAAACGTACCGACATCAAAAGCATCCTCATCATTGGCGCTGGCCCCATCATCATTGGGCAGGCCTGCGAGTTCGATTACTCTGGCGTGCAGGCCTGCAAGGCCCTGCGTGAAGAGGGTTACAAGGTCATTCTGATCAACAGCAATCCCGCCACGATCATGACCGACCCCGCTACCGCGGACGTTACCTACATTGAGCCGATTACCTGGCAGACGGTTGAGAAGATCATCGCCAAGGAAAAGCCTGATGCGATTTTGCCCACCATGGGTGGCCAGACCGCGCTCAATTGCGCGCTGGACCTGTGGCACAACGGGGTACTGGACAAATACAAGGTGGAACTGATCGGCGCTACACCAGAAGCCATCGACAAGGCTGAAGACCGCCTGAAGTTCAAGGATGCCATGACCAAAATCGGTCTGGGTTCCGCCCGCTCGGGCATTGCGCATAGCCTGGAAGAGGCTTGGACGGTGCAAAAGACCCTGGGTTTCCCCACCGTCATTCGTCCCAGCTTTACGCTGGGCGGCACGGGCGGCGGTATTGCCTACAACTCCGAAGAGTTTGAAACCATCTGCAAGCGCGGTCTGGAAGCCTCACCCACCAACGAACTGCTGATTGAAGAGTCGTTGTTGGGCTGGAAGGAGTACGAGATGGAAGTCGTGCGCGACAAGGCCGACAACTGCATCATCGTCTGCTCCATCGAGAACCTGGACCCGATGGGTGTGCACACTGGTGACTCCATCACCGTGGCACCCGCGCAGACGCTGACCGACAAGGAATACCAGATTCTGCGCAACGCTTCTTTGGCGGTGCTGAGGGAAATTGGCGTGGACACCGGCGGATCGAACGTGCAGTTCTCCATCAACCCTGAAGATGGCCGTATGGTCGTCATCGAGATGAATCCGCGTGTGTCGCGTTCTTCTGCGCTGGCTTCCAAAGCCACCGGTTTTCCCATTGCCAAGATTGCGGCCAAATTGGCGGTTGGTTTTACGCTGGACGAGTTGCGCAATGACATCACGGGTGGTGCCACGCCCGCATCGTTCGAGCCCAGTATTGATTACGTGGTGACCAAGATCCCGCGTTTTGCGTTTGAAAAGTTCCCCGCGGCCGACAGCCGCTTGACGACGCAGATGAAGTCGGTGGGCGAAGTCATGGCCATGGGCCGCACCTTCCAGGAATCCTTCCAGAAAGCCCTGCGCGGCCTGGAAGTGGGCGTCGACGGCATGAACGAGAAAACCCAGGACCGCGAAGTGCTGGAAAAAGAACTGGGCGAGCCCGGCCCCGAACGCATCTGGTACGTGGGCGACGCCTTTGCCCAAGGCATGAGCGTGGACGAGGTGTTTGCGCTAACAAAAATAGATCCTTGGTTTTTGGTCCAAATTGAGCAAATCGTCAAGATTGAGTTGGAGATTGAGCGTCTACCCATGCCCGACAGCGGTACCGCGCTGGACCGCATTGACGCGGCCACCTTGCGCAGCCTGAAGCAAAAAGGTTTCTCGGATCGTCGTCTGGCACGCCAGTTCAAGACGACCGACACGGCCGTGCGCAACAAGCGCCGCGCGCTGGGTGTGCGCCCGGTTTACAAACGCGTAGACACTTGCGCTGCGGAGTTCGGTACCAATACGGCTTACTTGTATTCAACTTACGAATCGGAAGGTTCGGAGTGCGAGGCGGAGCCAACCAACAACAAAAAGATCATGGTGCTGGGCGGTGGACCCAATCGCATTGGCCAGGGCATCGAGTTTGACTACTGCTGCGTCCATGCGGCACTCGCCATGCGCGAGGACGGGTACGAGACCATCATGGTCAACTGCAACCCCGAAACGGTGTCTACCGACTATGACACCTCAGATCGCCTTTATTTTGAACCCCTCACGCTCGAAGACGTGCTGGAAATCGTGGATAAGGAAAAGCCGGTCGGTGTGATCGTGCAATACGGCGGCCAAACACCGTTGAAGCTGGCGCTGGATCTGGAAGCCAATGGCGTGCCCATTATCGGCACCAGCCCCGACATGATTGACGCAGCCGAAGACCGCGAGCGGTTCCAGAAACTGCTGCACGAATTGAAGCTGCGCCAGCCGCCCAATGCCACGGCCCGTACCGAGCCAGAAGCGCTGGAAAAAGCCGCTGCGCTGGGTTACCCTCTGGTGGTGCGCCCCAGCTACGTGCTGGGTGGCCGGGCCATGGAAATTGTGCACGAACAGCGCGACCTGGAGCGCTATATGCGCGAAGCGGTCAAGGTCAGCCACGACTCCCCCGTGTTGTTGGACCGCTTTCTGAATGATGCCATCGAATGCGATGTGGACTGTATCCGTGACAACACGGGCGTGACCTTTATTGGTGGTGTGATGGAACACATCGAGCAAGCGGGTGTGCACAGCGGCGATTCCGCTTGTTCCCTGCCACCGTACAGTCTGAGCGCCGAGACGGTGACCGAGATCAAACGCCAGACCTCCGCCATGGCCAACGCGCTTCATGTAGTAGGCCTGATGAACGTGCAGTTTGCGATCCAGAATGTGGATGGCAAGGACGTGATTTACGTGCTGGAAGTCAATCCGCGCGCCTCACGTACGGTGCCTTTTGTGAGCAAGGCCACCGGCATTCAGCTTGCCAAGGTGGCAGCGCGCTGCATGGCAGGTCAGAGCCTGGCTAGCCAGGGCATCGGCAAAGAGGTGACACCACCGTATTTCAGTGTGAAAGAGGCGGTTTTCCCCTTCGTCAAATTCCCAGGCGTGGATACTATCCTTGGCCCGGAGATGAAGTCGACCGGCGAAGTCATGGGCGTGGGCAAGACCTTTGGTGAAGCGTTTGTGAAGTCGCAACTGGGCGCCGGTGCCAAGCTGCCGCGCTCTGGCAAGGTGTTTATTTCCGTCAAGCAAAGCGACAAACCCCGCGCGGTGGAAGTCGCCCGCAAGCTGGTTGGCATGGGCTTCACACTCGTGGCGACCAAGGGCACAACGGCCTCCATGGTGGCCGCAGGGTTGGCCTGCACGGTCGTTAACAAGGTCACCGAAGGCCGCCCCCACATTGTGGACATCATCAAGAACCAGGAAATTGCCATGGTGATCAACACCGTGGAAGAGCGCCGCAATGCCATCGCCGATTCGCGCCAGATTCGCACCTCCGCATTGCTCGCGCGGGTTACGACCTACACCACCATCGCCGGTGCGGAAGCTGCGGTCGAAGGCATGAAGTATCTGGACCACCTGGACGTGATTTCGGTGCAGGAAATGCATGCACAGCTTCACGCATAAACTGCGGGTTTGGCCAGTGCCTCAAGTGTTGGCATAATCCAGCCTTGCTTTTCCGGGACAGTGCTGCATGCAAACGCCGCACTGTCCTCGTTACTTCTGATGACTGTTTTTTGATACCTGTTCCCACAGTTTTATATGGCAACCATTCCAATTACCAAACGCGGTGCTGAAATCCTCAAGGCCGAGTTGCACAAGCTCAAGACGGTAGAGCGTCCCTGGGTGATCAACGCGATTTCGGAAGCCCGCGCTCAGGGCGACTTGAGTGAAAACGCCGAGTACGAAGCTGCCAAAGACCGCCAGGGCTTTATTGAAGGCCGTATTCAGGAGGTGGAAGGCAAGCTGTCTGCAGCGCAAATTATCGATCCTTCAGAGCTCAATGCGGGTGGAAAAGTGGTGTTTGGCGCGACCGTGGAGCTGGAAGAGGAAGCGACCGGTGAGCGGGTCAAATACCAGATAGTGGGAGAGGATGAGGCAGATCTGAAGTTTGGCCGCGTCAACATCGGTTCCCCGATTGCCCGGGCGCTGATTGGCAAGGAAGAGGGTGACACGGCCGAGGTGCGTGCCCCTGGTGGCGTGAAAGCCTACGAAATTGTGGCGGTGCAGTACATCTGATGCGTGCTTTGCCGGTTTGGGTGGCTGCAGTATGGTGGGGTAGCCTCACAACGCTGGGTTTCTTTGTGGTTCCCATGCTGTTTGTGCATTTGCCAAGCCCGGCTATGGCGGGTGCCATGGCTGCGCGACTATTTTCAGTGCAAACGGCGGTGTCTACAGTCTGTGGACTGTTGCTACTGATGATATTCAGGTCAAAACGTGCCCTGACCCTCGTGGATACTGGGCAGGCAGCTACACTTTTTGTAGTGGCCGGGGTGCTGTTGGCACTCCTGGTGGAGTTCGGTGTGGCGCCCAGAATCGTGTCGCGCGACAACCTTGCGCTGTGGCACAAGGTGGGCAGCGCGATGTATTTGGCGCAATGGACTTGTGCCGCAGTGGTGTTTGGCAAGTTGGCCAAACACTGAGACCACTCAGGTCTGGCTGCGTTTCTTGACGCTGACCAGATTCTTTGGCTTGGCGCGCCGCACGTTGCCGCCGGCAGTGAGGCGCTGGTTGCCCAGGACACGCAAGGTTTTGACTTCGGGACGCTGCCCCGCGCGCTTGCTGTATTTCAGCACTTTGACTTCGCGTGGTCCGGCTTTGCGGTCTTCGTCGACGGCACGTTCTTTTTCAACCTTGGGCCGCCATAGCACGAGCAATTTGCCAATGTGCTGAATGGGAGCGGCGCTGAGTTCGTCGGCCAATGTATGGAACATGGCTTCGCGTGCGGCGCGGTCGTCCGAGAACACGCGGACCTTGATAAGTCCATGGGCGCTCAACGCTGCATTGATTTCTTTTTTTACGTTTTCGGTCAGTCCGTCACTTCCGACCAACACCACCGGATCAAGGTGATGGGCTTCAGAGCGGTGTTCTTTACGTTGGGCGGGTGTCAATTGAATTAGAGGCATGCCGCTATTATCGGTCGATTGGATGGCTCGCACTAGAGCCGCTTCCTCAGAAAGTCAGAATGAAAACTCCCAACAAGGGCAAAAAGGTCAATAAAGCCTGGTTGCACGACCACATTAATGATCCCTACGTCAAATTGGCGCACCGGGAAGGCTATCGGGCGCGTGCAGCCTACAAACTCAAGGAAATTGACGAGACTTTTGGGCTGATCAAGCCGGGTTACCTAGTTGTTGACCTGGGTAGCACTCCCGGCGCATGGAGCCAGTATGCGCGGCGAAAGATGTCGCCATCGGGGGCCGCAGTGGGGGACCTCAATGGCACCATTATTGCGCTGGATCTGCTTCCCATGGAGTCGATCGAAGGCGTGACCTTCATTCAGGGTGATTTTCGTGAAGCAGAGGTGCTGGAACAACTGGAAAAGGCCATGCAGGGTCGTCAGGCCGATGTGGTGGTGTCCGACATGGCGCCCAATTTGTCGGGCATCTCGTCGGCCGATGCGGCCCGTATTGAGCACTTGGTTGAACTAGCCATTGAATTCGCGCAAAATCATATGAAGCCGCAAGGGACGCTGGTGGCAAAAGTCTTTCATGGTGGCAGTTATAACGACGTGGTTCAGCGGTTCAAAGACGCTTTTCAAGTGGTGAGGCCGGTCAAGCCCAAGGCCTCGCGCGGCCGGTCTTCCGAGACCTTTCTGGTCGGTGTAGGGCTGAAACATTCAGCCGTTAAAGCGTGAAAGCTCTGGTAAGTCCATGTTGTTCATACGGCCGAATATATGAAAATACCGTGTCAATCGTCTTGAAACGCCTAAAATGGGAACCAGATATGCACGGTGTTTCTACTTGTGCCCCTATTGGAGCTTCGATTGAATAATCAGTGGTTTTCGAAAATTGCAGTGTGGTTGGTGGTTGGGCTTGTGCTCTTCACTGTTTTCAAGCAGTTTGACTCGCGCGGCACGGCTGGGGCGAACATGGTCGGGTATTCCGACTTTCTGGAAGAGGTGCGCAACAAACATATCAAGAGCGCCATCATTCAGGAGGGTCAGGGCGGGACCGAGATTCTGGCCGTCACTACGGATGACCGTAAGCTCCGAACCACCGCAACCTACCTCGACCGTGGCTTGGTGGGCGACTTGATCAGCAACGGCGTCAAATTTGACGTCAAGCCCCGCGAAGAAGGCTCACTCCTGATGACGCTGCTCGTCAGTTGGGGTCCCATGCTGCTGCTGGTCGGGGTTTGGATTTACTTCATGCGCCAGATGCAGGGTGGCGGTAAGGGTGGGGCATTCAGCTTTGGCAAAAGCAAGGCCCGTTTGCTGGATGAAAACACCAATCTGGTCACTTTCGCCGATGTCGCTGGCTGCGATGAAGCCAAGGAGGAGGTGAAAGAAGTCGTAGATTTCCTGAAAGACCCGAGCAAATTCCAGAAACTCGGGGGCCGTATTCCCCGCGGATTGCTGTTGGTTGGCCCTCCCGGTACCGGTAAGACCCTGCTGGCCAAGTCCATTGCAGGCGAGGCCAAGGTGCCCTTCTTCAGTATTTCGGGTTCCGATTTCGTGGAAATGTTCGTCGGGGTGGGAGCTTCCCGCGTGCGCGACATGTTCGACAACGCCAAGAAAAACGCCCCTTGCATCATCTTTATTGATGAGATTGATGCCGTCGGTCGCCAGCGTGGTGCTGGTTTGGGTGGAGGCAATGACGAACGTGAGCAGACCCTCAACCAGATGCTGGTCGAGATGGACGGTTTTGAGAGCAATGAGGGCGTCATCCTGATCGCTGCCACCAACCGGCCTGACGTGCTCGATCCGGCGCTGCTGCGGCCGGGCCGGTTCGATCGTCAGGTCGTGGTGCCGAACCCCGACGTGAACGGGCGTGAAAAGATCCTGCGAGTTCACATGCGCAAGGTGCCTTTGGCCTCCGACGTCGATCCGAAGACAATAGCTCGCGGCACGCCTGGCTTCTCCGGCGCGGACCTCGCCAACTTGGTCAATGAAGCGGCCTTGCTGGCGGCGCGGATGGGCAAGCGCGTGGTGGCAATGCACGAGTTTGAGTCCGCTAAGGACAAGGTGATGATGGGCGCTGAGCGTCGGTCGCTGGTGATGTCTGAGGCCGAGAAGCGGATGACCGCATACCACGAGGCCGGTCACGCGCTGATCGCCATGCATGAGCCGGAATGTGATCCGGTGCACAAGGCGACGATCATTCCGCGCGGTCGTGCGCTTGGCCTGGTGATGAGTCTGCCGGAGGGTGATCGTTATTCCAAGAGCAAGTCCAAGTTGCTTTCGGAGTTGACCATGGCGATGGGCGGCCGTGCTGCCGAGGAGATCATTTTCGGTGCCGACAAGGTGTCCAATGGCGCGTCCGGCGACATCAAGATGGCGACCGATCAGACCCGGCGGATGATTACCGAATGGGGTATGAGCACCAAGCTCGGCATGATCGCTTATGGCGACAACAGCCAGGAGGTATTCCTCGGCCACTCGGTGACACAGAACAAGAACGTGTCAGAGGCCACTGCGCGGGAGATTGATAGCGAGATCAAGTCGGTGATCGATCGTGCCTATGCGATGGCCAAGCGTATCTTGACCGAGAATGTTGAGGAGCTGCACCGGTTGGCTCGTGGTCTGCTGGAGTACGAGACGCTGTCGGGTGACGAGATCCGCACGGTGCTTCGCGGTGAGCCGGTTATCCGCAAGGTCGTGGACGAGCCGGCGCCAGAAAGCCGCCGGGCATCAGTGCCGAACTCCGGCCGTCCGG
>JAYTRR010000066.1:0-17842 GCA_043746005.1 Burkholderiales bacterium
TGTTTCTGAATTACGAAATGATGGTGGCATTTTTTGACCCCACGGACGTCCAGCGATTCGCACACTGGATCGATCGCCAGAGGATGGACGCCATACTCTACCGTTCGCAGCCGCCTGGCATATTGCGCGAGATAGCCGAGGGCTCGATCCGGTTACTGGCATTTCAGCTCTGAGTCATCCTTCCAACGGGTCGCAGGGGTCTTGACCTACTGACTTCCGAGGTCAAATATTCGCGCCATCGGCACCCATTTTTCTCCTTCTGGCGTCCAGGGTGTGGGCACCTGGTAAGTCCACATCAACGATTCCCACCGGGCAACAACCGGATTAGCGGCCGAGGCGCGCGCCATCGCGGTTGCGTCATATACCGTGTCGTCCACTTCCATCAACATGAACAACCGGGTGCCCAGCCGGTAGATTTCCATACCTGCAACCCCCTGGGCTCGCAGATGGTCCCGCACCTCAGGCCAGATTTTCCCGTGCGCCTTTTCGTACTCGGCTATGCGATGGGGGTCGTCGATCAAGTCCAACGCGAAGGCGTATCTCATAGGCATCGTTTTCGCTTAGCGACCACTCAGGACAGGGCGCGGTCCAGGTGGGTGTAGCCGCCATCAACAAAGACCCATTGACCAGTGGTGTGAGACGACACATCGGACAACAGAAAAATACACATGCGCGCGATCTCCTCGGACGTGGTCATGCGGTGCCCCAGTGGAATTTTGGCGGTAATGGCTGCCAGCTTCTCCTCTGCATTGTCGAAACTGTTTATCCAGCGCGCATAGAGCGGCGTCATCACCTCGGCCGGAACGACGGCGTTCACCCGGACACCATCATTGAGCAGCGCTGCGGCCCATTCACGGGTGAGTGAAAGCTGCGCCCCTTTGGAAGCACAATATCCACTGGTATTGCCCTGGCCCGTAATGGCCGTTTTTGACGACACATTGACAATAGAACCACGGGTCTCCTTGAGATGCGGCACGCAGTAATGTGCCATCACGTAGTAATGGATCAGGTTGCGCTCCAGCGAGCCCATGAAGGCGTCGCGCCCGGCGTCCAGACCGATGTTGTCATTGATGCCGGCGTTGTTCACTAGTCCGTCAACGCGCCCATAGCGGACAACTGTTTGCTCTACGGCAGCACGGCACGCAGCATCGTCCGACAACTCGACCTGTATGAAGCCATGCGGATACGGCTGAACCTGTGCTGAAAACTCGGCCGTCATGGGGCTCTTGCCCAGAATCACCGGAATGGCACCCTCCTCGGCCAGGGCCAGAGAAACCGCGGCGCCAATGCCACTGGCACCCCCCGTGACGATGACCACCTTGTCTCTTAAATGCAAATTCATGGAAACTCTCAGTGAATAAGTTGTTGCGCTTCAGTCGGCAAGGGCCTGCACATTCAGGCCATAAAAGCGGATGGCATTGCCGCTCCAGAATGCCTCTTGCTCCTGCACCGTGAGGCGGGATTGGGCCCACTTTAAGGCCAGCCCATGTACCACGCCATAGGCAGCGGCGAGCTGGCACACCGGCCAGTCCGAGCCAAACATCAGCCGTTGCGGGCCAAATGCCTCCAGCGCCCGATCAAAGCAGGACAGCATGACTTGGGCATCTTCAGGTGTCACACCGTCGTGCGAACTCCAATCTGCCTCGGTCACCAGACCCGATAGCTTGCACACCACATGCGGCAACGTAGCCAGCTCGCGGATGCAGCGGGCCCACGCGCCGGACACTTCAGGGTCGCGCGTCCAGTCGCGCACTGCCGGCTTGCCAACATGGTCGAGCACCAACCAGTGCGCATCGTTGCGGGCACAAAACCCGGTAACGCTGGAGAGTTGATGGTCAAACGCCAACACCTCGTACACCAGGCCGCGCTGCTGCAAGGCGCGCAGGCCGTAGTTGATGCCGGGATGGTTCACCCAGGCGCTCACATCAGCCTCGTCTTGCAGGATGTGCCGCAAGCCCTTGAATGCCGGGTGGTCTACCCACTGTTCCAGGCGGTAATCCAGGTCAGGTGCCGCCAGGTCTGCCCAGCCCACCACACCAATTACCTCGGGGTTGTGGTCGGCCACGTGCAGCAAAAAATCGGTCTCCGCCGCCAGCGTGCGCGCTTGCACCGCCACCACCGCGTCCACACCCGCCGAGCGCAGAGCCGGCTCCACATCGGCAGGCATGCAGTCCCGGTGCAGCAAGGGCATGCCATCGCTGATCCAGGGAAACTCTTCCGCTCGGTAGCGCCAAAAATGCTGATGGGTGTCGATCTTCATTACGCTGTAGCGCTGGCTTTGGCTTTGGGCTTGAACTCGTACTCTTGCAAGGAGGCCGCTTTCATCTCGATAGAAAAGCCTGGGGCTTGCGGCGGCATGTAGGCCGCATGACGGATCACGCAGGGGTCTACAAAATGTTCATGCAGATGGTCCACAAACTCGATTACCCTGCCCTCGCGCGTACCGGCAATACACAGATAGTCGATCATGGACAGGTGCTGCACGTACTCGCACAGGCCCACACCACCGGCGTGCGGACACACGGGCAAGTTGTACTTGGCGGCCATCAGCATGACAGCCAGAATCTCGTTCACACCGCCCAGGCGGCAGGAGTCGATCTGCACCACGTCAATGGCACCGCGCATGATGAGCTGCTTGAAGATGATGCGGTTCTGGCACATCTCGCCCGTAGCCACCTTCACCGGGTACACGCCTTCCCGGATCACGCGGTGGCCCTCAATGTCGTCCGGGCTGGTGGGCTCTTCAATGAACCAGGGTTTGGCAAACGCGAGCTCACGCACCCACTCCACGGCTTGGCCCACGTCCCACACCTGATTGGCGTCGATCATCAGCTGGCGGTCTGGCCCCAGTACCTCGCGTGCGATGCGCAAGCGGCGAATGTCGTCGGCCTTGTCGCGGCCCACTTTGAGTTTGATGTGGTTGAAGCCCGCGTCGATCGCCTCTTTGCACAGACGTCGCAGCTTGTCATCGTCATAACCCAGCCAGCCGGCCGAAGTGGTGTAGCAAGGGTAGCCTTCACGCTCCAGTGTGGCCCAGCGCTCTTCTTTGCCTACGGCTTGCTTTTGCAGCAGGGCCAGGGCTTCCTCGGGTGTGATGCAGTCGGTGATGTAGCGGAAGTCGATGAGCGTGACGATCTGCTCGGGGCTCATGCGCGACACCAGCGTCCACACCGGCACGCTCTCTTGCTTGGCCCACAGGTCCCACACCGCGTTGACCACCGCACCGGTGGCCAGGTGGATGGCGCCCTTGTCGGGGCCAATCCAGCGCAGCTGGCTGTCGGATGTAATGTAGCGCCAGAAGCGCCCCATGTCCTCAGCCACCCAGGCCATGTCCAGGCCCACCACCAGGTGGCGCATGGCCTCGATGGCGGCGCAGCAAATCTCGTTGCCGCGGCCAATGGTAAAGGTCAGGCCGTGGCCTTCCAGGCCCGGCTGGTCGGTTTCCAGAATCACATAGGCGGCAGAGTAGTCAGGGTCCGGGTTCATGGCGTCCGAGCCATCCAGATGCTGGGAGGTGGGAAAGCGCACGTCCACGACGCGCAGGTTGGTGATCTTGCTCATGGCGGTCGTCGTCAGGCTTGTACGGTGGTTTGTGTCTGGGTACCCAGGCCGTCGATGCCCAGGTGAATAGTTTGCCCAGCGCGCAGGTACACGGGCGGCTTTTGCCCCATGCCCACGCCGGGCGGGGTGCCCGTGGAAATCACGTCGCCGCTTTGCAGGCTCATGAAGCGGCTTAGATACGAAATCAGGAATTGGACCCCATAAACCATGGTGGATGTGCTTCCATTTTGATAGCGCTTGCCATCCACATCCAGCCACATCTTCAGCGCTTGCGGGTCGAGCACTTCGTCCGCCGTCACGAGCCAGGGGCCGGTGGGGCCGAAGGTGTTGCAGCCCTTGCCCTTGTCCCAGGTGCCGCTGCGGTCCAACTGGTATTCACGCTCGGACACGTCGTTCACCACGCAGTAGCCCGCCACATGCGACAGCGCATCGGCCTCGCTGATGTAGCGCCCACCCTTGCCAATGACCACGCCCAGCTCGACTTCCCAGTCGGTCTTGACCGAGCCACGGGGAATTTCCACAGCATCGTTGGGACCGACGATGGCGCTGGTCCACTTGTTGAACACCACAGGTTCGGGTGGCACCTGCATGCCGCTCTCAGCCGCATGGTCCGAGTAATTCAGGCCAATGCAAATGAACTTGCCCACGCTGCCCACACAGGGGCCCAGGCGCAGGTCTTGCTGCGGCGAGCCCGCCACCAGCGGCAGGCTGTCGATGTTCAGGTCACGCAAACGCGCCAGACTCTCGGGCAGAAGCGCAGCACCCGCCACGTCGGCAATGACACCCGAGAGGTCCCGCACGCGGCCCTGGTTGTCCAACACACCGGGCTTTTCCTGACCAGGCAATCCGTAGCGTAAAAGTTTCACAGCCTTATCCTCAGAGTACAAAAAAACACAAGAGGCAAGCGCGCACCGCTCAACAGTATTCAGCAGTGCGCCTTGCCCCGGGAAACATCAATCGTAAAGAACGGCCGCGATCTTGGGGTCCTTCATATTGGTCTTGTCGTAGTAGTAAAAACCGGTGTCGATGATCTTGGGCAGCTTCTCGCCCTTCAATGCTTTCACCGCTGCTTCCACGGTTTTGTAGCCAATACCCACGGGGTTTTGCGTGATCGCGCCGGCAATGGTGCCGTCGTTTATCATGTCTTTTTGCGCCTTGCCGGAGTCAAAGCCGATGATGATCACACTGGTCTTCTTGGCTTCCTTCAGGCCCTTGCCCGCACCGATGGCTGAACCTTCGTTGGTGCCGAAGATGCCCTTGAGCTTGGGATGGGCTTGCAGCAGGGTCTTGGCAATTTCAGCAGACTTCAGATGGTCGCCGCCGCCGTACTGGATGTCCACCACCTTGATCTTGGGATACTTGGCCTTGATCTGGTTCACAAAGCCGTCACGGCGGTCGGTGCCGGTGGTGCTGGTCTGGTCATGGCCAATCACGGCCACTTCGCCTTCACCACCAATCTTCTCGGCCATCTTGTCGGCGGCCAGTGCGGCAGCCGCCTTGCTGTCGGTTTGCGCAGTGGTCAGCACGATGTCACTGTCCACACCCGAGTCAAACGCGATCACGGGGATCTTGGCAGCCTGGGCTTTCTTCAGCAGCGGAATGGCGGCCTTGCTGTCCAGCGCGGCCAGGCCAATGGCTGCGGGTTTCTTGGCCAGCGCGGCGGACAGCATGTCAATTTGCTTGTCCACTTGCTGTTCGGTCTCGGGGCCTTCGAAGGTGACCTTCACCTTGTAGTCTTTGGCGGCCTGGTCAGCTCCCTGCTTCACGGCTTGCCAGAACTGGTGCTGGTAGCCTTTGGAGATCAGGGGAATGTAGATCTCCTGGGCTTGAGCGAAGGTGCTGAAACCAGCCAATGCCAAGCCAGCGGTCAATGCCAGCAGTTTTCTCTTTGCGTTCATGGTTTTGTCTCCTGATGGAACGTTGTCGTTGTGGAAATGAATGAAGCGAAATGAAACAGAGTCAAGGAAAAACGGGGGGTGAAGGTGAGTACGTGGAGGGTCAGGCAATCTCCTTACTTCTTGTTGCGCCGCAGGTTGTCGGTGTAGACGGCCAGAATAATGATCAGCCCGGTCAGCACCATCTGCCACTCCTGGGCGACCGACATGATGCGCAGGCCATTGATCAGCACGCTCATGATGAAAGCACCAATGATGGTTCCCAAAATCGTGCCCACACCGCCGCTGAGCGAGGTGCCGCCAATCACGACCGCAGCAATGGCATCCAGCTCGTAACCCTGGCCCAGCGCTGGCTGCGCCGAGTTCAGGCGCGAGGCAATCAGCAGGCCGGCAATGCCGCAGATGCCGCCGCTAAAGGTGTAGATGATGATCTTCCAGCGGTCCACATTCACCCCCGAAAGGCGCACGGCCTCTTCGTTGCTGCCCAGGGCAAAGGTGTAGCGGCCCAGCGCGGTCTTGTTCAGCACTACGGCGCAGACCACGGCCACCAGAAACATGATGAGCACCCCATTGGGAATCGGCAGGCTGGGGATCACATCACCTATCAGCGAGCCCAAAGCAATCTGGTCGAAGCCCTCCACATCGTTGAAGTAGATGGGGCGGGTCTGGGTGATGATCAACGATACGCCCTTGAGCAACATCATCATGCCCAGCGTGGCAATGAACGGCGGCACCTTGAGCTTGGTAATGGCCAAGCCCGAGATGCAGCCCATCAAGGCACCCATGGCCAGCGCGCACAGAATGCCCAGCGGCAGCGGCATGCCGATGTTCACCAGAAACACACCGGCCATCACGGCACAAAAGGTCATCAGCACACCCACCGACAGGTCAATGCCCGAGGTGATGATGATGAAAGTGCTGGCAATGGCCAGCACCCCAATGACGGTGGTGGACTGCAGGATGCCGATGATGTTGTCCTGCGTCATGAAGGCATCGGGCTTGAGCGCCGTGAAGATGGCGATGAGCGCAATCAGGCTGGCAAAGGCCAGCAGTTTTTGTTTGGCCTGCCCGCCGGTGAGGCGCGCCAGCCAGGAGGCCGAGGAAATGGGTTCAGACATGCAGGGACCTTGTTTCTCTCAATCAGTGAGCACGGCGTTGGCATCAACATCGCGGCGTGTGGCCAGTGCCATCAGGCTTTCCTGGGTAGCCTCATCGCCGCGCACCTCACCGGTGATGCGGCCTTCGCACATCACCAGCACGCGGTGGCTCAGCAGCAGCACTTCGGGCAGTTCGCTGGAGATCACCACAATGGCACGGCCCTGTGCGGCCAGCTCGTTGAGCAGTTTGTAAATCTCGCTCTTGGCACCCACGTCGATACCGCGGGTGGGCTCGTCGAAAATCAGCACTTCGCAGTCCTGCACCAGCCATTTGGCAATCACCACCTTTTGCTGGTTGCCACCGGAGAGCAACTTGGCGGTCTGGGTCAGAGAAGGAGTTTTGATGCGCAGCTTCTCCACCATTTGCTGCGAGACGCGATGAATGGCAAGCTGATTCAAAAAGATTCCCCATTTCAGCCACCGGGCCAAGCTGGGCAAAGTGATGTTGGACTCCACATCCATGCCCGTTGCCAGGCCAAAATGCTTGCGGTCTTCCGACAGATAGCCAATGCCGGCCTGCACCGCGTCTTGTGGCGAATTCAGGCGAATGGCCTGGCCGCGCACCCGCACTTCGCCCGATTCAATCGGGTCGGCGCCGAACACCGCACGCGCCACCTCCGTACGCCCTGCGCCCATGAGTCCGGCAAAACCGACAATCTCTCCCCCGCGCACGGTAAAGCTGATATCACGGATCACCCGCCCCCGGTTGAGGCCGCGCACATCCAGCAGTACCTCGTTGGCGGAGGTGTCGGGAATATGTTTTTCGGCCTGCTCCAGGTCGCGACCCACCATCATGGCAATCACTTGCGACATGGGGGTACTGGCGGGTACGGTCGCGATGGTGCCTCCATCGCGCATCACGGTGATGCGGTCGGCAATGCGCTGAATTTCATCCATCTTGTGCGAGATATAGACAATGCCGACACCCTCGCTCTTGAGCTGACGAATGATCCGAAACAGCTCCTCAATCTCGGCATTGTTCAGCGCGGCGGTGGGCTCGTCCATGATGAGCACGCGCGACTTGAAAGACAACGCTTTGGCAATCTCCACCATCTGCTGTCGTGCCACCGTCAGCTCGCCGATGGGCGTGGTGGGCGCCAGCGCCAGGTTCATGCGGCTAAACAGCGCCTGCGCGTCCAGGTTGAGTTTGTCTTCGTCCAGAAACAGGCCTGCGGCCTTGCGCGGTTCGCGCCCCAGATAGATGTTTTGCGCGGCGGTGAGGTGCCCCATCAAGTGCAGTTCCTGGTGGATGATGCCAATGGCCAGCGACTGCGCATGCGCCGGGCTTTGAATCTCCACTGGCTTGCCGTCCAGCAGCACCTGGCCGCTGTCTTTGCGGTACACACCCGCCAGGATTTTCATCAACGTGGACTTGCCCGCGCCATTCTCACCCATCAGGGCATGCACCTCGCCAGCGCGCAGGTCAAAACGCACCTGGTCCAGCGCCCGCACGCCAGGAAACGACTTGCAGAGCTGATGGATGGAAACCAGAGATGTCACGGGATGCCCTTGCTGCGTTGCCAATGGTTCAAGTGCCAGGCTCAAATAGTCACGCCGCCGTCGACCAGCAGGGTTTGACCGGTCACAAAGCGCGACTCGTCACTGGCAAGGTACACCACCATCGGCGTAATGTCATCCACTGTTGCCAGACGCCCCATGGGCTGGCGGGCAATGAAATCCTTTTCGGCCTGCGCCGGGTCGGCAGCGCTGGCAATGCGGCCGCGCAAGGACGGGGTATCGACGGTGCCGGGACACAATGCGTTTACCCGCAACCCGGCCTTCACATAGTCCGCCGCCAAGGATTTAGTGAGCCCAATAACCGCGGCCTTGGTAGCACCGTAGGCGCAGCGGTTGACAAAGCCCTTGATGCTGGACGCCATCGAGGCCATGTTGATGATGGAAACGCTGCAGCCTTCTGCATGCGCCTTGGCCAACATGGCAGGCATGAAGGCTCGGGTCATACGGAACATGCTCTTCACGTTCAAATCAAAGCTCAGGTCCCAGTCGGCCTCGGTGCATTCCAGCAAGCTGCCGTTGGCCACCATGCCGGCGCAGTTGAACAAGGCATCCAGCGCCGGGGTGCGCGCGGCCAGGGCCGCCACGGCTGCATCGCTTCGCACATCCAGCAGTTCGACCTGAATGTTGCTGTGCTCGGCGGCCAGACTGTCCAGAAAGGCCTGATTGATGTCGGTGGCGATGACGCGGGCCCCCTCGGCGGCGCAAGCCAACGCACTGGCGCGCCCTATGCCTTGCGCGGCTGCGGTAATCAGCACGGTTTTTCCCTGCAATCTGCCTTGACCCATGTTTCTCGCTCCGTTTATTTAATTTAAATATGAATAAACAATTCACTTATGAAGCATGATGATAGGCATCTTCATCCGCCACAGGCCTAGTACTTTCCCTAGGACGCGCAGCGTCTGCTATAAAAACCGCCAGCCAACGCAAAGACGCCATGTCCACTACCGCACCCAAACCCAGGGGCCGCCGCCCCAAAGCCGAAGAAGTCCAGGACACAGCCCTGGCCGCAGACGAACGCTACCGCGCACCGGCACTCGACAAAGGTCTGGATATCCTGGAACTACTGGCCACCCAGCCGCATGGGCTAACGCGCGCCGAGATCGTGAAAGAAATGGACCGCAGTGCCAGTGAGATCTACCGCATGCTGGAGCGGCTGGTCGTGCGCCAGTACGTGATGCGCAACCCCTCTGGCGACCGCTACGCACTCAGCCTCAAGCTGTTTGCGCTGGCCAATATGCACCCGCCATTGAGCCGCCTGATCAACCAGGCGCTACCAGTAATGGACGACTTTGCGCGCAAAGCAGAGCAGAGCTGCCACATGGGCGTGTACGACCGGGGCAACGTGCTGATCAGCGCGCAGATCAACAGCCCGCGCGGATGGAGCTTCTCGGTTCAGCGCGGTGCGCGCGTGGGCCTGCTCGACACCGCCTCGGGCCATCTTCTGCTCGCGTATGCAGACGCTGGAAGCTTCAAGCGCATGCTCGCCGAACACATGCCGCTGGATGGTGAGGTGCCGATCACCGAAGAAGATCTGTTGAAAACGCTGATCAACATCCGCCAGCAAGGCTGCCTGGAGCGGGACAGTGCTCAGTCCTTCGGCGTGGTGGACATTTCATTTCCCATACTCGGGCCCGACAACATGGCCCTGGCCACCCTGACGTGCCCCTACATCCAGCGCATTGACCGCCATGTAGGCCCCAGCCTGCTGGATGTTCGAACGGCATTGCGGGAAGCGGCGCAGACCCTGTCGTTCACGCAAGGGATGACGGCTGGCCGAACCTGAAGCAGACCGGCGAAGCGGCTTGTATTTGGTGCACCGCACAACTTCAGTGCCTGCACCCAACAGATCAAATGCTTGAAACGTCCGGCACAGAAAACCGGTATAGCTCCGTAAACACTGCGTATACAGCTATCAAAACAATAGCATATTGCATCCAGTCCATTCAAGGATCGCCCGCCCATTAACCTGGCGCGATAATTGCTTAATTCCTACCAAGACCCCTGAGGGTCAACTGACAAGCTTTACCCAACGTCGGGCAAAGCATGTCAATCCGGACAAAGGCGTCCCCACCAGCACTTGGCTTCCATGAAGCGCTGTGCTGTGTGTGGACGCCTTTTTTTGTTTTCGCAACTGATGGAGCTTTGCCATGACTGATCTTCTCAAAACCAAACTCAGCCGCCGCGCCGTGCTGCAAACCGCCGCCGTGGGTGCCATTGGCATCAACCCCGCCCTGCGTGCTGCCGTCTATGCCGCGGGCTCTGATGCCCCTGAGAAAACCGAGGTCAAGATTGGCTTCATTCCCCTGACCGACTGCGCCAGCGTCGTGATGGCCTCGGTGCTGGGCATTGACAAGAAGTATGGCGTCAAGATCATCCCCAGCAAAGAGGCCTCCTGGGCTGGAGTGCGGGACAAACTGGTCAACGGCGAGCTGGACTTCGCCCATGTGCTCTACGGCCTGATCTACGGCGTGCACCTGGGGGTCAGCGGCCCCAAGAAAGACATGGCCGTGCTGATGACGCTCAACCAGAATGGCCAGGCCATTACGCTGTCCAAAAAGCTGGCGGACAAAGGCGCTGTCGATGGACCCGGGCTGGCCAAGCTGATGGCGTCCGAGAAACGCGAATACACCTTTGCCCAGACCTTCCCCACCGGCACCCACGCCATGTGGCTGTACTACTGGATGGCCGCCAACGGCATCAACCCCATTACCGACGCCAAAGTCATCACCGTGCCGCCACCGCAAATGGTGGCCAACATGCGTGTCGGCAATATGGACGGCTTTTGCGTGGGTGAGCCCTGGAACCACCGCGCCATCATTGACGGCATTGGCGTCACTGCTACCACCACGCAGGACATCTGGAAAGACCACCCCGAAAAGGTGCTGGGCACCACCGGCGAGTTCGTCAAGAAATACCCCAACACGGCGCGCGCCGTGACCGCTGCCATCATCGAAGCCGGTCAGTGGATTGACGCCAGCCTGTCCAACAAGAACAAGATGGCAGAAACCATTGCAGACAAGAGCTATGTGAACACCAGTGTGGACGCCATCAACCAGCGCATTCTGGGCCGCTACCAGAACGGCATGGGCAAGACCTGGGACGACCCCAACCACATGAAGTTCTTCAACGAAGGCACGGTCAACTTCCCCTACCTGTCGGATGGCATGTGGTTCCTGACCCAGCAAAAGCGCTGGGGCCTGCTCAAGGAACACCCGGACTACCTGGCTGTTGCTAAACAGATCAACCAGATCGACATCTACAAGCAGGCCGCTACCGCTGCCAAAGCGCCCATTCCGAAGGACACCATGCGCAGCGCCAAGCTGATCGACGGCGTGGTCTGGGACGGCAAGGATCCCAAGAAATACGCCGACGGTTTCAAGATCAAAGCCTGAACACTTGCCCAATAGGAGAACACCATGGTCAGCGCCGTATTCCACTCGCCCCTGTCTGCTGCGGCAGAGAGTAGTGCTATCAAAAAAGAAGCTGCTAACGCATATTCCACGGAGGCTACAGGGCCAAAAGTGTTGCAACCACCAGCAACCATCAAGCCACCATTCGACTGGCATGGACTGGTGATGAACGTGCTGCCACCGCTGCTGGGCCTGTGTCTGCTGATTGGAATCTGGGCGCTGGTGAGCATCAGCACGTCCAGCAGCATTCCCAGCCCGTGGGAAACCTGGAAGCAGGCGGTCGTGATCTTTGCCGATCCGTTCTACCGCAAGGGGCCCAACGACCAGGGCGTGGGCTGGAACGTGCTGATGTCGCTGGAGCGCGTGGCGGTGGGCTTTGGCCTGGCGGCTGCAGTCGGCATTCCTGCTGGTTTTGCCATTGGTCGTTCTGACTTTTTAGGCCGTATGTTCAACCCGCTCATCAGCCTGTTGCGCCCGGTATCGCCGCTGGCCTGGTTGCCCATTGGTCTTTTGGTGTTCAAGGGGGCCAACCCGGCCGCCATCTGGACCATCTTTATCTGCAGCATCTGGCCCATGATCATCAACACCGCTGTGGGTGTGCAGCGCGTTCCGCAGGACTACATGAACGTGGCCCGCGTGCTGAACCTGAGTGAGTGGAAGATCGTCACCAAGATTCTCTTCCCCGCCGTGCTGCCCTACATGCTGACCGGTGTGCGTCTGGCGGTTGGCACGGCCTGGCTGGTGATCGTGGCCGCCGAAATGCTGACGGGTGGCGTGGGCATTGGCTTCTGGGTGTGGGACGAGTGGAACAACCTGAACGTCAAGAACATCATCATCGCCATCTTCGTGATCGGCATCGTGGGGCTGATTCTGGAATACCTGCTGATTAAAGTCGCAACTGCATTTACGTTTGAAGAGGTGAAATCATGAGCGAATCACTCACATCCAAGTTCATCGAAATACAAAACGTCGAGCAAACCTTCAAGACCCGCAAGGGTCCCTTCCAGGCTCTCAAGGACATCAACCTGACCATTGCCAAGGGCGAGTTTGTGGCACTCATTGGCCACTCGGGTTGCGGCAAGTCCACCCTGCTCAACCTGATCGCCGGGCTGACCCTTCCCACGGCGGGTACGCTCCTGTGCGCCAACCGCGAGATTGCAGGCCCAGGCCCCGAGCGCGCAGTGGTGTTTCAGAACCACTCGTTGCTGCCCTGGCTCACCTGCTTCGAGAACGTGTACCTGGGTGTTGAACGCGTGTTTGGCGCCGCATCCAAAAGTACCGGTGCATCGGCAGAGAAAAAGGCCCAACTGATGGCCCGCACTGACGCGGCATTGGCGCTGGTAGGCCTCACACCCGCCGCGCAGAAGCGCCCCGGCGAAATCTCGGGTGGCATGAAGCAGCGCGTAGGCATTGCCCGGGCACTGGCCATGGAGCCTAAAGTACTGCTGATGGATGAGCCTTTTGGTGCGCTCGACGCCCTCACCCGCGCCAAACTGCAGGACGAGTTGCTGGAAATTGTGGCCCGCACCCAAAGCACGGTGGTGATGGTGACGCACGATGTGGACGAAGCGGTGCTCTTGTCCGACAAGATCGTCATGATGACCAACGGTCCAGCCGCCACCATTGGTGAAGTGCTGGCCGTGGACCTGCCACGCCCCCGCAGGCGCGTGGAACTGGCGGACAGTACGCAGTATCTGGGCTACCGCAAAGCGGTGATTGACTTTCTCTATACCCGCCAGGCGCACGTCGAGAAGGCGGCTTGAAGGCCAACTTGGGGTGCGCTCCAAGTTGGCACGTTTCTCGCACTGTTTTTGTGAATTGACCCTATCCACACGAGAGCACGCACCATGTCAGCATTTCGCACCTTTTTGAAGTCAGGACACGCACCAACTTTGTTCGCGTCGTTCCTGTACTTCACCTACTGCTGCGGCGTGTGGGTGACCAACGGGGCCATGGCGCCCTTCATCAAAGAATCCCTGCACCTCAGCCCCGCACAAATCGGTGTGATGCTGTCGGTGCCGATTTTTGCGGGCGCCCTCATGCGTTTTCCGCTGGGGATTCTGGCGCAATACATCGGCCGCAAGAACGCCACGCTGGTGGAGATGGGCGGCATTGCCATCGCTCTGGCGTTCGGCTACTTCTTTGTGGAGTCGTTCAACGACCTGCTTGCCATGGGCGTGCTTCTGGGCATTGCAGGAGCCAGCTTTGGCGTGGCGCTGTCATTGGGGTCAGGATCGTTCCCAGCCCGCTACAAGGGTTTGGCCATGGGCCTGGTGGGTGCCGGCAATGTGGGCACATCCATCTCGGCACTGCTGGCCCCCCTATTGGCGCAAGCCTATGGCTGGAAAGCGGTATACGGCATTGCCGCAGTGGGGCTGATGCTGCCAGTGATCGTGATGATAATCTTCGCCCGCGAGCCGGATGATGTCGACAAACACGGCCATTTCAAGGACCACATTGCCTGCCTCTTCGAGAAAGACGGCTGGGGCTTCAGCACCATCTACGCCATCACCTTTGGCGGCTTCATCGGCCTGATCACCTTTTTGCCCAGCTACTACTACGATCAGTTTGGCGTGACCAAAGTGCAGGCCGGACAGCTCACCATGCTGGCGGCCTTCATGGGCGCGGCACTGCGGGTGTTTGGCGGCTGGATATCTGACCACTGGGGCGGCATCAACACCCTGACGGCCGTACTGGTCATCATTGCCGTCACGCTAGTGCTGTGCGGACTGGCCGGTGGCTCACTCGTGGCCACCACCCTCTTGCTGATGACCTGCTTTGCCGCTTTGGGCGCAGGCAACGGCGCACTGTTTCAACTGGTACCACTGCGCTGGCCGCTGACTACGGCGGTAGCGGGCTCCATGATTGGAGAAATCGGCGCGCTGGGCGGCGGGCTGGTGCCCAACGTCATGGGCCTGTCCAAACAATACACCGGCACCTACATGTGGGGCTTCATGCTGTTTGCCGTGCTGTCGTTGGGCGCACTCACCATGATGCGTTCCATGCAAATCCGCTGGACTCGTACGTGGGCCGAAAAGGGAGGCCGCGCACGCAGTGCATGAAGCACGCTGTGCGACCCACACATGCCTGTCTCGTGCAGATCACAGCCCATCGCTTATGCACTGATTTTTATAGGCTGACTGTGGTCACCAGCTTTGTTAACTCTTCCACGCCAATGGGTGGGCGTGCCAGCCACGGCAAAACGTAGGTCTTCTTGGCAAGGCCTTCGGAGATACGCTCCAACTGGCGAACCTCACCCTTCAACCGAGCACTCAGCAAGGGATCGTGGGTACCGGCTGCCAGAACACTCTTGTTGATCACCCACGCAAAGGGCTCAATGCTGGCTCTGCGCAGATCTTCCTGTAGCGCCTGTGCCTGCGATACGGGCGTGATCTCGGGCAGCGTGACCAAAATAATCCGGGTGTAGGCAGGGTCCTGCAAACGCATCAGGGGCGTGACCACATGACCTGCAGCGTGCCCCTCAAATTCGCGCATCATTTGCCGGTGATAGGCCCCCGTGGCATCCATCAACAAGAGTGAATGGCCGGTGGGTGCTGTGTCCAGCACGACGAACGCGCTGCGCGCTTCGCTCACCACCTTGGAAAAAGCGTGAAATACCGCAACTTCTTCGGTACAGGGCGAACGCAAGTCTTCAAGCATCAACGCACGTTCTTGCGCATCCAGTCCTGCACCTTTGGTTGCCATGATCTTGTCGACATACTTTTGCGTCTCCACGATCGGATCAATACGGTCCACACGCAGGCCTTCAACCGCCCCGTCAAGGGTGCGCACCAGATGCGCTGCCGGATCCGTGGTACTCAAATGCACGGTCTTGCCACGCTGGACCAGGCCGAGCGCAAGGGCCGCCGCAATCGTGGTCTTTCCGACACCGCCTTTGCCCATCACCATGATCAGGCCACGGCCCGCATGGGCCAACTCGTCAGCCAGCGCCTCCAGTCCCGCCACGGGCTTCAACGTTGGCGGTGGTGCCGCCGTGTCCTTCCCGTTTGGCAGGTTTCCAGGTACCAGTAATGCGCGCAAGGCTGGCAGGCCCACCGTGTCAAACGGGCGCAGCGGGACCTGATCCTGGGATAGCGCGAGGAGATTTCTCGGCATCGCATCCAGCGCCTGAGTACCCACGCCTTCAATGGCCACAGCAACCGCATCATGGCGATCTGTCGCATGAAATACGCCGTTGATCACCAGGCGCTGGTTGCGCAGACCCAGGGTCTGCAACTCGTCTGAGGTACGCGAGGCCTCGCCAATCGCTCCAGCGTCGGCACGGGTCACGAGTACCACGGTGGTCAACTCCGGGTCGCAAAGCGCATCCAGAGCCGCCTTGAACCGAATCTCCTGCATCTTCAAGCCCGAGTGGGGCCCCAGGCAGGAGGCGCCCTGGTCGTTGTCGGCCAGGAAGCCGCTCCAGGCTTTGGGCAAGCTGAGCAGCCGCAGCGTATGGCCTGTGGGGGCAGTATCAAAAACGATGTGATCGTAGTTCTGGTCTGTATCCGACAGGAGCGACGCAAATTCATCAAACGAAGCAATTTCAATGGTGCATGCGCCCGACAGCTGCTCTCTGACTGTTGCAATTTCCTTGTCGCTCGCGTCAACGCCCATCTGCTCCACCACACGTTGCCGGTAGGACTCTGCGGCGTTGTCAGGGTCGATATTCAACACGGACAGTCCGGGCGCGCCCGGAACGGGGATGGGCTGGTTGCGCAGCGGGACGCCCAGCATTTCGTCCAGATTCGAAGCCGCGTCGGTGCTAACCAGCAGCACCCTCTTCCCGGAATCTGACAATCGCAAAGCCACTGCGGTTGAAAGCGATGTTTTGCCAACGCCGCCCTTCCCCGTAAAAAACAGATGCCGGGTTGGGTGCGTCAAAAGGCCCAAGGATGGAGGCTGCAACCAGGATTGCACTTTCTCATGCGACGGAATGCCGCCAGCATGTACCACTTGTCCGTTGATGATGACAGCGGGTGTCGCCGTAACGCCATGGCTCTTGATCGCTTCGCGATCCTCTATTTTTTCCAGCTCTAGGGGCACGCCCAGATCTTTTGCCACCCGTGCGATCATCGCGGTCGTGCTCTGGCATTTGCTGCACCCCGGGCCCAAGACTTTAACTTTCATTGATTTTCACTCCCTGATGCAAATATTTTCTTGAAAAACATATTCAGAAGAGGTTCGCACTTTGGGGCTTAACTGGAATTGACGCAGAGCAAGTCAAACACGCTTAGGCGTGTTCATACCAGGACTTGCTGTGGTTGACCACGTAAACCACCAGCAGCATCACCGGCACTTCAATCAGCACACCCACCACCGTTGCCAGCGCCGCACCGGATTGGAAGCCAAACAGGCTGATGGCGGCGGCAACCGCCAATTCAAAAAAGTTGGAAGCGCCAATCAAAGCAGAGGGGCAGGCAATGTTGTGCTTTTCGCCCACCGCCCGGTTCAGCCAGTACGCCAACGCCGAATTGAACAGTACCTGAATCAGGATCGGCACCGCCAACAAGGCAATCACCAGCGGCTGTTTCAGAATAGCCTCCCCCTGGAAGGCAAACAGCAGCACCAGTGTGGCCAGCAAGGCGGCAATGGACCAGGGGCCGATTTGGGCCATCACCGCATCAAACGCGGCCGCCCCCTTGGCCAGCAATGACTTGCGCAGCAGTTGCGCAAGGATGACCGGAATGACGATGTACAGCACCACCGAGGTGAGCAAGGTATCCCACGGCACCGTAATGGCAGAAAGCCCCAGCAAGAACGCCACCAGCGGAGCGAACGCGATCACCATGATGCTGTCGTTCAGGGCCACTTGCGACAGCGTGAACAGCGGGTCGCCTCCCGTCAATCGGCTCCAGACAAACACCATGGCCGTGCAAGGCGCCGCAGCCAGCAAAATCAGCCCGGCGATGTAGCTGTCCAGCTGGTCTGGGGGCAGCAAGGGCGCAAACCAATGCCGGATGAACAGCCAGCCCAGAAAAGCCATGGAGAACGGCTTGACCAGCCAGTTGACGAACAGGGTAACGCCAATGCCCTTGATGTGCTGGCGCACTTCGCCAAAGGCGCCAAAGTCCACCTTCAACAGCATCGGAATGATCATCACCCAGATCAACAGGCCCACCGGCAAATTGACCTGGGCAATCTCCATGCGGCCAATGGTCTGAAACACACCGGGAAACATCTGCCCCAGGGCGATGCCTACGACAATGCACAGAAAAACCCAGACCGTCAAAAAGCGCTCGAATACGTTCATGACTCCATCCGTTTATGTATTGGCCAATTGGCGGGCACTGGTTTGCAG
>JAYTRR010000067.1:0-6090 GCA_043746005.1 Burkholderiales bacterium
ATGCCGTCGATCCGGATGCTTCCGCAATCATGGGCTTCAAGCCGGTTCAAGGTGCGCAAGAAGGTGGATTTTCCGGAACCGGACGGTCCGATGATGGCCGTTACCTGGCCTTCAAAGAAAGTGGCCGATACCGCCTTCAGTGCGTGGAAGGCACCGAAATGCTTGTCCACGTTCGTTGCCTCAATGATCGGCTTGATCTTGCCTGGGTTGGTATAGGTCATGGGCTAGCGCTTTCTACCGGCATCGAGCTGCGTCTCCAGCGCCGACGTCAAAGACGTGAACGCTGTGGTGAGAATCAGATAAAGGGAGGCGGTGGTCAGGAATACAGGAATGGGCAGATAGCTGGAGGCCTGCACCCGATAGCCAATCATGGTCAATTCCACTACGCTGATGGCATAGGCCAGCGACGAGTCCTTGACCAGAGAAGCCAGGTTGTTCGCCAGCGCAGGCAAGGCCACGCGCATGCTTTGCGGCAATACGATGTCCATGAACGTCTGGAACGGCGACAGTCCCAAGGCCCGCGCTGCTTCGACCTGCCCATGGGGCACCGCCAGAATGCCGGCGCGCACACATTCGGTGTTGTAGGCGCCGATGTTGATTGCCAAGGCAATGGCGGCACAGGCAAAGTCTGACGGCTGCATCGAGTCCGGCAGCAGCTGGGGTGAGGCCAGCCACACGAACAGAATCTGCAGAAGCAGCGGCGTGCCGCGGATCAACCACACGTAGAAGTCGCACGCCCAGCGTATCGGCAGAATGGATGACAGCTTGCCCAGGCCAGCCAGAATGCCAATCACCATGCCCGAAAACCCGGAGATCAGCGTCAGCATCACGGTAACCCGCGCGCCTTCAGTGAACTCCTTGGCAGCGGGGCCAATAGGTGCTGGGGCCAGCGACAACGGTGTCGCCAGTCCCCAGAGAAATAGCAGAAGCCCGATCATGGCAGCGAACATCGCCCATGCGGGATGTTGCTTGGTCCAATTCATGATTGCAAGTCCTTAGTGGCAGGAGATGTCGGTCTGGAAGTACTTCTGCGACAGCTGCTGGTAGGTACCGTTCTTCATGACTTCAGCAAGGGCACTATTCAGATGCTCCACCAACTCCTTGTTGTTCTTGCGCATGATCATCGAGATGCGCTCGACAAAGACCATATCGCCGACAACAACCCCGGTGCCAAGGTTCTTTTCCAGCGTTGCCTTGACGAGGTATTTGTCAGAAATCCAGGCGTCGTATTTTTTCGCCCGCAAGGCTGAAAAGCTGGCAGCTTCATCTTTGTAGGTTTTTATTTCGCCAATGCCGTCGATCTTCTTGGCAGCATCGAAGTAGGTGGTGGCCAGTTGCACGCCAACCGTCTTGCCCTTCAATGCAGCGACCGTCAACGGGCCGCCGGGGAACGCAACAATTTGACCGCCAGAGCAGTAGTGCGGGTTGGCGAAATCAACAGACTTGGCGCGCTCATCGGTGTACCCGTGCGAGGCAATGGCAAAGTCAAAACGGTCTTGGCGAATCGAGGCCAGCTGCGCATCGAATGAAACCACGCGCCAGTCGAGCTTGAGACCCATTTGCTTGACAACGGCTTCTGCCAACTCAACTTCAAAGCCGGTGAGCTTGGGCCCGTCAAAGTAGTTGAACGGGTAGTAGCCGCCCTCAGTGGCCACAACAATGGTGCCAGCATCCTTGATGGCTTTCCAGTCGCGCGCCTGGGCGGTGCCTGCCGCAAGCAGCAAAACACAAGAAGCCGCACTTATTAACTTAGCTAGAAATCGCATACTTTTCCTTTTGAACATAACGGAACATCAAAAAACAACTAGAAAATTTTGTAACCGCGCCAAAGCAACGACTGGGTCGCGGCTTGGGTTGCTGTGCCGGCGTGTGCGGCACTATCCGAGCGGTATTTATGGTTTGAAACGGGCGTCAACGACCGCGCATGGCTTCTGCGGGTCCGCGCCAATCATTCATGCCGATGAAGTCACCCATCGTTTGTCTCCTAATTTTTATGAATTGGTCTTCACGTCAGAACCGGGTTCTGCGATCTTTTTCCAATGGCGAATCTTAGTTTTTCCGGAAAGAAATGTGATTTCGTTTTCTTATTAAAAACATCTAAAATATGAAATATTGTTTCGTAAAACATTTAATATTTCATTAAGGTTTACAAATGGACGCCTACGATAGAAATATATTGAAATGGCTTCAAGAGGATGGCCGAATGACCAATGTGGAATTGGCAGAGCGCATCCACCTGTCAGCACCGCAAACTTTGCGTCGTGTTCGGGTGCTGGAAGAGAGCGGCGTTATTCGCCGCTATGCCGCCTTGATATCACCGTCGGCAGTGGGGCTGGAGGTGATGGCTTATGTCAGTTTGACGCTGGATCGTGAACACCTGCGCAATGCACGTGAGGTCGAGCGCAATGTGATGAGTTTTCCGGAAATTATTGAGTGCTACAGCATCTCAGGAGACTTTGACCTCTTGCTGAAGGTCGTTTCCCCGGATCTGAAAAGCCTGTCCGACTTTCTGACCGATCGCCTGTTTCAGGTGAAAGGGGTTGCCGGCGTGCGCTCCATGATTTGCCTGGAAGAGGTCAAGGCGCAAAGCAGTCTGCCGGTTGACAGCAAACGAACACGGATAGGGTGAGCGCGGGCTGCGCCCTACCCGCTGATCACATCGGCGTGCGGTTGGCGCCGGTGGTACGCATCAAGGTGCTTTTGCCAAAAAGGCTCTCAATCAGGTCCACCGCCAGCTCCGCCGTCTGGTTGCGGACATCCAGCGCGGGGTTGAGTTCCACCAGGTCCAGCGATGCCAGTCGCCCGGTGTCTGCAATCATTTCCATGCACAGCTGCGCCTCGCGGTAGGTAGGCCCGCCTTGCACGGTGGTGCCCACGCCAGGGGCGATGGTGGGGTCCAGAAAATCGACGTCCAGACTCACATGCAAATGGGTGTTGGCGTCTACCAGGGCCAGCGCCAGTTCCATGGCGTGGCGCATGCCCATTTCGTCGATGTAGCGCATGTCGAACACCTCAATGCCCATGTCATGCACCAGGCGTTTTTCGCCTTCGTCCACACTGCGAATGCCGATCTGACGGATGTCCTTGGGATTGAGTGCGGGCACATGGCCCCCAATTTCAACCAGCTCCTGCGGCCCGTGCCCGCACAGGCACGCCACAGGCATACCGTGAATATTGCCGCTGGGCGTGAGCGTGGCGGTGTTGAAATCCGCGTGGGCGTCAAACCACAAAACACGCAGCTTTTTGCCAGTATCACGGCAGTGGCGGGCCACGGCGCTAATCGACCCAATGCCCAGGCAATGGTCACCCCCGAGCATGATGGGCAAGCGCCCGTCCTGGAGTTCGGCATACATGGCATCATGCAGCAATTGGTTCCACTGCACGACCTCTGGCAGATGTCGAAACCCGTTGACCGCAACGGTCCAGGGATTGGCCGGGCCGTCCAGGTTGCCGCAGTCTTTGACGTCCAGACCAAACTGGGCAATCGCCTGGGCCAGACCGGCCACGCGCAGGGCCTCCGGGCCCATGCGGGCACCCAGGGTGCCTGCACCAACGTCCGTGGGAACACCAATGAGACTGACACCGTTCAATGCACGGCTGGCAGGGGCTACCCGGCTCATGCCGCAGTCGCTAGCTCTTCGAGAACCGCTTGCGGCACGGCTTTGGCTTTGGCTGGCGCAGGACGAATCAGGCTGAACAGATCTTTCGGATCGGCCAGGTCGGGGATCAGCGACACCAGTTGACCCAGCCCCAATTCCTGGGCGACGTCTTGCAAATAGCGCAGTGCCGAGTAGTCTTCCAGCGCAAAACCGACCGAGTCGAACAAGGTTACTTGCGCGTCCGAGGTGCGTCCAGCGGCATGTCCGTTGAGCACTTGCCACAACTCGGTGACGGCAAAGTCGGCCGGCAGGTGCTGCAGGTCACCCTCGATGCGGGTTTGGGGTTCGTACTGGACGAAGACTGCCGCGCCGCGCAGCACGTCCGGGTGGAGTTCGGTCTTGCCGGGGCAGTCGCCACCCACGCCATTGATGTGCATGCCGGGCTCAATCAGGTCCGGGGTCAGAATGGTGGCGTTGGTTTTGTCCGCGGTGACCGTGGTGACGATGTCGGCACCGCGCACCGCTTGAGCGATGCTGTCGCAAACCACCAGGCGCAGAGCCGTGTGCTTGAGGTTGTCCACCAACTTGGCCGTGGCTGTGGGGTCGGTATCAAACAAGCGCATCTCTTCAATGCCCAGCAAGTGGTGAAACGCCAGCGCCTGGAACTCGCTTTGTGCGCCATTGCCAATCAGCGCCATGCTTTTGCTGTCGGGACGTGCCAGTGTGCGCGCAGCCACGGCCGACATGGCCGCCGTGCGCAGCGCCGTGGTCAAGGTCAATTCGCTGAGCAATTCCGGCATGCCGGTGTCCACATCCGCCAGAACGCCAAAGGCCATCACGGTTGGCAGACCCGCCTGTGTGTTCTTGGGATGGCCGTTGACGTACTTGAAGGTGTAGGTCTTGGCGTCCGCAATCGGCATGAGTTCAATCACGCCGCCCGTGGAATGGCTGGCCACGCGGGCGCATTTGTCAAAATCCTGCCAACGAACATAGTCGTCCTGGATGTATTGCGCCATACGGCTCAGAGTCGAGGCAACCCCCACCCGGGTGACGATGGTGGCCACATCCTGGACGCTGAGAAACTGGGTTTGAACGAGTGAGGGACGGTGCATGGTGGTGTACTCCAAATAATTTAGAGTAGTGTCCAAAAACCCGATGCCAATGTAAATCGACAGTTTTGCTGATATTTCGACAAATTTCTATCATTTAGTCACCATCGAATGTCAAAATAACAATATGGATGCCACAGATCAACAATTACTCGCCCTTTTGCGCAAAGACGCGCGCACCAGCGTGGCCACGCTGGCCAGCAAACTCGGTGTGTCGCGCGGCACCGTCACCAACCGGATCACCAAGCTGGAAGACGCCGGAATCATCGTGGGTTACACGGTGCGGCTGCGCCCCGATTCGCAGCCCACTGAAATCACCGCGTGGATGAGCGTGGCGGTCGAGGGCAATGAAACCCGCTCCGTGATTGGCAGTCTCTTGGGCGAGCCGGGCGTGGCCACCCTGCACGACACCAATGGCCGCTGGGACCTGCTAGCCGAGTTGCGTGCGTCCAACCTGACCGAGTTGTCACAGGTGCTGGAGCGCATTCGATTGGTACGGGGCATCAGCAGCACCGAGACCAGCATCCACCTACAAACCTACCGCCTGTCATGAGTCACGCCTTGCCCGACCTGGACCGTATCGATCTCAAAATATTGCGCTGCCTGCAAGAGGATGGCCGCATCTCCAACCTCAAGCTGGCCGAAACTGTCACCCTGTCCCCCACCGCTGTGCTGGCCCGCGTGGCACGGCTCACCAAAGACGGCTACATCCTGGGCTATGAGGCCCGGCTCAACCCGCTGAAACTGGGCGCCGGAATGATGGTGTTTGTGGAGGTGCTGCTGGACCGCACCACGCCCAATGTGTTTGAGGCCTTCAAGGCAGCGGTGCAGGTGTATCCCGAAATCATGGAATGCCACATGGTGGCTGGCGGCTTTGACTATTTGCTCAAGACTCGCATGCAGGACATGGCTGCTTACCGCCATTTTGCGGGCACTGCGCTGTGGCAACTGCCCGGCGTGCGCGAAACTCGAACCTACGCGGTGATGGAAGAGGTCAAAAGCACCCAACGGTTGCATTTGGGGCCGAATTAAGCGCTTCAAAAGGCTATTTTACCCATCAAATAAGCCTTTAGCCCAATAAAAACGGGCGCGAACAGCTATGTATTATGTAGCGCTTGGCAACCTGCTTGAGTGGCCTCTGCAAAGCCACGCTCTTGTCCAAACCAGCCCAGCACAGGTACCGTACCGGGTAACACTGGGCCGACCTGTACTGGCAGACTTTGCCAAGCAAATGATTGGCCTTCGCGCATATGCAACTCGCCGGTCCAGTCAAACACCTTGCAAAAGTTCAAGCGCACCAAGGCGTGTGGGTAGTCCACCAGTTCAACTTTCCAGGGTTGGGCGGTGCCAATGGTGATGCCGATTTCTTCGATCAGTTCGCG
>JAYTRR010000068.1:0-6064 GCA_043746005.1 Burkholderiales bacterium
GTTTTCAAAGCGCTCGATCCCACACTGCTGGACCAGGTCAAGATTGGTGACAAGGTAAGTTTCAAGGCTGAAAAGTTGGACGGTGCTATCGTCGTCACCGACATTCAAACAGCCAAGTAAAACTCAGCTCTGAAGCCCTGGAACTAAAAGACCACGGGCTTCACTGGCACCCATGCAAGTTTGCAAACGGAAACGGTGAATAACGGAATTTGTGGAACCAGACTCCAAATTTGCATATTCATTACATCCGAATATGCTTGGACAAGTCGATTTCGAGTTTTCAATGGCGTTTGAAAATTGATGTTTGACTTGACTCCAGCAATCATGACTACTGCTGAGCTTGCCGTTGTCCGCTCCAGGGTGAAGTCTTTTGTCAATCGACCGGACAACTTTTGACTGTCGCTGACCTCGGTCAATGCCTTCGCAGTGGCATCACCAAAACCCTCAGTAGTAATATTCTGAGGTACGGAACTAATCTTGGAAATTGTTGGCGCCGCGAGTACGCTCCCAACTGCGCCAAGGATCGACATTAGAACCTCGCTCTCTGGAAATTTTTGAGACTTGTGTTTCCAGTTTGGTGTTTGAACTATTCAGCAGAAGCGCTGTCAGGCTGGGAAATGCGGTTCTATTCTCATCAAACTTTCGGAAAAATCATGCACTGACCTACGGGTTCAAATATGTTGGTATCTTAGAAGCATCATGATGCTCACCCCGACATTGAAGCGATTGATTATCCACGCCATGATTGGCATGCTGTCCATTCGCCCAAATGGCCATAGCGGCTTACATTTTTTCAGTGCAGGGCGGGCACTTCTCGCCAACAACAGATCGCCACTAACCCGCTACCTGCCATGTCAGACATGCCCGGTTGCGAAGGTATGAACAAAGTGACCGGTTGACGCCACGGTGCAAAGCGCCGTCAGCGACGCGGCGTATGTGGCACATCTTGTCAATGCGCTGGACATCAACATTGCCCACAACACGGTCACCGACAACGCAGCGGGCATTTCGGGTGTAAAACGCGGCGCGGGCCAACGTCTTGGCCACTAGGCTTTCGCCTTGCGCCGGGTTCGTATTGACCCCCGCCAACTCACCAGCGTGGTAGCGCCGCAGCACATTCGACTCCAGTGCAGCCGCCGTGTCCGCGCGGTTGGTCGCCATAGTGTGGGCGTTGCGCGCTGCGGCAACCGCCCATCAGATTTCGCGCACCTCGTCGGCTAACTGCAGGCGCACCACACGCTGGCGCGCGTCCAGCTCGGCTTGGAGCGCACGCCCGTCGCTCTGGCGGGACGCTACTGGCCTGGCAAACACAGGGGCGTGGCCAGCTCCAGTTCCCACTCCTGCATGCCCCGGTTGGCGTTGAGCCGGTGACTCAAGGTAACGGTGCTTTTTTGGTGCCTAACGCCGATCTGGCAGAATCATTACGGTTTTGTCAGCTGAGGTTCCTGCGGCTAGGCCGCGGATGGACTCCCCGGTCGTCTGAAGGTTTAGCGTCCCTGATGCCCGTTGCGCAGGAGGCCATCCAATCGCGCGACTTCGTCGCCAGCTGACGTGACTTTTTGTCCATCCGCGGAGACCAGTACTTCATTGGGCTGCATCCGCTGCGCGCGTCCGTACCGGTCTTCCTTGGCCGTCTTCCCATCCGCGAATACATGCAGCATCGCGCCCTCCTGCAGAGCAATGGACTGCTTTACCGATGCGGATAGGGCGTCTCGGGCAAAGGTTGGCGTCGCGACCAGGGTGGCAGCAATGGCGGCAATCGCCACGGTGGCGGAGATATTGAGTTTCATACGATTTCCTTTGAGGTAATGCACAGCGGCGAGTTGCCAGCGTGATGCCAAACGGCACCAGGCCACTGTATTCAGATCACCCTGACAATAGGCCCACACCGCCGTTACAAACGTGACATCATCACAGCGCGCGGGTGCAACATCTGGCTCAACGATGCGGCGACTCGCAGATTCACGGTAGAAAGACCGGTGCCGCCGAGGATGTTCAACGATGGCCGTGATGCCTGGCTTTTGCTATTGATTCAGGAGCTTCTTGCGCTTATTCCACGATAGTTTCCACCGGTTTCCCTCTAAAATCTCCCGCGAAACTCGTCGCCGGGAGATCACGGTGACCTGACAGCGCGATTACAGTTGCGTCATGTTGAGCCACACCGGCGGACGGCAGTCACAATGCAGTCGCACAACTGTTGCGCACCTTGAGGCACCCATGAAAATCCTGATCGTTGAAGATGAACACAAAACCGGTGACTATCTCAAGCAGGGACTGACCGAGTCGGGGTTTGTAACCGAATTGGCGGTCAACGGGGTGGACGGTTTGCACCTTGCGTTGACCGGCGGATTTGACTTGCTGGTGCTCGACGTGATGCTACCGGGTCTAAGCGGCTGGCAGGTTCTGGAGCGGCTGCGGCAAAGCGGCAACGAGATGCCAATATTGTTTTTAACCGCCCGTGACCAGGTGGAAGATCGGGTCAAAGGCCTGGAATTGGGTGCTGATGACTACCTGGTCAAACCCTTTGCCTTCTCTGAGCTGTTAGCCCGTGTACGCACCCTGCTGCGACGGGGGAAAAACGGACTGGAGGCCAATGTGCTGCGTGCTGCGGACCTGGAGTTGGATTTGATGCGCAGGCGCGTGACCCGCGCTGGCAATCGCATTGAACTCACAGCCAAGGAGTTCGCCTTGTTGGAACTACTGTTGCGCCGTCAGGGAGAAGTGTTGCCACGCTCCATGATTGCCTCGCAGGTGTGGGATATGAACTTTGACAGCGACACCAACGTAATCGAAGTCGCGATTCGTCGGCTGCGGGCTAAAGTAGACGATCCGTTTGAGCCCAAACTGATTCGCACCGCCCGCGGCATGGGTTATGTGCTGGAAGTGCCTGACTACGCGTGATGCAGCGCCTATCACTCACCGCCCGCCTGACCCTGCTCTTCACCAGCGGTTCTTGTGTGGTTCTGCTGGCCTTGGGGTGGCTGATCGGCGGCTCGATTGAGCGTCACTTTGAAGAGCAGGACCGTGATGCGCTGGTGGGCAAGATGCTACAGGTCCAGCGCGTAATTGAGCGAGTGGAAACACCAGAGGCGTTCGCGCGCTTACCCAGCGTGCTGGAAAGCGCATTTATTGGTCACCACGACTTGGCCGTGCAAGTGCTCGGGCCCCAAAAGCAGGTACTGCTGGCCTCGCCAGATGTCGAGTTTCCCGCGACTTGGCAATCTCCGGGTTCCAGCGGAGGTGCCTTGCAATTGCATACATGGACTCAAGGAGCACGCACTTATCGTGGTATGGCCCAGGGCATGCCCACGGCGATTGAGGCGTGGCCGCCGCTGGTCGTCACTCTAGCGGTAGACATTGAGCACAACCAGGCTTTCATGCGCACCCTCATGCAGACACTGTGGCTGTTTGTCGGATGTGCGGCAGTAGCCACCGGCTTTTTGGGCTGGTTTGCCGCCAAGCGTGGGCTGGCGCCATTGCGCGCCATGCGTGACAGAGCAGCCATGGTAACGGCCCACAAGCTGGATCATCGCCTACCGGTTGAGGCGATTCCACCTGAGCTGGCGGAGTTGGGGCATTCGCTGAATGAAATGCTGGCGCGATTGGAAGATGCGTTCCAACGCCTGTCCGATTTTTCCTCCGACATAGCGCACGAGCTGCGCACACCCGTGAGCAACCTGATGACGCAGACGCAAGTGTCGCTGTCACGCGCGCGCGATGCCGCCAGCTATCGCGAGATTCTGGAGTCCAACGCGGAAGAGTTCGAACATCTGGCGCGCATGATCTCAGACATGTTGTTTCTGGCTAAAACCGATGCCAGACAAACTGGCGCGCTAATGGCCACCAATAGTGAGCCAGTGGAGTTGGATCAAGAGGTGCGCGGGCTATTTGACTTTTATGAAGCTCTGGCGGAAGAAAACGCAGTGTGCTTGGAACTCTCCGGCCATTGCACGATTCAGGGTGACCGACTCATGCTGCGCCGCGCGCTGAGCAACCTGTTGTCCAACGCGCTGCGCTACACACCACCAGGCGGCTCGATCCAAGTCACATTGACACAAACGACAGCCTGCGCAGAATTGACTGTAGACAACTCCGGGGAAATCATTCCCGCGCAACATCTGCCACGCTTGTTTGAACGTTTCTACCGTGCCGATCCATCCCGGCAGCACACCAACGGAGAGGGAACCGGACTTGGGCTGGCGATAACCCAAGCCATCGTTCAAGCCCACCGGGGACAGGTTCGGGTAACTTCAGCCGCAGGACATACCAGTTTCTCGATTCAATTTCCACATGTGTGGGCCTCCAGCAGCGAAATGGCGTGACAAGGCTAAAGATGCGGCAATTCACTCAGATGCCGACAAGCTAATTCAGAACAAAAAGTAGCTTTCGAACTGGTGGCCGCAAAAATCAATTCTGCAGTAGCGCGTAGGCATAGTTTCCATTCGAAAGTTCAAAGTTGAGTAAAACTGGATCCTAAAGAAAAGCCGCGCAATTGGCCCTAGACAGCCAACTGACCGGCAAAACTTTGCTAACGCCTACAAGTGTCTTAGACGTCAATGTTGCCGGCTCGAAGCGCATTCGCCTCGATGAATTCGCGGCGGGGCTCCACGTCGTCGCCCATCAGCATGGTGAACACGCGATCCGCTTCAATGGCATCATCGATCTGGACTTTAAGCAGGCGGCGCACGGTCGGGTCCATGGTGGTTTCCCACAGCTGGGAGGGGTTCATTTCACCCAGTCCTTTGTAGCGCTGGCGGCTGGTCGCGTGCTCAGCTTGAACAATCAGCCAGGCCATCGCTTCGCGGAAGTCGGACACTTTTTCTTCTTTGGCCCGTTCGCCTTCACCGCGCATCACGCGGGCACCTTCGCTGAGCAGGCCCTTGAAGGTGTTGGCCGCTTCGGCCAGCGCAGCATAGTCGGAACCATGCACAAAGTCCTGCGTCAGCACGCTGCTCTTGACGTTGCCGTGGTGGCGACGGCTGATGCGCAAAATGGGTTTGTCGGTACGCACGTCGAACTCGCCAGCTACTTCGGCGTCAGGCAAGCGGGCTTGCAGGGCGGCAGCCGATACTTCGGCATCCGCCACGGTATCGAGATTCAGGGCCACGCCATCAGCCACCGAGCGCAGCGCTTCGGCATCCATGAAGTTTTTCAGGCGGGCAATGACGCTTTGCGCGATCTGGTGCTTGCGTGCCAACTCGGCCAGCGTATCTCCGGCAATGGTGGTGCCATTGGGGCCACCCGTGAAGACGGAGGCGTTCACCAAGGCAATGCGCAGCAAGAAGCTGTCGAGGGCTCCACCATCCTTGAGGTACAGCTCTTCCTTGCCAGCCTTGACTTTGTACAGCGGAGGCTGCGCAATGTAGATGTGGCCGCGCTCCACCAATTCCGGCATCTGGCGGTAGAAGAAGGTCAGCAGCAGGGTGCGGATGTGCGCGCCGTCCACGTCGGCATCGGTCATGATGATGATGCGGTGGTAGCGTAGCTTGGCGACGTTGAAATCGTCGTTGCCAGTGGTACCTCCAGCTTTGCCGATGCCAGTGCCCAGGGCGGTGATCAGCGTCAAAATTTCATTGCTGGTCAGTAGCTTTTCGTAGCGTGCTTTTTCGACGTTCAAAATCTTGCCGCGCAGCGGCAGAATCGCCTGGAACTTGCGGTCGCGGCCCTGTTTGGCGGAGCCACCGGCGGAGTCGCCCTCGACGATGTAGATTTCGCACATCGCTGGGTCTTTTTCTTGGCAGTCGGCCAGCTTGCCGGGCAGGCCCATGCCGTCGAGCACGCCTTTGCGGCGCGTCATGTCACGGGCCTTGCGGGCAGCTTCACGGGCACGGGCGGCCTCGATGATTTTGCCCACGATGATCTTGGCGTCTGCGGGGCGCTCTTGCAGGTAGTCGAACAGCAGCTTGCTGACGATATCTTCTACCGGACCGCGTACTTCGCTGGAGACCAGCTTGTCCTTGGTCTGGCTGCTGAACTTGGGGTCCGGGACCTTGACCGACAGCACGGCCGTCATGCCCTCGCGGAGGTCGTCGCCGGCGAGGGAGAGCGAGCCCTTCTTGGCCAC
>JAYTRR010000069.1:0-6059 GCA_043746005.1 Burkholderiales bacterium
CCATCCAGAGGCACGCCGTCGGGTCCCTTGGTGGCCTTGATCTCGATTCCATCAGGATTGTTGGAACCAACATCGTGCAAGGCCATCAAGTGAGCAACCACCAGGCCCAGCAAAACCAGCGGTACAGCGATCACGTGGAAGCTGAAGAATCGGTTCAATGTTGCGTCGCCGACCACGTAATCACCACGAATGAGCAGAGCCAGATCTGGACCAACAAATGGCACCGCAGCAAACAGATTCACAATAACCTGTGCACCCCAGTAGCTCATTTGCCCCCAAGGCAGCAAATAGCCCATGAATGCTTCAGCCATCAGGCACAGGAAAATCGCGCAACCGAAGATCCACACCAATTCACGCGGTTTACGGTAACTGCCGTAAATCAAACCACGGTACATGTGGAGATAGACGACCACAAAGAACATGGATGCACCAGTGGAGTGCATATAGCGAATCAACCAGCCCCACGGCACATCCCGCATGATGTATTCAACCGAACCAAACGCCAAGGCCGCATCAGGCTTGTAATGCATCACCAGGAAAATACCGGTCACAATCTGAATGACCAGAACCAACATGGCCAGAGAGCCAAAGATATAGAAAAAATTGAAATTTTTGGGCGCGTAGTACTCTGACATGTGAACGCGGTAAGCGTCAAATGCCGTGGGCAAACGATTCTCAAACCAATTAGTGAGCTTGGCACCTGCCGACGCGTTGGGGGAAACTTCCTTGAAATCAGCCATGTCTATTTTCCTCAGGCTTTCTTGTCTTCACCGATCAGCAGCTTGCTGTCGGACAGGTACATGTGCGGAGGCACCTCGAGGTTGTCTGGTGCGGGCTTATTCTTGTAAACCCGCCCAGCCATGTCAAAGGTGGAGCCGTGGCATGGGCACAAAAAACCACCCTGCCAGTCGTCAGGCAATGACGCCTGCGCACCCACCTGAAACTTGTCTGAAGGTGAGCAACCCAAGTGGGTGCAAATCCCGACTGCAATGAAAAACTCAGGCTTGATCGAACGACCTTCGTTCCGCGCATAGGCAGGAGTGAACTCGTCGGGCTTCCGCTTGGACTCCGGATCCGCCAGCTGACCGGTGACTTTGGAAAGCGCCGCCAACTGCTCCGGCGTACGGCGAACGATCCACACGGGCTTTCCGCGCCACTCCACCGTGAGTTTTTCACCCGGCTTCAAGCCGGCGATATCCACTTCAACCGCTGCGCCAGCCGCTTTGGCTCGCTCTGACGGTTGAAATGTACTGACAAAAGGGACAGCCACAGCGCCAACGCCAACCGCGCCGGCGCAGGTGGACGCGATCAACCAGGTTCGTTTGCTGGAGTCGAACTTCTGGGCGTCGACAAGGGTTTCACTCATGAGAATCCTCAATGAACATCACTACTAGGGGAAGCCGGGATTGTAGCCGACAGGCAAAGTGTGGATTAATACCGTAGCGCCCTACATCGTGCACTTGACCAGCAAGTATTGGCAGAGATACTCGACACCTTTAACTTACAGGAGGATGTCACAATGGGAATGATCCAGGAATTTAGGGAATTTGCAGTTAAAGGCAATGTGATGGACCTTGCGGTAGGCGTGATCATTGGCGGCGCTTTTGGCAAGATTGTTGACTCGGTCGTTGCTGACTTGATCATGCCTGTAGTCGGCATGATCTTTGGCAAGCTCGATTTTTCAAATTTATTCGTTGTTCTGGGCCAAGTCCCGGCGGGCACGGGCGCAACGCTCGCTGACCTGAAAAAAGCAGGCGTTCCGGTGTTTGCGTACGGTAACTTCATTACGGTTGCGGTCAACTTTGCCATTCTGGCATTCATCATCTTCTTGATGATCAAACAGATGAACCGTTTGAAGAAAGAGGCCCCCGTTGCTCCAGCGGCACCGGTTGTCACACCGGAAGATGTGGTTCTGTTGCGCGAAATTCGCGACAGCCTGAAGAAGTAAGCCACGTCGCTCCGACTGCCAAGCCCGCTGTTTTGTTACGGCGGGTTCTTTTTATGGCTTCTACCCGCCCGTCAGAGTGCGTGCGACCCGGATGGCCTCCAGCAGGCTGGACGCATCCGCGACCCCGGAGCCCGCAATATCAAACGCCGTTCCATGGTCCGGACTGGTGCGTACCAGCGGCAAACCCAAGGTGACGTTGACGCCTTTTTCTACACCCAGGTATTTGACGGGTATCAGCCCCTGATCGTGGTACATGGCTACCACCACATCGAATTCGCTCGCCACTCCGGGCTTGAGACGTGCGCGCATGAAAATCGTGTCGGGCGCCCAGGGACCACTGACATCACACCCCTCCTGACGCGCAGCATGGATCGCAGGACTGATGATATCGAGCTCCTCTCTGCCAAACAAGCCACCCTCACCCGCATGCGGGTTGAGTCCCGCCAATGCAATGCGTGGCGCCCGCCCAAGCATTCGGGATAAGGCTTCGTGGGTGATTCGCACCGTCTGCAGGACGTTTTCGAAGGTCACTGCCTCAATCGCATCCCGCAATGACATATGGATACTCACCAGTACGGTGCGCAACTCGTCATTCGCCAACATCATGCGGACCGGCACTTCCGAAACGGACTTACCCAAGTGGCGCGCCGCCCGATCCTGCAGCATTTCGGTATGCCCGGGAAACCGGTCATAGGGATCGCCAGCGGCTGAGAGCGCCTCCTTATGAAGAGGTGCCGTCACGATGGCGCATACCTGCCGACTAAGCGCAGCGTCTGCCGCCCAGAGGACACATTGCCCGGCAAAGGCCCCTGCAACCTTGCTGGCCCTTCCCCAAGCCACCGGCTCCAGCGCCTCTGCGACCTGCAGAACCGCAATGCAGTGCGGCGGCATACCCAGCGTCTGAGCGGGCGACGTGATCACCGCTACCGGCAGTGCAATTTGGCCGGATGGCACTACAACGCTTGCCGCGCGGCGCATGGTGCCTACATCACCCGCAACAAAACACCCGCGCAACAGTTCCGGCTGTTCGCGGAAAGCCTTCGCAATAATCTCCGGCCCGATGCCTGCCGCATCGCCCATGGTGATGGCTAGCGGCTCCCGCCTGTCGATGCCTTGTGTCATGTTGCGTTACAAGTAAGTCGTCCCGATCAGGCGGGGTTGTCAATATCAATGAAAGTGTGTTCCAGCCCGAATCGTTCAGCAACATGGGCAGCGACCGCGGGGGCACCATAGCGCTCCGTGGCATGGTGCCCGCAAGCAAGAAACGAGACCCTACACTCCCTTGCGAGATGGGCTTGTGGTTCGGAAATCTCTCCGGTGATGAATGCGTCCACACCAGCGGCGATGGCAGCCTCAAAATAGCTTTGTGCCCCCCCGGTACACCAGGCGACGCGCCGCACCGGACCCGATTTCCCCGGCACCAGGAGTACGGATCGGCCCAAGACTCGCTCTACGTGACTCGCCAGCACCTGAGGATTGGTAAATGCAGGCTCGACTTCCTCCGCTGACTCAGGCAAACCCGCCGTCGCCGGCACCCCCAGCCAGCCTAATTCCTGCTCTCCAAACCGCCCTGTCGGCTGCAATCCCAACAGGATTCCCAGTTGCGCGTTATTACCCAGTTCCGGGTGTGCATCCAGCGGCAAATGGTAAGCAAAGAGATTGGTGTTGTTCGCCAGCAAAAGCGCCAGGCGCTGGCGCAGCCACCCAGTCACACAGCCGTCGTGTCCCCGCCAGAACAGTCCGTGGTGCACAAAAATCGTGTCCGCTCCGGCCGCTATTGCAGATTCAATCAGGGCCAGGCTGGCGGTCACGCCGGAAACGATCGTTCTCACCTGCCGGCCACCCTCGACCTGCAAGCCGTTGGGGCAATAGTCTTTGAAACGCTCGGGTTGCAGCAAAGCATCCAACGAAGCCTGGAATTCCTGGCGATCAATCATGGGGAGTGGCCTTCGCGTCGGAGCAGAAGTCAAGTGAGTCGGTCATTGTCGCGGCCGCCATAGGCGCCGGTTCGAGACTGCTGTCACAACCCACGCCAGCTGCAATCCACCGCAATGCCAGACGGTGCAACAACGGTGCCGTCGGTCTTGCCAGCCAGCCTAGGGGGCGTGGCAAAGAATGCTCCAGAGTCTCCTGCGGGGTGACTATTGCGCCACACCGGTATTGGTGGCTCGCCTCTTGCCAGTGCAGCGCCCTGCAAGCACCCCTGCGCTGACGCGACAGCACCACGCCCAACGGGCAGGGCTCCACCAGGCAGCAAACGCCGCATCCGTTGCACGCAGCGCCCTCCGGCGGCTTTTTGGGCGCCTGTGGCTGGATATGAATAATGGTTGGGTGGCTGGCCATATAAGACCTGCAAATGTACCGCGACAGGCCATGCCGCCTACAATTTCACTAACGGTTGCAAACTGTGTATGCAGCCCCATCTGGAAATTCAATGAAAAGACTCTGGCTGCTTTTTTCCCAAACCGCTACGGTACTGCTGGCGGCGTACTTTGTCGTCGCCACACTCAAACCCCAATGGACCGGGCACAACACCTCCCTATCAGGCGCCATTGCGCTCATTGAGGCTCCCGCTACAAATCCCGCTGACGTGCCTCCGGGCAGTTATCGCATAGCAGCGCAGAAGGCCTCCTCCGCGGTCGTGAGCATCAACACCAGCAAGGCCGCGCGTAAGAACCCTAATAGCAATGACCCCTGGTTCAAGTTTTTCTTTGGGGAACAAGGGAACGAACCCCAGTCAGGCTTGGGCAGCGGCGTCATCGTGAGCCCTAGCGGCTATATCCTGACCAATAACCATGTAGTTGACGGCGCTGACGAAATCGAAGTCGTACTGAACGACAGCCGAAGTGCCCGCGCCAAGATCATTGGCACGGATCCGGACACGGACCTGGCCATTCTCAAAATTGAACTCGACAAGCTGCCAGTCATCGTCTTGGGCAACTCGGACGCCGCACAGGTTGGAGACCGGGTTTTGGCCATTGGAAACCCCTTTGGCGTCGGTCAAACCGTAACCAGTGGCATCGTCAGTGCGCTGGGCCGTAACCAGCTGGGTATCAACACATTCGAGAATTTCATCCAGACCGATGCCGCCATCAACCCTGGTAACTCCGGCGGCGCGCTGGTCGATATCAATGGCAACCTGTTGGGAATCAACACCGCCATTTACTCCCGATCGGGCGGTAATATGGGCATTGGCTTCGCCATTCCGGTGTCCACCGCCAAACTGGTGCTGGAGGGAATTGTGAAAGACGGGCAAATCACCCGCGGCTGGATTGGCGTGGAGCCCAACGATCTGTCACCCGAGCTGGCAGAAACGTTTGACGTCAAGACCAAGCGCGGCGTCATCATTACCGGCGTGCTCCAGAATGGCCCTGCGGCCCAGGCCGGTATTCGCCCAGGAGATGTCATCGTGCAGATTTCGAACCAGCCGGTTGTCGATGTAACGCAACTGCTGGCGCAGGTTTCAGCGCTCAAGCCGGGAACGCTTTCGCGCTTTTCCATTGAGCGAAAGAACCAGCCCATGGAACTGGACGTCACCCCCGGTGTGCGTCCAAAACCCCGGCAGGTGGATCGTTAACTATTGTTTTCTAGCACCCCAGCCAGAGTTGGCGGGGCTAGCGGCATTTATCTGCCGCTTTGGCAAGAGCCGACTAGGGCTCGCTAGCCGGAGCCTCTTCCGGTGGCGCCTGTGTGTGTTTGATGAAGATCTGCGCGGACCAGATGCCAACTTCATACAAAAGGCACATGGGCACCAGCAGAGCCAGCATGGACACCGGATCGGGTGGCGTGACGACTCCGGCAACGGCTGCTGCACCCACAGCAAAATAAGCACGATACGACTTCAATTGGGTCACTGTCACCAGATTCATGCGCGCCAGAATCACCACCGCAATAGGCACCTCGAATGCCACGCCAAAGGCAATGAACATGGTGATCACAAAATCCAGGTACGCATCAATATCCGGACTGACAGCCACCGATGAGGGTGCCATCCGCTGAATGGCCGGAAAAGCCTGCCCAAAAACAAAGAAGTAGCAAAAAGCAGCCCCGGTGTAAAACAACAGCGTACTGGCAACCACCAGCGGCATGACCAGCTTCTTCTCGTGCTTGT
>JAYTRR010000070.1:0-17649 GCA_043746005.1 Burkholderiales bacterium
ATGGGTCATAGTCAGGGGCGGCGCGATGATCATGCGATCGCCCACTGCTCGCATCACCAACCCGTTCCCAAAACAGTGTCCCCGACACACCATGCCAACGCCCAAATCACCATTGAAACGTTCGCTGGTCTGCTTGCTTTTGACCAGAACCAAACCACCGACGAAGCCACAGGTTTCAGCATCACCCACCAACGGGTGCGCCTTCAACTCGGCAAAACGCTTGGCCAGGTAGGGCCCAATATCGTCATGAACGCGCTGGGGCAACATTTCACGTTCCATGATTGCAATATTGGCCAAAGCCACTGCACACGCCACAGGATGCCCGCTGTAGGTATAGCCGTGGTTAAACTCGCCCCCCTTCTCGATCAGCACATCGGCAACCCGATTTCCGACCATCACGCCACCCAGCGGTATGTAGCCGCTGGTAACCGCCTTGGCAAAAGTCACCAAATCGGGCTTGTAGCCAAATTTCTCGTACCCAAACCAGTGCCCCAATCGACCAAAAGCGCAAATAACCTCATCGCTGATCAACAGGATTCCGTACTTGTCCACAATGCGCTGGATTTCGGGCCAGTAGGTTGCCGGCGGAATAATCACGCCACCTGCGCCTTGCACCGGCTCAGCAATAAAGGCCGCAACTTTGTCTGCCCCAAGCTCCAGAATTTTGGCTTCCAGCCATCCAGCGGCACGCACGCCAAAGGCCTCGACGGGTTCACCTGGCAAGCCATTTTCAAAGAAATATGGCTGGCCAATATGGGTGATGTTGGGCAGCGGCAAATCCCCCTGCGCGTGCATACCGCTCATGCCGCCGAGCGATGCACCCGCCATGGTGCTTCCGTGATAACCGTTCAATCGGCCAATAATCACTTTACGCTGAGGTTGCCCCAACAAGTCCCAATACCGGCGCACCATGCGCACGTTGGAGTCATTGCTCTCGCTTCCACTCGACGAATAGAAGACATGTTTGAAAGTGCGGTCACCCACGGCGGGCGCCAGGGAGGCGAGCTTGGCAGCCAACTGGGCTGCAGGCACGTTGGTGGTTTGAAAGAAGCTGTTGTAGTAAGGCAGCTCCATCATCTGCTTCTGGGCCGCATCCGCCAGCTCTTTGCGCCCATAACCTACATTGACACACCACAAACCGCTCATGGCATCCAGCAACCGTTTCCCTTCGGAGTCCCAAACGTAAATGTCTTCGGCCTTGGTGATGACCCTGGCGCCGCGGGTATTCAGATCTTTGAAATCAGTAAAAGGATGCAAAAAATGGGCACTGTCCAAAGACTGAATGTGTGCGGTATCGACTGCTGTACTCATACAAATATTCCCGTTCAGATGGATGGATTTGGTTTAAACGTGAAGCAACAGGTGCTCACGCTCCCAAGGGGAAATCACTTTCATGAACTCGTCTGATTCCAGTTCCTTGATCTCTGAATACACCGTGATGAATTCCTTGCCCAGCACCTCGTGCAGATCGGATTCGCGACGTAACCAGTCCAGCGACTCGCCCAGGCTGCGTGGCAATGCGTAAGGCGACAGATAGGCATCACCTTTCATTTCAGGCTTAGGTTTTATCTTGTTTTTCAACCCCAGATAGCCGCAAGCCAGCGTCATGGCCATGGCGATGTAGGGATTCGCGTCGGCTCCGATCACCCGGTTTTCAACGCGTCTCGCTGCTGGCGATGAAATGGGTGAGCGAATGCCACAGGTGCGGTTATCGTAACCCCACTCGATGTTGATAGGTGCTGCCATGTTGCGGGACAAGCGGCGGTAGCTGTTGACGTAGGGCGCCACCAAAGCCATGGCGGCCGGAATGTAGCGCTGCAAGCCACCGATGTAATGCAGAAAGGCCTCGGACACCGATCCATCCGGATTGCTAAAAATGTTTTTACCCGTCACGACATCCAGAATGCTCTGGTGCACATGCATGGCACTACCCGGTTCACCGGCGATCGGTTTTGCCATAAAGGTGGCATACATGTCGTGCCGCAACGCTGCTTCACGCACCGTGCGCTTGAAAAAGAACACTTCATCCGCCAGACCAAGCGGCTGGTTGTGGAAGAAGTTGATTTCCATCTGCCCAGCACCTACCTCGTGAATGAGGGTGTCCACATTCAACTCCATCTTGTCGGCGTAGTCGTAGATTTCTTCAAACAAGGGATCAAATTCATTCACCGCATCGATGCTGTAGGCCTGACGCGAGGTTTCCGCACGACCGCTGCGACCAATGGGGGCTTTCAGTGGGATGTCCGGATCGGTATTTCGTGCCGTCAGATAAAACTCAAGTTCAGGGGCAACAATAGGCTGCAACCCCTCGGCGGCAAACAAATCGCACACGCGGCGCAGCACGCTGCGGGGTGCAAAAGGTACCAGCACACCTTCATGGTTAAAGCAATCATGCACCACTTGCGCGGTAGGGTCAGTAGCCCATGGCACGATGCGCACCGACGAGGGGTCGGGCCGCAGTTGCATGTCCCGGTCAATAGGGTCAATCACATCGTAGTAGGGACCGCTCTCGGGAAACTCTCCCGTCACACCCATGGCGACGATGGCCTGTGGCAAGCGCATGCCACGGTCTTCGGTGAACTTGGCCCGGGGCAAAATTTTTCCGCGCGCCACACCGGTCAAGTCAGGCACCAGGCATTCGACTTCGGTTACCCGTCGCTCGTTGAGCCATTGCTCCAAATCATTGAAGGTCATTGTTTTCTTGTCATTCATACTTCGTTCCTCGCTGCGTTGAACAGCACGTGTCAAACTGATTGCGAAAATCTGGCGGCTTGTCGTTCGCGACAGGCGTCACCGAAGGCCTTGAAAATAGCTGTGTAGAAAGGGTTCTCAGCGGTGCGCCATTCGGGGTGCCATTGCACTGCATATGCGAAGACTTTCGCGTCCCGAACTTCAAAGGCTTCCACCAGGCCATCGGGTGCATGCGCTAAAGCACGCAAGCCCTGTGCCAGACGACCGATACCCTGACCATGCAATGAATTCACTTGCACCACGTCGCCGCCGGCCCACTGTGCGATGGCGGAGCCAGCCACCAGACGCACTGCATGACTTGGCGCATATTGCGTGGCATAAGGTTCGTTGGCAGGCTCGCGGTGATCCATCATTTCAGACACCGTCTGAACTTGCTGGTGCAATGTCCCGCCCAGAGCCACATTGATTTCCTGGAACCCACGACAAATGCCCAGCAAAGGCACCGCCTTCGCAATACAGTCCTTGACAAGGGAAAGGGTCAGTGCATCGCGACGCTCATCAAGCGGCAAGACTGGATTGGCTACGGATTCACCAAAATGGGACGGGTGAACATTGGAGGGAGATCCGGTCAACATGACTCCATCCACCAGATCCAGAAGTGCCGGAATTTGCCCTGCATTTGCCATCGGAAATACAACGGGTTCAGCCAAGGCGTTTGCCTTGACGGCACGTGCATATTTGTCGCCAAGGACGAAAAAAGGCATTGTGCGATCACCGTTGCCCAGAAGGCGATGATCCGCAGGCAACCACACCAAACATGGCGGATTTTTCATGGATGTCTCCGTATTCTTTGCATCATTGTCAGGCAAAATTGGATTCTGATGGGAGCCAGTTGCGGCAACCGCAAGGTGCCACTTCTGACAACGCCAAACTCTGTCCGACCACTCTCGTTTCTTGAAAAATTCCTCATGTTGTCTGAACTATTGCTCATAGAAATGGCCCGACTCAGTCAAAAGGACAACATGCCTTTGCACCGCCAGCTGTACGAGGCCCTGCGCCGCGCCATGCTGGATGGCAAACTCGACGCCGGGGATCGACTTCCGTCCAGCCGCGAGCTCACCGATGACCTGAAGCTCTCCCGGAACACCGTGGTTGCGGCACTGAACCAGCTCAGTGTGGAAGGGTATCTGGTTAGCCGTGTGGGCAGTGGTACTTTCGTCAACGACAACATTCCCAAAGCCCAGCCCAGAACACGGCCCTCCATCGCACCCCACCACGTTGCAGACCTGTCGCGTCGTGGAACTGCGCTGTCGTCCACTTTCTGCGCCACACAGCTGGAAATCCAGCCTTTTACGCCTGGCATTGCAGATTTCAGTGCATTCCCTGTTGCCCTTTGGCAGCGTCTGCAGAACAAGCATTGGCGCATGACCTACCCCGAGATGCTGGACTACAGCTACTCCGGTGGTTACGCGCCTTTGCGTCGTGCCGTGGCGGACTACCTGCGCGTATTCCGCAGCGTACCCCTTGATGTGGACCAGGTCATCATCACCAGCGGCACGCAGCAATCACTGGAGCTGTGCGCGCACATGCTGGCCGACCATGGCGATACCGTGTGGCTGGAAGACCCTGCCTATTGGGGCGCCGTCAAGGCCTTTATGGCAACAGGCCTGCAGGCCCACCCGGTCAAAGTGGACCAGCACGGCATTGCACCCGGTCCGGCTGACGAAAAGAAGCCGCCCCGCCTGATCTACACCACTCCGTCGCACCAGTACCCCACGGGGGCAGTCATGTCCCTCGCCCGCCGACAACAAATTCTGTCGATCGCGCGCACCCACAACGCCTGGATTCTGGAGGATGACTACGACAGCGAATTCCGGTTCAGCGGACCGCCGCTCTCCTCCCTGGCTGGACTGGACAAGGATGAGCGCGTCCTATATCTGGGCTCCTTCTCCAAGGTACTCTACCCCGGCCTGAAGCTGGGTTACCTGGTGGTCCCCAAGCGACTGGTAGCGGCTTTCAAGCAAGCCCACTATGACCTCAACCGCCCGGGCCAGATGCCGCTGCAGGCTGCCCTGGCGGAGTTCATTGAGCTGGGGCACTTCGCCAGTGCGTTACGCCGCGCGCGCACCAGTTATGCGCAGCGCAGGCAATGCCTGCTGGAGGCGCTGCAACCCTGCCTGGGGGAGCACGCACAAATCACAGGGGCTGAGCAGGGCCTGCACCTGTGTGTGCGATTGCCCCATGCAGTGGACGACAAGGCGCTGGTTCAGCGGATGGCAGACATGGGCCTGACTGTGCGCGCCCTCTCTGCCTACTGCCTCGAACGCACGGACGCCAAGGGCCTGGTCATTGGTTATGGCTACGCGCCGCTGACCGAAATTCAGCGCTACGGACCGATTCTGGCGCAGGCTATCGCGGCAGAAATCAGGCGTTTGGTCCCCTGATGTAGTCCTTCAGAACTTGTCCATCAGCCGGTGGTACAGCGTGCCAAGCACCAGACTGGGCATGCGCAGAAGCGGGCCGCCAGGAAACTTGTGATGCTGCAGCCCGGCGAACACATCGAAACGCTCTGCCTGCCCCGCAACCGCTTGCGCAACCAGACGGCCCGCCAACCCGGTCAGCGCGACACCATGACCACTAAAACCTTGCAGGTAATACATGTTCTGACCCAGACGGCCAAAGTCAGGCGCCCGGTTCATGCTGATGTCGACAAATCCACCCCATAGAAATTCGATAGGTACGTTACGCAACTCGGGAAATACTTCACCCAGGCGCCGCCCCATGACCTCTTGCAAATCAGCCGGAGTGCGGGTGGAATAACTCACACGACCACCGAACAACATGCGGTGGTCTGCGCTGAAACGAAAATAATCCAGGATGAAATTATTGTCACAAGCCGATGCATTGCTGGGAATCAGGCGCTTGCACAGGTGGGGATCGAGTGGCGCGGTACTGATCATGTAGGTACCCACCGGCATGATGCGCGGGGCAATATCCGGTGCCACCCGCGGACCGTATTCAGCGAGTGTGTAGTTGCCGGCGAGCACACCAAACTGGGCGCTTACGCTCCCGCCTTTGGTGCGCGCGGTGACACGCGCACCGCGCTGCAAATCCACCACGGGTGAATGTTCAAAAATCTCCACGCCCAAGGCGCACGCTGCGCGCGCCAAACCCAGACCATACTTCAGGGGATGCAAATGGCCCGAGGTTCCTTCATACGCAGACGCGCAGTACAAGGGGCTTTGAATATGCTTCTGCACATCAGCACCCCGCGCAAAGTCAGTCTTGAATCCGTAGCTGCGCTCCATCACCTGCATTTCCGCTTCCAGCGCGCGCGCCTTTCGGGGGGAATCCGCCACGTACAGATATCCTTTGACACGGTCGCAATCAATCTGAAACTGGGCAATGCGTTCGTCAATCAGCTTGACAGCTTCCAGCGACATGTCCCATGCCAGCCGTGCATTCGCGGCCCCCAATTGCTGCTCAAAGGGCTCCTGTCCGCTGGCAAAACCCACGATGCTCTGCCCGCCATTGCGCCCCGAAGCACCGCTGCACACGCGGTCGGCTTCCAGCACCACCACCTTGTAGCCTCGCTGCGCCAGTTCGATGGCCGATGACAGCCCCGCAAATCCGCCGCCCACCACCAGCACATCGGCCTGTACATCACCGCGCAAGGTAGGCTGGGCGGGCTCGCGCAGCACACTGGCTTCGTAATAACTCTTTTGATTGAGCTGGGTATCTGAATCAAGCAACATATCGGTTTCTTTCAGGCAGTCGCCTTGGCCACCTGTCCGCACAGGTAAGTCCAGATAAACGCAGAAGCGGCGTTGCTGGTAAGTTCTGCATGGTCGTAAGCGGGCGCCACCTCGACACAGTCCATGCCAATGCAGTTCAAACCCGACAGCTCTTCCAGAAACGTCAAAACCTGCGAGCTACTCATGCCCCCGGGCTCTGGCGTTCCGGTGCCGGGTGCAAACGCAGGGTCCAGGCAATCAATATCCAGTGTCAGGTAACACGGCTTGTTGCCGATGCGGGTTTTAATTTCTGCAATGGCCGATTGCAGCCCATCCCCATCCCTGCCTCGCAGCGCACGCGCGGTGTAAATCAGGCCGCCCTGGCCCTGCACATACTCACGCGCCGCACGCTCGCCACTGGAGCGCAAGCCGATTTGCACCGTGTGCGCCGAGCTGACCAGTCCCTCCTGAATGGCCTCGTAGGTCCAGGTGCCATGGCCCGATGGCTCGCCGAAGTGATCGGTCCAGGTATCGCAATGGGCATCAAAGTGAATCAAGGCCAGTTCACCGTGCCGCGCTTTGGCCGCGCGCAACAGCGGCAGAGTCACCGAATGGTCGCCCCCAATGAAGACGCAGTGGTGGGCCGCCATCAGCTGCGCCGCCTGCTGCTCTATGGCGGTGCGCACAACAGGCAAGCCGGACGCGTTGGGCAAAAGCATGTCGCCCGCGTCACCCATCACACCCAGCGGCGTCACGCCGAACACGGGATGCAAGCCATCACACAGCATGAGCGAAGCCCGGCGAATCTCTTGTGGCCCAAAACGCGCACCGGGGCGGTTGGTCACCGCACCATCAAAGGGCACGCCCACCACGGCAAACGCCTGACCGTCCAGAGCGGGAGCGGCCAGAAACCGGTTGCTGTTGTTCGCGTACGCAAATTTTCCAATCACCATTTTCAGATCCTTGTTTGGGAAATACCAAAGGTACCGCATACCTGACTGCCCGACTGGTACCAATTCAGGCGCAAGGAGTCAAACCACTGAACACCGCCCCACGCTGAGGCATGATTGCCACCCATGACAACTGCAGCCCATTCACACCCCGCGCCTCGAAGATGGGTCGCTTATTGTTTTCTTGCTCTGAGCATGTCGCTGGTCGGCAGCTACGTGGCATTGTCCAAACCGCTGGTCGCGGCTCTGCCGGTATTTCTGCTGGCGTGGCTGCGGTTTGGCATTGGCGGCCTGGCCATGGCGCACTGGTTGAAACGGCCAGCGGCTGAAGTACCGATGACAAGCGCGACAAAGCGGCTGGTGTTTCTGGAATCCTTTCTGGGCAATTTCATGTTCTCGATCTGCATGCTCTTCGGGGTGAGCATGACCAGCGCGGTGTCTGCCGGCGTCATCATGGCGTCTATCCCTGCGGTTGTCGCGCTGATGAGCTGGGCCTTCCTGAAAGAGCGCATCGGATTGCGCGTCTGGGCGGCCGTGGGTTGCGGCGCGCTGGGCATTGGTCTGCTTGCGCTATCAAAAAGTGAGCTGTCTGCGCAATCAGCACGGGGGCTAGAGGCCGATTTCACGCACAACAAGGCACTCATCGGCAATCTCCTGGTCTTCGCCGCGGTGCTGTGCGAAGCAGCCTATGCGGTGATCGGCAAGAAGTTGACCGGTGCGTTGTCGCCCAAACGCATCACGGCCCTGATCAACCTGTGGGGTTTCCTGTTGATGACCCCGATGGGGCTTTACGTGGCGCTGCATTTCGATTTCAGCACCGTCGCCACGGGCTCATGGGTGCTATTGGTCTTTTACGCGCTGGCCGCCAGCGTATGGACAGTGTGGCTCTGGATGACCGGGTTGAAAGCCGTGCCCGCTGCCCGCGCCGGGGTGTTCACGGTCATGCTGCCCATCTCTGCCGCACTGGTGGGCGTACTCGTCCTGGGCGAAACTCTGGGTGGCCTGCAGTTGCTGGCCTTTGCCATTGCGCTACTCGGGGTTCTCCTGGCCACACTCCCAAGCGGTAAAACCACTACACCAGCGGCTTAGTGCCCACCACGATGCCGTCTTCATCGGCATAGAGCCAGTCTCCCGGACGAATCCAGATACCCTGCACTTGCACGGCGACATCCGCCTGCCCCTGGTTGCGCTTCTCGGTTGGCAACGGCATGGCCGCCAATGCGCGGATCCCCACGGCCTGGGTCGCCAGTTCAGCGGTATCCCGCACGCAGCCGTCGATAACCACACCAGCCCAGCCGTTGCGGGCAGCAGCCGCTCCCAGATTGCCCCCCAGCAATGCCCGCCTCAGCGAGCCGCCACCATCCACGACCAACACCTTACCGACGCGACCCTCGGGCGTATCCATAAAACCAGGGGAATCCACTGCAGCTTTCACCAATGTGTTGTCCTCAAAGCACTTCACCGTGACCACGGGTCCCGCGAATTTTCTGATCTGTCCAAAGTCCCTGAATACGGGAGCCAGCACGCGGAAATCACCGCTGGAATCGTTCTTGTAAATGTCGCAAAGGTCGCATGTTGCAAAGCCGGTTGCCATGGGTTGGTACTCCTTTTCGTTGAATACACCTATTCTCCAATGAAAAAAACAACATTCCCGAGTGAAAAAAGCATTTCCACCCTTGGAAACGTGCTTTTTCTCCAGTAGCATCCGGGTTACCAGCGAAGAAGCAGTTTTTCGCTGGAGATTAATCAACTTCTAGAAGGACAATCAATCATGGCAACTGCAAAGAAAGCACCGGCAAAAAAAGCTGCACCTGCAAAAGCAGCAGCGCCCGCGAAGAAGGTAGCCGCAAAGGCTCCGGCCAAAAAGGCAGCTCCAGCTAAAAAAGCTGCGCCAGCCAAGAAAGCCGCTCCTGCGAAAAAAGTAGCTGCCAAAAAGGCTCCGGCCAAAAAGCGCACCGTCAATGCAGCCTTCATGAAGGCCCTGACACCGAGCGCCGCTCTGGCTTCCATCGTTGGTAACAGCCCGCTGCCGCGCACTGAAGTGGTGAAGCAGCTGTGGGTGTACATCAAGAAGCACAAGTTGCAAGATGCCGTCAACAAGCGCATGATCAACGCCGATGCAAAGCTCAAGGAAGTTTTCGGCAAGATGCAAGTGTCGATGTTTGAGATGGCTGGCCTGATCGGCAAGCACCTCAAGTAATCGATAGCCATGCTGTCAATAAAAAAGCCGGTTTTTGACCGGCTTTTTTTATTCAATACCCACTCTGCATAAACCATGTTGCGCTTCTTCTTCACGCGCCTGAGCCTGATCATCCCGACTTTTTTCGGAATGACATTGTTGGCATTTTTTCTGATTCGCATGGTGCCCGGCGACCCCATCGAAACGCTGGCCGGTGAGCGCGGCATTGATGACGTGCGTCACGCTGCTCTGCTCAAGGAATACGGATTGGACCGCCCCGTCATGGTGCAATACGGCATCTATATCGGGCGCGTTTTGCAGGGCGACCTGGGTAAATCCATCATCACCCAAACACCCGTACTGAGCGAGTTTTCCGCCCTGTTTCCGGCCACTATCGAGTTGGCCCTGTGCGCCATTCTTTTTGCTTTGATCATTGGAGTCCCCGCCGGCATCATCGCGGCTGTCAAACGCAATTCCATACTCGACCATGGCGTGATGGGCGTATCGCTCACCGGCTACTCCATGCCCATCTTCTGGTGGGGGCTGTTGCTGATTCTCTTGTTCTCGGTGCAGCTCGATCTGACCCCCGTCTCTGGTCGCATTGCCGTGCAGTATTTCATTGAACCGGTGACCGGCTTCCTGCTGATTGACACGCTACTGTCGGGCGAGACCGGGGCCTTCGGGTCCGCGGTTTCGCACCTGATTCTTCCTACCATTGTGCTGGGCACCAATCCACTGGCCGTGATTGCACGCATGACGCGCTCTGCGATGCTGGAGGTGTTGGGTGAGGACTACATTCGCACTGCACGTGCCAAAGGGCTCTCCAACCTGCGCGTAGTGGCGGTGCACGCGCTGCGCAACGCGTTAATACCGGTCATCACCGTGATTGGACTGCAAGTGGGCGTGCTGTTCACCGGTGCCATCTTGACCGAGACCATCTTTTCATGGCCGGGCGTGGGTAAGTGGTTGATTGAGGCCATCAGTCGGCGCGACTACCCCGTGCTGCAAGGTGGCATGCTGTTGCTGGGTGCCGTGGTGATGGCGGTCAACCTGCTGGTGGACCTCGCCTACGGCATCATCAACCCCCGGATCAGGCACCAAAAATGACAACCATACGATCCGTGGAAACCTCTACGCAGGCAGCGCCCCTGCACCCGCTGTGGGACTTCTGGCGCTACTTCAGTGCGAACCGGGGCGCCGTCGCGGGACTGCTGATTGTGGTGCTGGTGTTGCTGATGGCGGCCTTCGCCAATGTCATCGCGCCTTATGCGCCCGACCTGACCGACCCCACCGTTTTCCTGGTTCCACCTGCCTGGCAGACGGGGGGTTCTGCGGCGCACCTGCTAGGCACCGACGCCATTGGCCGTGACATTCTGTCGCGCCTTATTTTTGGCGCCCGCCTGTCGCTGCTGATTGGCATTGCGGTGGTTTCCATCTCGGTCATTCTGGGCACCGTGCTGGGCCTGCTTGCAGGTTATTTCCGCGGAGTGTTTGAAGTCGCCGTCATGCGGTTGATGGACATCATCCTCACCCTGCCCAGCCTGCTGCTGGCCATTGTGATCGTGGCCATACTAGGGCCGGGCCTGATGAATGCCATGCTTGCGGTGGCGATTGTTGTGTTGCCGCATTACGTGCGCATCACCCGTGCAGCCGTCATCACCGAGACCTCGCGTGATTACGTCACCGCAGCCCGCATGGGCGGTGCCGGGCATTGGCGGGTCATGTTCAGTGAAGTGCTGCCCAACTGCACCTCACCATTGATCGTACAGGCCTCGCTGGGTATCTCGACGGCAATTCTGGATGCGGCCGCCCTCGGCTTTTTGGGTCTGGGAGCGCAACCACCCTCGCCCGAATGGGGCACCATGCTGGCCGACGCGCGTGAATTCGTACTACGCGCCTGGTGGGTGGTCACATTTCCTGGCCTCGCGATCCTGATTACCGTATTGGCTTTTAACTTGCTTGGTGATGGTCTGCGTGATGCGCTGGACCCCAAGCTCAAGCGCTAAATCGCTGGAACCACTGAGCACACCGCACCATGGCATTGCTTGAAATTGAAAACCTGTCGGTGGAGTTTCCATCGCACAACGGCGTCATGCACGCAGTTGACAGCGTGAGCCTGTCCCTCGATACCGGCGATGTGCTGGGTATCGTGGGCGAATCCGGCTCGGGCAAAAGTGTCACCATGATGGCATTGATGGGCCTGGTGGCCTACCCCGGACGCGTGCGTGCCGACAAGTTGCGCTTTGATGGCCACGACCTGCTGGCCCTGTCTGACCGCGAGCGGCGCAAGCTCACCGGCAAAGACCTGTCCATGATTTTTCAGGACCCGACCACCAGCCTCAACCCCTGCTTCACCGTAGGATTTCAGCTGGCAGAAACACTGAAGCTGCACATGGGCTTGGACAAGGCCGCCGCCCGTAAACGCTCTATCGAACTGCTGGAGCAGGTCGGCATACCCGCGCCCGAAAGCCGCCTGGGTGTTTATCCCCACCAGCTGTCAGGCGGCATGAGCCAGCGCGTCATGATTGCCATGGCCATTGCCTGCAACCCCAAGCTGCTGATAGCCGACGAGCCCACCACCGCGCTAGACGTGACCATACAGGCCCAAATTCTGGACCTGCTGCGCAGCCTGCAAAAAGACAGCGGTATGGCGCTGGTGCTGATCACCCATAACATGGGCGTGGTCAGTGAAATGGCGCAGCGCGTGGCCGTCATGTATGCCGGCCAGATCATGGAGCAGCGTGGCTCCGACACCCTGTTTACCGCACCCCAACACCCCTACACCGAAGCCCTGATGGCTGCACTACCCGAACGCAATGACGGACATTCGCGCCTGGCTACCATCCGCGGCATGGTGCCCGGCCTGTATGACCGGCCCACGGGTTGCCTCTTTGCCCCCCGTTGCGGTTATGCCGATGGCAACCTGTGCCTGACCCGCCCCGCACTGCGCCCCTGGCAAGACGGCGTCGTGCGATGCCACTTTCCCATCGGGGGTACCCAGCAACGCGCCAATCCGCAAGAGGTGTCCGCATGAGCCCGCAACAGACGCTGGCACCCGCTGTTGGAAAAACCGTGGTCCAGGCAGAAAACCTCAAACGTGTTTACGCCATCAGCAAAGGCTTTCTGCGCAAACCTGATCAACTGCAGGCTGTGGGCGGCGTTTCGTTCTCGGTACAGGCAGGCAAGACACTGGCCATTGTGGGCGAGTCGGGCTGCGGCAAGTCCACGCTGGCACGTATGGTTTCACTGATAGAAACGCCGTCCGAAGGTACCCTGCAGGTCAATGGCGTTGACGTAGTCGCTGCGTCCAGCCATGACAGACACGCACTGCGTCAGAAGGTACAACTGGTCTTTCAGAACCCCTACGGCTCACTGAATCCGCGCAAACGCATCGGGCAGATTCTGGAAGCGCCTCTTGAGATCAACACCCGGTTGACCTCTGACGAGCGGGCAGAAAAGGCACGCTCCATGCTGGCGCTGGTAGGCCTGCGCCCCGAGCACTACGACCGCTACCCGCACATGTTCTCGGGTGGGCAGCGCCAGCGCATTGCCATCGCGCGGGCGCTCATGCTGAACCCTTCACTGGTGGTGGCTGATGAGCCGGTATCAGCACTGGACGTATCGATTCAGGCCCAGGTCTTGAACCTGCTGGCGGACCTTCAGCGCGACCTGGGTCTGGCGTATCTGTTCATCTCGCACGACCTGAGTGTAGTTCGCCACATTGCCCATGATGTGCTGGTGATGTACCTGGGGCACACCGTTGAACAGGGTGAGAAGAACGCCATCTTCAACCGCCCCTTGCACCCCTACACCCAGGCATTGCTGGCCTCTACACCCGGCTTGGCGGGCAGTGGGCCCGCACTGCATCGCACGGTGCTCAAGGGCGAATTGCCGTCACCCCTGAACCCACCACTCGGCTGTGTTTTCTCGACCCGCTGTCCTTATGCAGTGGAACACTGCCGCATTGAGCGCCCGGTGTTGCGGGAATTGCGTGGTCGACAGGTCGCATGCTTCGAAGCCGAGCGCCTGGCAGCCACGGGCGATGCGCCCCTTGCAGACTAACCCCCGTATCAACCCCAAGACGCAAGGCCTGATTCTCGGCGTACGATGACACTTTGTTAGTCCAACAAATGAGTTGGGCCCGATTTTTACGTAGTCCATCTGACTATTCCAACAGGAGTTTATTTGATGATTCATTTCCGCTTGCGCCCCACCAAAAGCGCCCTCTTGTGCGCGTTGGCTTTGCCTGCGCTCATGGCCCTTGCACCCGCATCGGCTAAAACACTGGTCTATTGCTCCGAAGGCAGCCCTGAAAATTTCTACCCTGGCGTCAACACCACCGGTACTTCCTTTGACGTGACCGAACAAATCTACGACAACATTGTCGATTTCGAACGCGGCGGCACCAAAGTGGTTCCTGGTCTGGCTGAGAGCTGGACAGTCTCCAAGGACGGAACCGAGTACATCTTCAAACTTCGCAAGGGTGTGAAGTGGCAGTCCAACAAAAACTTCAAGCCAACACGCGACTTCAATGCGGACGACATTCTCTTCACGATCGAGCGCCAGTGGAAAGAAAACGATCCGTACTTCAAGGTCACCAGCTCCAACCATGCTTACTTCGGTGACATGGGCATGCCCAAGCTGCTCAAGTCGGTAGACAAGATCGACGAATACACCGTCAAGTTCACGCTGAACGCGCCCGAGGCACCTTTCCTGGCGAATATGGCCATGCAGTGGGCAGGCATTCAGTCCAAGGAATATGCCATTGCCATGCTGAAGGTCGGCACGCCGGAGAAGATTGACCAGGAGCCTGTCGGTACTGGTCCCTTCATGCTGGTGCAATACCAGAAAGATGCCATCGTTCGTTTCAAGGCCTTCCCCCAGCACTATGCCGGTAAGCCCAAAATTGATGACCTCATTTTTGCCATTACACCCGATGCCTCGGTACGCTGGGCCAAGCTGCAAAAGGGCGAATGCCATGTCATGCCCTACCCCAACCCGGCGGACCTGGATGCCATCCGCAAGGATCCCAACATTTCGTTACTTGAGCAACCCGGCCTGAACGTGGGCTATCTGGCCTACAACACCACCAAGAAGCCATTTGATGACGTGCGCGTGCGCAAGGCCATCAACATGTCCATCGACAAGAAGGCCATCGTGTCAGCGGTTTACCTGAGCACCGGTATCCCGGCAACCAACCCGATTCCACCAAGCCTCTGGTCTTACAACAAGTCCATCAAGGACGACGCTTTCAACCCCACCGAAGCCAAAAAACTGCTGACCGCCGCTGGCTATCCCAACGGCTTCACCACCGACCTCTGGGCCATGCCCGTGCAGCGCCCCTACAACCCCAACGCCAAGCGCATTGCCGAGTTGATGCAGGCTGACTTGGCCAAGGTAGGCGTCAAGGCAGAAATCAAGAGCTTTGAGTGGGGCGAATACCGCAAGCGCATGCAGGCAGGCGAGCACCAGATGGGCATGCTGGGCTGGACTGGTGACAACGGAGATCCGGACAACTTCCTGAACACATTGCTGGGCTGCAGTTCGGCCAAGACCAACGGCTCCAACGTAGCCAAGTTCTGCTACCAGCCATTTGAAGACCTGATTCAAAAGGCCAAGATGGTGTCTGACGTGAAAGAACGTACCAAGTTGTACGAAAAAGCCCAGGTAATCTTCAAGGAACAAGCACCCTGGTTCACCATTGCCCACGCAGTGCAGCTCGCACCCGTGCGCAAGGAAGTGATCGACTTCAAGCTGAGCCCGTTTGGTCGCCACACCTTCCGTGGTGTGGATATGAAGTAACCGGATTACCCAACTCCCCCCCGCCATTTGCGGGGGGGGGGGGGGGCCTGGCCCAGGTGCCGTCAATGCCTCATGGTTTCAACAACGACACCAGGCCCGGATTTGACGCCGCAGCAGCCATACGTTTGCGTACTATGGCGATCGATCTGTCCTGAAGGTCCTCATCTGTCGTGACAGTGCGACAATTGGGCTCATACGGTTGAATTTCCGTCCGTAAGCCACACACCACCCGTGATGGCTCATCCGATCGCGCTGTCAAGGCGCGCACCCCCTCCATCACTACCCAGCCACCAGCTCATAACGTAGCTACGCAATGCCATTGGAATGAAAGAAAAGAAGCAAAGGGAAGCCCAAACCTTGCCGCGTACCAACTTCAATAGCTCAAGGCTCATTCGTTTTCTGGCGGATCTGGCCCTTGTGGATGGAGCCGAATCAAAACAGGCTTTTGCGCAGCGGCTGGGCCAATGGGTGAGTTTTACGGACGCCGACAGGCTCTACGTGGCCCTGGACACCAGCAAGGTGCAAGCCGCGGTCAAGCCATCGGCCGAGCAAGCCGGGGCCCAATCAGCGTCCTATCTTGTCGCGCGGGATGAGTTTTCCCGGGTCCGCACGGCCCTGATGGAGTCGATGAAAGCCAGCTGTTCGCCAACATTGGGCGCGGCTCGAATAAAATTCCCAATCCCCCCGCCCGATGCGCTGCCTGAAATCGCGGTCATTTACTCGCCATTTCACCATTTTTACGTATCACAGCAAAGGGAGATGGAGTCCAAAATTGGCCCCTTGCGCGCTAAGGCGCGAGGAGCGCTGGCAGCCAACGCCCCCTCGCTGAAGCAGCTGGCGACTCTGGATGCAGCCCTGGAAAAAATTTTGAGTGACCGGGAACACCGCTTGCTTTGCACGGTGCCTGTTTTACTCAAAAAGCGCTTTGAGCAATTGCTCAAAACCCACCAGCAGATGCTTGAGCGCACCGGGCAGCCCGATAACCCAGCGACGTGGATGCGCCCAGGTGCCTGGCTGGCGAGTTTTCGGGATGAATTGCGCGAAGCCTTACTCGCAGAATTGGACGTTCGCTTGCAACCGGCCATGGGGCTCATTGAAGCGTTTAGCAACGAGGTTAATTGATAGACATGCATAGAATTTTTTTTCCAGCCACCTTCTCCCTGGGCGCCTTGGCCGTCGTGTGGGTCGCCTTTGGCTTTTTTACTGCCAACCCGACGGCGCTGCTCATGACTCTGGTTATTGGGGTGGTGTATGGCATCGGCGCGCTGGAATTACTCAAATTTCGCCGGGCAACTGCCACATTGACCCATGCACTGGCACACATTCCCGATGACCTTCCCCATCTCGGTGATTGGCTGGAAACGCTGGACCCTTCCCTGCAAAATGCTGTGCGCTTGCGGGTGGAAGGCGAGCGCGCAGGGCTGCCAGGCCCCGCACTGACGCCTTATTTGGTCGGTCTGCTGGTCATGCTGGGCATGCTGGGCACATTCCTGGGCATGGTGCTTACGCTCAATGGCGCAGTGTTTGCGCTGGAGGGCACGACCGATCTGCAAGCCATGCGCTCCTCCTTGGCAGCGCCGATCAAGGGCTTGGGCCTCGCGTTTGGCACATCACTGGCGGGCGTGGCTACGTCGGCCATGCTGGGCTTGATCTCGGCTCTGGTGCGCCGCGAGCGCCTGCATGCCGGTCAAGTGCTGGACGGCAAAATTGCAACGGTTTTGCGGAGTTTTTCGCTCACCCACCAGCGCCAGGAAACCTTCAAAGCCCTGCAACTGCAATCGCAGGCGCTGCCTGGCGTGGTCAACACCTTGCAAACCATGATGGCGTTAATGGAGCGCCAGAGCCAGCAACTAAACGAACGGCTGCTGACCAATCAGGACAATTTTCATGGCCACATCAAGGGCGTCTACACCGAGCTGGCCAGCTCCGTGGATCAGTCGCTCAAAGCCAGCCTGACGACCAGCGCCCGCGTGGCGGCTGAAACGATCAAGCCCCTGGTCGAGGCCACTATGACGGGTTTGACCCACGAGGCCACACAGCTGCACGAACGCATGATCAGCACCACACAAACGCAACTCGGCGCGCTGTCCACCCGTGTGGGCGACTCCTTGCACGCGTTTACTGAGACCTTTGAGCAACGCTCCCATGCGCTGGTGACTTCGGTTGGCGAATCCGTCGCTGCTGCGCAGGCCCAGCAGGTCGCGGGCAATGAACAGCACATGGCAACTTGGAAACAGTCACTGGAATCCATCGCCGCCACGTTGCAGCGCGAATGGCAGCAAGCCGGTGCACA
>JAYTRR010000071.1:0-5976 GCA_043746005.1 Burkholderiales bacterium
CAGGTAGTTCAGGCCCACGTCGTTCAAAAACTTCAGGCGCAGGCCAATCTCGCGCACTACTTTGGCGGCAATATCGCCTTTGGCGCCGTGCATGGTCAGGGTCTGAAAATAGGCATAGCTCTCGCGCAGGGTGGAGCGGCTGATTTCGTAAATGGCGCGGGCCTGGTCGCCTTCGCCAATCTTGACATGGCGCGCTTCGAGCCGTAGGCGTGAGCCATCGCAGGCCGGGCAGTGCTGGGTGCTGCGCAGGCGGGCCAGGTCTTCTCGCACCAGGGCGGAGTCGGTCTCGCGGTAACGCCGCGCCATGTTGGGGATGATGCCCTCAAACGGGTGCTTCTTGCTCAGCTTCTTGCCTTGCGCGACACCGGTGTCGTCAGCGGTTCTACCGGAGTCCATCACGTAGCTGAACTTGATTTCTTCTTCGCCTGAACCCTGCAAAATGGCCTGTTGGACTGCCTCTGGCAGGGACTCGAATGCCTGCTCAATATCGAACTTGTAATGCTTCGCCAGGCTCTCCAGCATGGAGAAATAGTAACCATTGCGCCGGTCCCAGCCCTTGATGGCGCCGCTGGCCAGGCTCAGACTGGGGAATGCCACCACCCGTGCCGGGTCAAAAAACTCCTGAACGCCCAAGCCGTCGCAACTGGTGCAGGCGCCCATGGGCGAGTTGAAGGAGAACAGGCGGGGCTCCAGCTCGCTAATCGAGTAGCTGCACACCGGGCACGAAAATTTGGCGTTGAATAAGTGCTCTTTCGGGCTGCAGCCCCCGTCCCCACTGTGGGATGCGCTATTATTTTTGACAGCGCTACTGTCGTCCATTTCCATCGCAATGGCGCGGCCATTGGCCAGGCGCAAGGCGGCTTCAAAGCTTTCAGCCAAGCGCTGCTGCATTTCGGGGCGGACTTTGATGCGGTCGATCACCACGTCGATGTCGTGTTTCTCGGTTTTTTTGAGCTTGGGCAGGTCGTCAAATTCATAGGCCACACCGTTGACCCGAAAGCGCACATAGCCCTGGGCTTGCATGTCGGCAAACACGTCCAGAAACTCGCCTTTTTTCTCACGGGCGATGGGGGCCAGAATCATCAGCCGGGTCTCAAGCGGCAGGGCCAGCACGGCGTCCACCATCTGGCTCACGGTTTGCGCCTGCAGCGGCAAGCCATGCTCGGGGCAATAGGGCGTGCCGGCGCGGGCAAACAGAAGGCGCAGGTAGTCGTGAATCTCGGTCACCGTGCCCACAGTGGAGCGCGGGTTGTGGCTGGTGGCTTTTTGCTCGATGGAGATGGCCGGCGACAGGCCTTCAATCACGTCCACATCGGGCTTGTCCATCAGCTGCAAAAACTGGCGCGCGTAGGTGGACAGGCTCTCGACGTAGCGGCGCTGGCCCTCGGCATACAGGGTGTCAAACGCCAGGCTGGACTTGCCGGATCCACTCAGGCCGGTGATGACGACCAACTGGTTACGGGGAATATCCAGATCGATATTCTTCAGATTGTGGGTACGCGCACCCCGTACGCTGATGTTTTGCTGCTGCAAGACCCGGGCAAGGTACTTGGCATCGGGATCATTGGCGAGGAGCGTGCCGTCGGGAGAGGAATTCAAGGTCGTGGCCGGTTGAGAGAAACCCACCATGATAGTGAATGCCGGGCGCCGGGGCGCATCCCGGGGCAGATCCGCCGCGCAGATGGGGGACAATAGACTGGTTCAGGCCGTACCGAACGGCGCAATCCGCTGCATTTCAAGTCCACGAGTAAAGCCTTGCCCTCACCATCCCATTCACCTTTCCCTGGTTCCACGGTCATGACCGGGCAGGAGCGCCGCTCAGCCGTTTCACTGGCCCTGATCTTCGCGCTGCGTATGCTGGGCCTGTTCGTGGTGATGCCGGTGTTTTCTCTGGAGGCCAGAAAATACCCTGGCGGCGATGACCCGGCCCTGATCGGGCTGGCCATGGGCATTTATGGGTTGACCCAAGGCATTCTGCAAATCCCCTTTGGTGTGGCTTCGGACCGTTTTGGCCGCAAGCGCGTGATGGTGATCGGGCTGTTGATCTTTGCTGCAGGCAGCGCCATGGCGGCGCTGGCGCCCACGCTGGCCTGGCTGGTGGCAGGCCGCGCCTTGCAAGGCGCCGGGGCCATATCGGCCGCCGTCACCGCCTTGCTGGCGGATCAGACCCGTGATGCCGTGCGAACCAAAGCTATGGCCTTGGTGGGCGCAAGTATCGGGTTGATGTTTGCTGTCTCCCTGGTGCTGTCGCCGCTGCTGAACGCGGTGGTCGGCCTGAGTGGTCTGTTTGCCTTGACCGGCACGCTGGCATTGGCGGGCATCGCCGTGGTGCTGTGGTGGGTGCCTGCGGAGCCGCTGGAGCATGTGGTGCCCGCACCGGGCAGTCTGGCCCGGGGTTTGGTCGCCGTGGTACGCCACCCGGCGCTGCTGCGGCTGTATTTTGGTGTTTTTGTGCTGCATGCGGTGCAACTCGCCATGTGGGTTGCCTTGCCCGCCATGCTGGTCAACGCCGGGCTGGAGAAAGACCACCACTGGTGGGTCTATCTGCCCGCCGTGCTGGCCTCATTTTTTGTGATGGGTGCCACCTTGTTTCCGCTGGAAAAGCGGGGCTACCTGCGCGCCGTTTTCCTGAGTGCGGTGGGCCTGATTGGCCTGGTGCAACTGGGCTTGCTTGTGGTTGCGCCGGGCGCCCCGTCGGTCACGCTACTGGCCTTGCTGCTGTTTGTATTTTTCTGTGGATTCAATGTGCTGGAGGCCAGCCAGCCCAGCATGGCATCACGCATAGCACCGGCGACCGCTCGTGGTTCGGCGCTGGGGGTTTACAACAGCCTGCAGTCGCTTGGGTTATTCACGGGTGGCGTAGTGGGCGGCTTGCTGGTCAAGAACGTAGGGCCGCAAGGCGTGTTTGCGTTTGGCACCGTCGCCATGCTGGCGTGGCTGGTAGTGGCATGGCCCATGCGCGCACCGGTCGTGGCGGGCCTATCGCCGGTCGCATCAAGGGCCGAGTGATGGGCGGTACCCAGGGGGATGAAGGGGTACCCGTTGTCAGACAGAAGAAAGGTCTTGTCGCCTTCGGTCTCCCTGGCGGATCCGCTGACCACGATCCAGTGCTCGGCACGGTGGTAGTGCATCTGACTACTATAAAATGATAAAATACGATAGTAATTGGTATATAAATGTCGGTTAGTAAGCGAGGTCCAACGACCGCGTGAAACTGCCTGTAAGTGGCGAAAAAATCAAGACTATGGATTCTCGAAAAAAAGTCTTAAAAACATTTTGTACCACGCTGGAGGCGGCAAAAATTTTGGGCGTGGCGCAACGGACTGTTCAATTGTGGGCAGAAAGTGGTTTGCTGGAAGCCTGGAAAACCAGTGGCGGCCACCGGCGTATTACCCGTCAATCGATCGAGCGCTTGCTACTCAACCCAAGCGCGGCGGCTCCGCCCCTTTTGGACGCAAATAGTTCCGCATCTGAGGTCGTCGTGACCGATGCGTCAACGCCGCGTTCTTTCCGTATTCTGGTGGTTGAAGACGATACCAACCTGCGCAAGCTTTATGAATTCAATTTAGCCCGCTGGTCAATGCGCCCTGCAGTTACCACGGCGGGAGATGGCTATGAGGCTTTGATCCTCCTGGGGAACACAAAACCGGATTTGCTGATTGTTGATTTGAACCTTCCGGGCATGGATGGTTTTCGAATGATTGAGACCATCCGTGGTGTCCCCGAGTTAAGCGACATGGTTATTGTGGTGGTGACCGGAATGGATGCTGCGGAAGTCAGGAAGCGCGGCACCTTGGCTCCGGATATTCAGGTATTGCCCAAGCCGGTCCCATTCAATGCATTGATGCAAATCGCCGAACAGGTGGTCCTCAAGTCAAACATCAAAAAAAATGCATTGTGACCGGACTGACTTGAAAGTTTGTTCCGGGAGCGTGAATATTTTTTTGCAAGAGTTGCAGCGTTACTGGTCAGTCGGTTCATAGCCCGATGGTTTGGCATGTACCGCTGTACCACCGCGGAACCAAAGTGGTATGCGCAGGGGAAAGCGCGACGGTCGACTATGTGCTGTTGCGTCGAGGGACGCTCGTCATCTATCTGAACGAGCACCCAGATCCAGTCAAACCAGAAGACGTTGAGCTGACACCGACAACCTTGGCGCTGCCGCACCGCTAGCGTAGTTGGCGGTTTTTATAGCCTTCACCTGGGTTGCTTTGGGTCCCTCAGGCAAGTTCGAGGTATTCGACTTTCTTCTTCATTTCGGTGTCAGAGTCTGCGAAGCGTTCCGCTATATCTTTGAACTGATCAATGATTGAAACAAAGGCATCAACGATATCTGGATCAAAATGCTTCCCCTTTCCGGCGAGGATAATGTCAACTGCTGTTTCATGGGACATGCCTTCTTTGTAGACGCGGCGGCTGATAATCGCATCGTAAACATCAGCCAGTGCCATCAGGCGAGCGGATATCGGAATGGCATCACCGATCAGCCCTTGTGGATACCCTGAGCCATCCCATTTCTCCTGGTGGCAATAGGCAATTTCCTTGGCCATCGTCAGAAACTCCAGCTTGCAACCCATCATGTTTTCCACCTGTTCAATGGCATCACGCCCCAAGGTGGTGTGCGTTTTCATGATCTCCATTTCAGCAGCGTCGAAGCGACCCGGTTTCAGCAAAATGCGATCAGGAATTCCAACCTTTCCAATATCGTGCAGCGGTGACGATTTGAATAGCAAATTGATGTTGTGTTCGGTCAAAAATCCGGAAAAACGTGGATGTCGCTGAAGTTTTCCGCTTAGCGCCAGAACGTAGTGTTGGGTGCGACGGATATGGCTGCCTGTTTCCGAGTCGCGAGTCTGGGCCAGACTGGTCATAGCCAAAATGGTGGCGTCCTGAACGGCGAGAATTTCTTCAGTTCGTCTCGTTACAGCAATTTCGAGCTGGTCATTGATCATCTCAACAAAGTCTGTATTGGACTTGTGGCGCAGGTGCACTTTCAGTTTGGCAAAGAAGAGATCAACATTCACTGGTTGCTGAATGTAGTCGATGGCACCCGCTTCGTAGGCGTGAATTTTCTCGACGTCAGAGCCGGGGCCACCAAAAAATATAACAGGTATGTTCGACGTGTTTAAATCGGATTTCAAGGCCGTGCAGACAGTCCGCCCATCGCAGCCACCCTCGCTGGTGTCCAGCAAAATAAGGTCTGGTTTATTTTCTCTGCCTGCAAGCTCCATTAGGTGGGTTTCATCGCAGGCCCAGGCTGCATCACAGATCGTGAGGAGGTGGGAGGACGCGAGCACAAGGTTCGGAACCCGAGCGTTCAAAATCAATACGCGGGGCTTGAGTGGGAGAAACAAATCCATAGAAATTAGTCGATTGGAAACAATAGGGTGACGGCCGTTCCCACCCCGGCAGTGCTGTCGATCAAAACAGCGCCCTGGTGAAGATCCATAATTTCCTTGACGATGCTCATGCCAAGACCAGTCCCGGAGAAGCGGCCTGACTGGTCGGCGCGGTAAAAGCGCTCAAAGACCCGCGTGAGATGGTCTGGTTCCATACCGATACCGTGATCCCTGATAACGATACCGGCAAGCGCACCAGTGCTGGCGTCGGAATTCGGCGCCAAAGAAATAAGCGTTTCACCGCCCGAAGGGGCGTATTTGTAGGCGTTTGCAAGTACGTTGAGAATGGCTTGGGCGGCTTTTGCCCGGTCGGCGTGAACGAACGTATCAGGAACCATGGCAATTGGCGAACTTCGACCGGTTGGAAGGCTGAAACCGGAAACGATTTCTTCTACTAGTGTTCGGAGATTCACGGATTCGAGGGCGAAATCTTTAGCCCCGCGTGCTTCGATCCGCGCCAAATCCAGCAACTCGTTGAGAATTTTTGCCATGAGTGTGGACTGTGCATGGATGATGCCCAGAATTTCCTGTCGTTGCTCGTCTGTGAACTTGTTGTGGACCAGCAATTCGGAAAAGC
>JAYTRR010000072.1:0-1843 GCA_043746005.1 Burkholderiales bacterium
CCCAACTGGCCATTGTCGGCCAGCGTGACGTCTGCGCCCTCGTCTGAGAGCAGCCCTTTGGCCACCATCTGGTTGATCTTGTTGTCTTCCACCACCAGCAGGCGCAAGCCTTGCAGCCGGCGCGTCTTTGCAGGCGCCACGCGCGCAAGGGGGCTTATCCCGGACGACGCCTGAGCCGCCACCGCCCGGGCGTCCATAACGGAGTCCAGCAGCATGGAAGCCGTCACCGGCTTGACCAGAAAACCATTGATCATGGCCTGCTCCTGGGCACTGCGCTCAGCCAGCATCTCCCGCCCGTGCGCAGTGACCATCATCACCAGCGGCGGCGCGCTGGCAACGGTCGTCAGCTCCCGAATACGCTGACTCGCCTGCCAACCGTCCATCCCGGGCATTTGCCAGTCCATGAAAATCGCCTGGTAAGGCAGGCCGCTGACTGCACTGGCCTGCACCCGCTCTACCGCCTCGGCGCCGCTGGCCACCACATCGGCCTGCCAGCCCATGGACTGCACCATGCTGGCGATCAGGTCGCGGGCAACTGCGTTGTCATCCACGATCAGGGTGCGCAGTGCATGGGTTTGTTGCAAGCGCAAGCCGTGCGATGGCTCGGCCGGCATTTCGGCCAGTGCCAGGCGCAGCTGAAAATAGAACGTGCTGCCGTGGCCCAGCGTGCTGTCAACCTGGAGCGCACCGCCCAACAGGCCCACCAGCCGGCTGGAGATGGCCAACCCCAGGCCGGTGCCGCCAAAGCGGCGCGTAGTGGAGGCCTCGGCCTGCGAGAAACCACTGAAGATATGCCCCTGGTTCTCCGGCGCAATACCGATGCCGCTGTCACGGACGGATATTTCCAGCAGCACGTCGGCACCCGTACGCTCCAGCACCTTGAAGCGCAGCACCACTTCGCCCTCGCTGGTGAATTTGATGGCATTGCCGCCCAGGTTGATCAGCACCTGCTGCAGGCGCATGTCATCACCCAGCAGACTGCGTGGCAGGGCCGGGTCGACATCAAACAGCACTTCAATGGACTTGTTGCCCGCGTTCGACGACAGAATGACCGACAGATCCCGCAGCAAACGGTCCACCCGGAACGGCCGAGGGTCCAACGTCATCTTGCCGGCCTCCACCTTGGAGAAATCCAGAATGTCGTTGAGCAGGACCAGCAAGGAGCGCGCAGCGCCTTCGGTCTTGAGCGTGTAGTCGAGCTGGCGGGTGGTGAGCTCGGTGTTTTGCAACAGCTTGAGCAGGCCCAGAATGGCATTCATGGGGGTACGAATCTCGTGGCTCATGTTGGCCAGAAACTGGCTCTTGGAGCGGGAAGCTTCTTCGGCCGTCCGGGTCGCCTCGACCAGTTCGGTGATATCGACCCGAAAACCCACGGTAAGGCCCTCTGGCGTGCGGCGCTCCACTACCCGCAGAATCCGGCCGTCGTTCAGTTTCTGCTGCATACGCGAAGTCGCCTGCCGGTGCAGGGCCAGTCGCTCCTGGACCCAGGCCTCCCCCCGGCTTTCAGCGGCGGCATACTGGGCCCGTTCGACACCGAAGCGGATGATTGCTTCAAAGGTATTGCCGGGCACCAACATTTCTACACTGGCTGGATAAAAGTCCCGGTAGCGCTGGTTGCACATGACCAACCGGTCGTCGGCGTCATAGAGCACAAAGGCATCGTCCAGGGCTTCAATGGAAGAACGCAATACCTCCTGGGAGCGGCGCGCTTCCTCGCTCGACTGCTCGGCGCTGGCGAGGGCGTCGCGCAGCTTTCCTTCACTGCGGCGGCGCTCGCTGATGTCCACATAGGTGGTAATAAAACCACCGCCCGGCAGGGGCGCCCCCCGAATCTCCAGAGGGA
>JAYTRR010000073.1:0-5945 GCA_043746005.1 Burkholderiales bacterium
TCGATCGAGCTCGACCACAACGCCCTGTGGCATGCCATCAAGAAGGAAGCGTTCCACGCCTCCATTCTCGACATGGAAATCAACGGCGTTGAGAGCAAGGTTCTGCTGCGCAACGTGCAGATGCACCCGTTCAAGCAATTGATTTTGCACACCGATTTCCAGCGCGTGGATGCCACGACCAAGCTGCACATGAAGGTGCCATTGCACTTCAGCGGCCAGGAAGAGTCTTCTGCAGTTAAAGCAGACCACTGCCTGATCAACCACGTGTTGACCGAAATGGACATCTCCTGCCTGCCAGCCGATCTGCCAGAGTTCATTGCGGTAGACCTCGGTGGCCTGAAGAAGGGTACCTCGTTCCACGTGAGCGATGTCAAGCTGCCCAAGGGCGTGTCTGCGGTCATCAAGGGCCGTGAAAATCCGGTCCTCGTGTCCGTGGTGACGCCAGCTGCTGAAATTTCTGCTGAAGCCGCTGAAGCTGCAGCACCTGCAGGCAAGGGCGGCAAGGGCGCAGCAGCTGGCAAGGCACCCGCTGCTGCCAAGGCACCGGCCGCAAAGCCTGCTGCAAAAAAATAATCCCTTAACCGCAAGGTTTTAGGCGATATTGCTCAACGGCCCACCTCGGTGGGCCGTTGTCGTTTGGGGGTCTGTATTTTTGCCCTACCATTCACGACACCTTAGACACATCACCCTGGCTGCCAGTCATGATCAAACTGTTTGTTGGACTCGGAAACCCGGGCCCGGAATACGACCCTACCCGCCACAACGCCGGATTCTGGTGGGTGGACGCACTGGCACGAGAGCTCAAAGTGTCACTGGTCATGGACAAGGGTTACCACGGCCTAGTGGCGCGTACCGCCGTGCATGGACAAACAGTCTGGTTGCTGGAACCGCAGACCTTCATGAACCTGTCGGGCAAATCAGTGGCCGCGCTCGCGCGATTTTTCAAGATCGCGCCACAGGAAATCATGGTCATCCACGACGAGCTCGACATCCCGCCAGGCCAGGCCAAACTCAAACACGGCGGCAGCCACGCCGGGCATAACGGCCTGCGCGACATCCACGCCCAATTGGGTACCGACGACTACTGGCGCCTGCGTCTGGGTGTGGGACACCCCGGCAACAAAGCCGAAGTGGTCAGCTGGGTGCTGAAAAAACCCATCCTGGACGATCGTATTGCCATCGAACAATGCATTGACCGATCCCTCAAGGCCGTGCCCGCCTTTATGGCTGGCGACATGAACAAGGCCACCTTGCTGGTGCACACCAGCAAGCCCCCAAGACCCCATGCGCCCCAGCAACCTCGTCTCATCAAGCCAAGCCAGGCAGTTGACCCGGTGAACAAGGATTCACCCACTAACCTTGCCCCCATACCAACCAACCCAGGAACTATTGCGTGAAAAAACTTTTGTTTACCGCTATTACTTTGATGGCTGCTTGCGCACTATCGACCGGGGCCTGGGGCCAAAAAGTGTACAAATGCGGTGCGTCATACAGCCAGACGCCCTGCGACGGCGCTGTCACGGTCAACGCCGAAGACCCGCGCAGCAAAGCCCAAAAATCCGAGGCCGATGCAGCCACCAGAGGCGAAATAGCCGCAGCCAACAGCATGGAAAAAACCCGTTTGAAAGCGGAGGCACAGATACTGGCCGACAACAAGGCAGCAGACAAAAAAGAGGCTGCAGCAAAGGCTGCAAAATCAAGAAAAGAGCGGGCCCAGATTGAAGCGACCCAAGCCACAAAGACCGGTGCCCAAAAGAAAAACAAAGCCAGAAAGAAAAAAGAGCCGGAATATTTCACCGCCAACGTAGCCAGCGAGAAAAAGCAGAAAGCCGCGGACTGAGCCTTGCGCTAAACCTTGGCGACCAACTGAAGCCGGCGGTATTTCTGCCACAAGGTCTCCCGGTCTTCCACAAACGCCAGGTTAACCGGAATACAGGACACCGGGCACACCTGCATGCACTGGGGTTCATCAAAATGGCCCACGCACTCGGTGCATTTGCTGGGGTCGATCTCGTAGATCTCGGAGCCCATGTAGATGGCCTCGTTGGGGCATTCAGGCTCGCACACATCGCAGTTGATGCACTCGTCGGTAATGATCAGCGCCACGGCGAGCCCTTCACCGATAACCCTGCGAGAAATGAGATGTTTTGCATGGACCCATTATCGTTGCTTGGCCCATAATGGTTTTCTCCCAAGGCTGCAACACCCTACTGCCATGTCTGAAAACACCCTGCAATCGAACGCGTCGCGCCCTTTGCACGCCTACCGGGCCCGTGAACTCTCGCCCGTGGCGGTGACCCAATCGGTACTCGACCACATCGCCCGCTGGGAGCCCCATCTCTGCGCCAGCTACCTCCTGCGCCCCGAGCGCGCACTGGAGCAGGCCCGCCAGTCCGAGGCACGCTGGCAGCGCGGTGAACCGTGCGGCGCACTGGATGGTGTGCCCGTCACCATCAAGGAAAACATCGCCACCCGGGGCGACCCCATTCCCCTGGGTATCCTTGCCACCGATGCCCCGCCCGCCGCACGGCTGCGGGCTACGGACCGCTCACATTGGCACCGACATTGGTGGCTCCTTGCGCCTGCCAGCGGGCTGGTGCGGCATCTACAGCCTCAAACCCAGCCTGGGGCGCATTCCCATCGACCCCACCTACACCGGGCGCGCAGCAGGCCCCATGACACGCACCGTGGCCGACTCCGCGCTGTTGATGCAGGTGCTGAGCCAGAGCGATGACCGTGACAGCACGAGCCTGCCACCCCACACCATTGCCTGGGATGACTGGGACGCTTCCGTCCGCTTCGTATCCGACCTGCACATCGGGCTGCTCATGGACACGGGCTGTGGCCTGCCGGTAGAGTCCGAGGTGCGCGATGCGGTGCTGCGTGCCGCGCAATTGCTCTCACAAGCGGGCGCCATCGTCGAGCCCATGGCGCCCTTTCTCACCCGCCAGATGCTCGACGGCATGGACCACGCCTGGCGCATGCGCTCGCACCTGGATCTGGCGGCGCTGCCGTCCGGGAAAAGGGACACCGTTCTGCCCTACATCCGCCAATGGGCCGATAGCGTGAAAGACATGCCGGCCTTCGCGGCCGAACTGCCCTCGCCTACCAACGATCCGCTGCGCCCGCTGGAGCACATTGCGTTCACCGTGCCCTACAACATGTCGGAGCAGCCCGCCGCATCCATTCAGTGCGGCTACACGACCGATGGGCTGCCGATTGCCGGTCGGCGGTTTGATGATTGGGGGGTGCTGCAGATCAGCCGCGCATTCGAACTATTGCGCGACCCGCTACGGGCCTGGCCACAAGTGCCAATGATCTCAGAAGGATCGTTCGCCGCTCAAGGCTCGGTCAACGCCTCTGAAAACTCATCCGGCTTGACGATCATGACCGGCACCGCACTGGCGTGCAGGACTTCGTTGGAGACCGAGCCCAGCATGGCAAGGCGCAAGGTGCTCGTTCCGCGGGCGCCCATCACAATCAGGTCGCAGCCAAAACGCTCGGATATTTCAATGATGGTATGTGCCGGGTCACCCTTGGCCACTTCGCACTCGTATTCCACACCTGCTGCGTCCAGCAAGGCTTGGGCGCCCACCAAAGCGTGCAAGCCCGCTTCGGCACTGGCCCTGTCGATCAGTTCCGGATCGTGCGCTACCAGGATCTCATAGAGGTTGGCGGGTTCCTGCACATTGGCCAGCACCGCGTCGGCCCGCAGGCCCGCCAGAACCATGCGTATGGCAAAACGCACCGCCTCCAGAGACAACTCCGAACCATCCACGGGTAGCAAGATCTTCATGGTGCACTCCTGTTGGGCGACGGCCCGTACACAGTATGCAGCGCCTAGGCCTTGGGTGTCTGCAATTTTTGCAACAGGCGAGCGTGCACGCTGGGCGCCACGAACTGCGCCACGTTGCCCTTGAGCGTGGCAATCTCGCGCACCAAGGTGCTCGAAATATGCTGGTAGCGGGAATCAGGGGTCAGGAACACCGTCTCCACGTCGGGCGCCAGCGCACGGTTCATGCCTGCGAGCTGGTTCTCAAAATCAAAATCCGTCACCGAACGCACACCGCGCAGCATGGCCCGGGCGCCATGGTCCACAGCAAAGTCGCGCACCAGACCGGAAAAGGGTTCCACCTGCACATTGGCATAGGGCTTGAGGACTTCGCGCACCGTCTCCAGGCGTTCCTCCAGACTGAACATCGTCTTTTTGTGGTGGGCTGCCGCCACCGCTACGATGACAGTGCCAAACAGACCCGCCGCACGGCGAATCAGGTCCTGGTGGCCTAGCGTAATAGGATCAAAGGTGCCGGGATACACGGCAATCACAGGGTTCGACATGGGATGCTCCGGGGCCAACAGGCCCTGTTGTGCCAGAAATTATTCAGCGCCTAGGGTGGGTTCCACCGTCGCTGCAGCGGCATCGACGGCCTGCAGCAGGTGCGCATGCACGGCGCCGGCCTTGAGGTGGCGGTGCACTGCCAGCCCCAAGGGTGCCAGCGCTTCGTCCGTCCAGGCCTTGGGCGCTTCCAGGTACACAAAACCGCCGGGCGCCAGGGCGCGCGCTGCAGCGGTCAATGCGGCTTCGTAAATATCGGCGTCAAATGGGGGATCCAGAAAGATCACGTTCTGGGTGCCGGGGGCCAACTGGCGCAATGCCGCCACGCCCTCGCCGCGCTGCAGTTGCAACTTTTGCGGCGCTGCGGGCTTGGGAATATCAAGGCTTAACAGCTGGATGTGCACGCGCTGCAGTTGCTCCACCAGCGTGCCGTCTTTCTCTACCAGCAGCACGTCGCTGGCGCCGCGCGAGGCGGCTTCAAAACCCAGTGCGCCGGTGCCGGCAAAGGCATCTACACAGCGCATGCCAGTCATGTCCTGGCCCAGCCAGTTGAACAGGGTTTCGCGCACGCGGTCGGGCGTGGGACGCAGGCCGGGCTTGTCGGCCACTTTGAGTTTGATACGCTTCCAGTGCCCGCCGATGATGCGGATTTCGTGGGTTTGAACCAATTTGACACGGATGGGGCGTTTGGGTGCGCCGGGGGTGCCGCGCTTAAGGGTGGATTTCTTTGCTTTCATGGGCAAAGCTTAACCCAAGGTGATCAGAGCAAACCCGCCGCCGCGACGACCTCCCGCCACGCAGCCAGTTTGCGCTCAAAGCTCCAGCTGGCGTTGGCCGGACTGGTGGAGGGCAAGCGGTAGACCGGCAGGCACAGTGCGGCCGTGTGACGTGCGTGGCGGTAGCTCTCGCCGCCGTTGTGCGCAATCACCTGCAGCGCAGGGCAGCGACGCTGCAAGTCCGCAAAGTCATTGACCTGCGGGTGTCGAATGGCGGTGTCCAGACTGCCCTCGCGCTCGCAGGATGCGTACACATCCCACACGCCCAGCCCTCTGCCCAGGATCCAGGCGCTCCTTTTTTCATAGCTGTCCATGTTTTCTGCATGCGGGTTGGAAGGCCAAATGGTTTGAAGAATCCGCCAGAATCCATTCTGGGGATGGGCGTAATACTGCTGGCGCGCCAAGGACGTTGCACCAGGAAAACTGCCCAACACCAGCAAGCGGGTATTGCCAGCAATCAGAGGCGGCAAGCCCTGCAGACGCACAGGCGCATTCACGGCAGGCGCCTCAAGGCCCGCCACCGAGCACCACCGTCACCATCTTTTCCGGCTGCAGTTTGCGCGCAAAAGCTGCTCGAATGTCGGCCACGGTGAGCCGCTCCACTTGCTGCGTCCAGGTATCCAGGTAGTCCAGCGGCAGACCGTTCCAGGCGATGTTGGCCACGTTGTCGAGCAGCTTGCGGTTGCTGTCAATCAAGAGCGCAAAGCCGCCAATCAGGTTGTCTTTGGCGGCTTGCAACTCCTTGTCCGTCGGGCCATCGGCCACAAATTTGGCGAGCACTTCACGCACCAGTGTCAACGCCTGCTGCGCCTGGTCGGGGCGGGTTTGCAGGC
>JAYTRR010000074.1:0-5944 GCA_043746005.1 Burkholderiales bacterium
TCCCGCTACCATGCAACGGATGATGACGTCTGTTGCCATAGTGTGAATCAGGGGGTTCTCCCATGCATTTCTTTACTCACCTGTTTGGCAGGTTTCTCAAGTCCCGCCGCGCCGGCCACTTGTTCGCGCGCAAGGTCATCTTTGAGTCTTTATCAAAAGACGACGCCGCAAGAGCCGTTTCTGCTCCGTTGGCCCAAAAGCTGGCACGCGATGCATCGGACGACCTGCCCGCTGTTTTGGCGCGGCTCAACTCCAGTGAAGAGGGATTGAGTGACGCAGAAGCGGAACGGGTACGTGAAAAAGTGGGACCCAACGAGGTTGCCCACGAAAAGCCCATGCCCTGGTGGCTCCACCTGTGGCTGAGCTACAAGAATCCGTTTAACCTTTTGCTGACGGCTTTGGCCATCGTGTCCTGGCTCACCAAGGACACCAAGGCGGCGGCGGTGATTGGAAGCATGGTGATTCTTTCAACGGGCATGCGCTTTATCCAGGAGCGTCGCTCCAACCATGCTGCCCAGAAACTGAAAGCGCTGGTGAGCAATGACGCAACGGTGATTCGGCGCGACCTATCGGCGGCGGCTCCCGATGCGCAGCGCTACTTTGCAGTCAATCTACAGATCAAACCACCGCACCAAGCAGAAATAGCCATCAAACTGCTGGTTCCGGGTGACATCGTGGTGCTGTCCGCCGGAGACATGATTCCCGCCGACTGCAGGATCATCGGCGCAAACGATCTGTTTATCAGTCAATCGGCAATGACCGGTGAATCGCTTCCGGTTGAAAAATTCCCCGATGCGAGAAGTCGTGGCGACGATCCTCTGGAGATGAAAAATCTGGTTTTCATGGGCACCAATGTGGTCTCTGGCTCGGCCACAGCGCTCGTTCTGACGACGGGCAATGCAACCTACTTCGGGCACTTGGCAACGCGGGTCAAAGAAAGCGGCGAGGAGGTCAATGCGTTTCAGTCTGGGGTCAATACTGTCAGCTGGCTGCTGATTCGCTTTGCTCTGGTGATGGTGCCCATGGTGCTGCTGATCAACGGATTTACGAAAGGCAACTGGCCAGAAGCCTTCCTGTTTGCGCTGTCGATTGCGGTGGGGCTGACGCCCGAGATGCTGCCGATGATCGTCACATCCACGCTGGCCAAGGGGGCTGTGATGTTGTCCCGCAAGAAGGTCATAGTCAAGCGGCTGGATGCGATTCAGAACTTCGGCGCCATGAATGTGCTGTGCACCGATAAAACGGGCACCCTCACACAAGACAAAATCGCACTGGCGCGGCACACCGACGTTTTTGGCAAGAAATCGGACTTAGTGCTTGAATTTGCCTACCTCAACAGCTTCTACCAAACCGGCCTGAAGAACCTGCTGGATCACGCTGTTCTCGAACATGTCGAGATGCAGGAGGAGCTTAAGCTTGCGCAGCACTACCAAAAAATTGACGAGGTACCCTTCGATTTTCAGCGTCGACGCATGTCCGTGGTGGTGTCCGAGCGCGACCACCACCACGAATTGATATGCAAGGGAGCGGTAGAGGAAGTCATGGCTACCTGCACGCAGGTGCGCGATGGTAATCGGGACGTACCACTGGATGCCACCATGCTGGAACGCGTGCTGACCGTCACTCGGGGGTTGAACGAAAAAGGGTTGCGCGTGGTGGCCGTTGCGGTGAAGGAAATGCCACCAAACCAATTGATCTATTCGGTGGCCGACGAGTCAGAATTGACCCTGGTCGGCTACATAGCCTTTCTTGACCCACCCAAGGAGTCCACGGCTCCTGCACTCAAGGCCCTTGCCGACAGCGGCATCACTGTCAAAGTACTGACCGGCGATAACGAACTCGTCACGCTTGAAGTGTGCCGCCAGGTTGGCCTCGCGGTGGCAGGGGTTGTCATGGGTTCGGAAATCGACCATATGGACGACAAGGCGCTGAGTCTGGCGGTTGAAGCAAACACCATTTTTGCCAAGTTGTCTCCCCTAAGCAAGGAGCGTATCGTGCGTGCCCTGCGCGGCAATGGGGACGTGGTTGGCTTCATGGGAGATGGCATCAATGACGCGCCGGCTCTGCGGGCAGCGGACATCGGCATCTCGGTCGACACCGCGGTGGACATTGCCAAGGAAGCCGCAGACATCATTTTGCTGGAGCGCAGCCTGATGGTTCTGGCGGAGGGTGTGCAGGAGGGCCGCAGAACTTTCAGCAACATGCTGAAATACATCCATATGACGGCCAGTTCGAACTTCGGAAATGTGCTGTCGGTGCTGGTAGCCAGCGTGTTCTTGCCTTTCCTGCCCATGCTGCCTATACAGCTACTGGTTCAAAACCTGCTGTACGACATATCGCAAATTTCTATCCCATTCGACAACGTGGATGCTGAATTGCTCAAGACCCCTCTCAAATGGAATCCCGGTGAAATCGGGCGATTCATGGTGTTTTTTGGCCCCATCAGTTCCATTTTTGACATCACCGCGTTTCTGATTTTGTGGTTTGTCTTCAAGGCCAACTCGGTAGCCGAGGCCACGCTGTTTCAGTCCGGCTGGTTCGTCGTGGGTTTGCTTACCCAGACGCTCATCGTGCACATGATTCGGACGCCAAAGATTCCCTTCCTTCAAAGCCGGGCCGCGTGGCCTTTGATGACCATGACCTTGCTGGTGATGGCTGTGGGTTTATTCCTGCCCATGGGGCCACTGGCGGATGACTTCAAACTGCAAACATTGCCATCGCCATTCTTTCTGTGGCTTGTTGGCATTTTGCTAAGCTATGCGTTACTGACAACAGTTTTGAAACGTTTCTACATTCGACGGTATGGATGGCAGTAGCTGAAAATATGAACCTGGGAGCCAATAACGTGACTCGAAATCGCTACAAACGGATGTGCTGCGCGCTTACAGCCAGTCTCCTGATAGGTGGCTGCTCGTCCTTGCTGCCCAAATCGCAAACGGAATCACCCACGTTTCAAAACTTTGATGATGCCCGCCTGGCAATTGAGTCGCTGGTTCCCACCAAAAGCAATCTATCCACACTTTCGGCCATGGGCATTGATCCTGCCAAACAACCCAATACGCTCATTCTGACCCATTCGGACATTGTAAAAAAAGTGGTCAATGGCAGCGTTCTCAGCAAGGACGACCTGGACCCGGGAATCGTGAAATGTCTGAACGCCCGCGACGCCTGCCGCGGCTGGGAATTGAACGTGGCACGTATTTCCAAGGCGCGCACCGGCAACTTTTTTGCCGACTTCATCAATTTCAAAAGACGCACCGAAACCACTGGGTGGCGTTTCAATGCGCTGATCCTGATGGTCAACGATGTGGTGGTCTACCGGGCATGGGGGGGGCAACCAGTGGTCAACGAGGTGGAGGTCAACACCAACCCACTGGGACCATTCCAGGACATGGGGCCGGCGGTTATCACCAACGGGCGATAGCAGCCAGGCTGCATGATCCCATTCGGAGTGCCACGCTCGATATCAGGGTTGGAATCACCGACAATAGGCGCCGTGCTGACCAACCGTTCCCGATGAATAAAAACCAGACTCATCTATCGCAATCATCCGAAACACCTCGACTTTTCTGGTGGATCGTCTGCGTATCAGTGGCATTGGCGCTCATCCCCACGGTGTGGACAGCCATTGATTTGCAGGCAGCTGGGCTGTTTATTGGCGATTCCGCGACGATCAACACCCGATCCTGGCTTTGGGTGGAACTGATCAATTGGTACATACCCGCCGCATTTCGTGTGGTAGTGCTCACCGCCTTGGCTGGCTGGATATTTACCAGTTACAGCCAGTACGGAAAGCGATGGAGGTTGCACCTGGCTTTTGTGGTGCTTGCTGGCGCGCTGGGCCCAGGCCTACTGGTCAACAGTGGTTTCAAGGAAAACTGGCAACGTTCACGCCCCTACCAAGTGGAAAATTTTGGTGGCACGCAGAAATTCACCCGCGCCACAGTCATGACCGACCAATGCAACAACAACTGTTCTTTTGTCAGTGGTCACGTGGCGTGCGGCTTCTTCCTCGTTTCACTCATGCTGATCGACCGGAGGCGCCTCGTTGCATGGGGTGTCAGTGGAGTCGTCGCGGGGCTGGTCATCGGGTTTGCACGGATGTCGGTGGGCGACCACTGGTTAAGCGATGTGCTCTGGGCCAGCCCTATCACCCTGCTATGCAGTTGGGCAATCTGGAAGGTGCTGCTGCGCATTTACCCCAGCCAAGCCAGCAGTGTGCTGCCTAACGTGACTGCAGGCCGGTAGCAACCGTGGGGTAAAGCAGGCGCAAACCCAGTTCCTGCTTCATTCTGGTGTTGTCCATGCGGCGCGACTCGTTCATGAAACTCAACAACATAAGAGGTAGTTGTTCGGCAGCACCCTCTCTGGCTATTCTGGGAGGTCGGGGCAGACCGTACAGATCCGCAGCAAGATCAAAATAGTCACCCATCTTCATGGCGCTGTCATCATTGACGTTGTAGACCCTTTGCGGCCCGCCCTTCCATAACGTGCGGCAGCAAGCACGCGCAAGATCATCGGCATGGATGTGGTTGGTATACACGTCGTCTTGTGCACGCAAAACAGGTACGCCTTTCATCAGGCGGGTCCGGGGTGTCCCCCCCTCCCTGTCCGGGGCATAGATTCCCGGAATGCGCAAGATACTTACCCGAAGCTGCGCAGCACGTCCCCAAAACCGGACTCGCGCCTCGGCATCTACCCGGCGGCGGGCACGCGGCGTGTCGGCGTGCACAGACCGGCATTCGTTCACTTGCTGCCCGCCACAGTCGCCGTAAACGCCACTCGTGGAGCCGTACACCACGCTGACCGGCTTTGTCCGAAGGCGCAGTGCCCGCACCAAAGCGAGGGTTCGTGAATCGGCCCACCCAGCAGAGGGTGGTGGAGCGAGATGGATGACCCGTGTGGCAATGCCCGCCAGCCGCCGCAAGCTCTGGAAGTCATCCAGGTTCCCCGGAAGCGGGGTCAGGCCTTTGGCCCGCAATTCCTCGATACGCCCGGGACTGGATGTCAGCGCCAGCACGCGAACCTGGCTTGGCATCCTGACCGCCACGCGCAACCCGACATCGCCACATCCGATGATAAGAACGCGTTCGCGCCGAAAGCGGGCAGGCAGGGCTCCGAGAGGGTTTTGGTTTGAAGGCAAAATCAACGCTTATTTCAAAAAATGTGATCCAAGGATACCCACAAGATGATGGCAAACGCAGCAAGCACCTCTAAATATTGCGTCACGGTCCAGCCCAGCAGACGCGCCTTCGATGTCGAAACGGGTGAGGCTGTTCTGGCTGCAGGCATCCGCCAGGGCATCGGCCTACCCTATGGCTGCAAGGACGGAGCTTGCGGCTCCTGCAAATGCAAGATGCTCTCCGGTTCCGTGGTGCACGGTGCGCACCAGAGCAAGGCCCTTAGTGCAGAAGAAGAGGCCAATGGCTACGTGCTGACCTGTTGTGCGGTGCCACAGTCCGATTTGATTCTTGAGTCACGCCAGGTAACCGAATTAGGCGCATTGCCCATCAAGAAAATGCCGACTCGCGTGAGTTCGCTAACGAAGAAATCACCCGATGTGGTGGCAATGCAGCTTCAATTGCCGTCGAACGACGCCTTTGCCTACCGCCCTGGCCAGTATGTGGAATTCATTCTTCGCGATGGAGCCCGGCGGAGCTACTCCATGGCTAATGCACCGCACCTGGGGCCAGGGCTGGAACTGCACATTCGCCACATGCCTGGAGGCAAGTTCACAGACCATGTTTTCAGCGACATGAAGGAGAAGGAAATTCTGCGCATTGAGGGGCCCTATGGTTCCTTCTTCCTTCGGGAAGACACTGCAAAGTCTATCATTCTGCTGGCATCGGGTACCGGGTTCGCACCGATTAAAGCCATGATTGAGCATATGCAATTTTCTGGAATCACGCGAACCGCCACTTTTTACTGGGGAGCCCGCAGGCCG
>JAYTRR010000075.1:0-5939 GCA_043746005.1 Burkholderiales bacterium
CGGGCAGTTCGTAGGGCTCCACCACCGCGTAGGTGGGGCTTTTGACACGCCCGCGCTCACCCAGTGCATGCAACAGATGGCGCACCAGCGTGGTCTTGCCGGCACCCAGATCGCCATGCAGCGCAATGAAGGCATGCTGGATGGACGGCTGGGCAGCCAGACGCATGGCAAACGCCTGCGTGGCCTCTTCGTTGGGCCAGAGCAGTGTTTTTACAATAGGGGTGTGACGATCAACAGCATTCAATTCGATAGCAACCAACTGGTTTCGCAAATGCAGGCGTGGGCCCGGGAACTGGGATTCTCCCAAATTGGCGTGACCGGTGTGGATTTGTCTTCCGCCGAGGCCGGTTTGATGGCCTGGTTGTCGCGTGGTTTCCACGGTGACATGACCTATATGGAAAACCACGGCCTCAAACGCGCGCGGCCCGCCGAGCTGGTGCCCGGAACCGTCTGCGTGATCACAGCGCGTATGGACTACCTGCCCCAGACCACGCCCGAGGGCTGGCAGACGGTGGAGCTGGAGCGCCTGCAGCGTCCGGGCGAGGGCATTGTGTCGATGTATGCACGGGGGCGGGACTACCACAAGGTCTTGCGCAGCCGCCTGCAAAAGCTCAGCGACCGCATCGCCACCGCGATTGGCCCTTTTGGCTACCGTGTGTTCACCGACTCGGCTCCCGTGCTGGAAGCCGAACTGGCTGCGCGTAGCGGGCAGGGCTGGCGCGGCAAGCACACGCTGCTGCTCAACCGCGAGGCGGGGTCGATGTTTTTTCTGGGTGAGATTTATGTGGATGTTGCGCTGCCCGCCAGCGAACCGGTGCAGGAGCATTGCGGCACCTGCAACGCCTGCATGGCCGTCTGCCCCACGCAGGCCATCGTGGCCCCCCACCGGCTGGATGCGCGGCGCTGCCTTTCGTATCTGACCATCGAGCACGCCGGGCCTATTGCGCTGGAGTTGCGCCCGCTGCTGGGCAATCGTATTTATGGCTGCGATGACTGTCAGCTGGTGTGTCCATGGAACAAGTTTGCGCAACGCAGCCCGCTGCCGGACTTTGATCCGCGTGAGGGTTTGAGCGGCCAGCAACTGGCGCAATTGTTTGGCTGGACGGAAGCCGAGTTTTTACAACGTACCGAGGGCAGCCCGATCCGGCGCATTGGTCATGAACGCTGGCTGCGCAATATTGCGGTGGCGCTGGGCAATGCACTTCGGGCACTGCCGGCACTTCGGGCCGGGCAGGGTGCGATAGACGAGGCGATCGACGAAGTGAAGGCGGCCCTGCTGAGCCGGGCTGAGCACACCAGCGCACTGGTGCGTGAGCACGTGGCGTGGGCATTGCAGCAATGATGCTGTCAAAAAACCATCTCTGGCTGGTCTGCGAATCTCACCATGAACGCGACGGCAGCACGCAACGCGCCTTGAGCAGTGCAAACTGGGCACTGATTTCGTCCTGGGCGAATTCCAGTTCCCTGTATTTCGAGAATTCACTGATGTGCATGACGGCCTCAGCGGCTGGCGACACGGCACCCAGATACGTTCGCGTGCCGAGCTGTTCCATGACCCAGGCATAAAGCCATGGAGCGAGGCCCGGTTGTGTGGTGATGAATGCTCCCACCAGGAGAACCGCAGCCTGTGGCAGGGCCGCGGCATCCTCCATAAGTCCCGCGAGAAGGTGCCTGACTTCGACCGGCCTGAAGCGCTCGTCTAGTTCATGACTGCGTACGGTCAAGATCATCAGCTCCGGTTTTGGGGTGGCCCGGCACGACATCGACGCGGGTGGACTGGAAGCTGCCAATCCTTCTTTTGACCCAGCCTTTGTCGACCTGAGCTCTGCCGCCGCCAAACTTGTCGGCGACTTCCTCTGATTTGCCGCTGGGCTCGTTGAATCGGTAGTTGAGCGGATCGAGGATCATGGCGGGTTCCCTGCATGCGCGTGGTGGGGGTCGGGATACCGACGCATGCACTGCGGCTCCCGATCCACACGGTCAATTCACCGTGTGGGCAGGCCAAGGTTAGTAAAAGGCCGCTCGCGATTCCGTGCGGTGACGCACATAGCGCACAAGCGCATCTAGCCCTGTCGCAAAACGCCCAGCGCAAAAGGCAGGCTGACCATGCCCAGCAGGGTGGACAGCGTGACCAGCCCTGCGACATAGGCGCCATCGTAGCCCATGCGAGCGGCCAGCACATAGCAGCTTGACGCGGTGGGCAGAGCCGAGAAAGCGAGCAAAACGGTGGTCTCCACCGAATTCAACCCGAAGACTTGCGATACACCCAGCGCCACCAGTGGCAGCAGCAGGTGGCGGATGGTCAACACCGAGACCGCCAGCATCTTGGCCCGAGCCAACGCGCCCAACTGCATCCCCGCACCGGCGGCCATGAGGCCCAATGCCAGTGATGCCGCTCCAATGCGGGTCACCGTGGGTTCCAGCCAGTACGGCATGGTGAAACCCAGCAGGTTGGCCACCAGGCCCGACGCCGTCCCGATGATCAGCGGGTTGCGCACCAGCTCGCGCACAAAACCCCGTTGCGCATGGCGGGCCATGGGCCACACCGCACCCACATTCATGAGTGGCACGCACACGCCAATCAGTACGGCAATGAGTTGCAGGCCTTGGGGTCCCGCCAGGCGCTCGGCAATAGCCAGACCGATGAAGGAGTTGAAGCGAAAGGCCACCTGCGCGCTGCTGGCGTGGTCGCGGGCAGAAATCCATCGTTTGAGAATTGGAATGTGGGGCAAGGCGTAGGCCATGGCGATACCTGCCAGCCCCATGGCCCAGCCAGAGGCCATCAGCCGGGAGGCCGCACCAAGATCCAATGGGCTTTTGACAATAGAGTGAAACAGCAGTACCGGAAACAGGAAAAAATACACCAATGCTTCGACCTGTTCCCAGACGGCCCTGTTCAGCGCGGTGTACCGGCAGACCAGATAGCCGCAAAAAATAAGGGAGAAATCGGGGAAGAGCAGTTGGGCGTAATTCACCGTTGGAGGATACCAGCCGCTCAGGCGCGCACCGGGTACCATTGCAGCCAAATCCATCGCGCTTCAAACCACAGGAGAACACCACCATGCACCGTCGTATCCTCTTTGCAATGAGTCTTCTGGTCGCTTCCAGCGCTGCGCTGGCGCAGGGCTACCCCAACCGGATCATCAAGTTGCAGGTGCCTTTTGCACCGGGTGGTACCACCGACATCATTGCCCGCACCATTGCGGATCCCCTGGGCAAAGTGCTGGGTCAAAGCGTGATCGTGGAAAACAAGGCGGGTGGCGGTGGCGTGGTGGGCGCGAACGAGACCGCCAAGGCAACGCCCGACGGGTATTCGCTGGGCATGGCAACCGTGTCCACGGTGGCTGCCAACCCGGCCATCAACCCCAAAAACCCCTACAACCCGTTGACTGATTTCACGCCCATCATCAACGTGGCAGCTACACCCAATGTCATTGCGGTGCACCCCAGCTTTCCGGCCCGGGACTACAAGAGCTTCATGGCCGAGTTGAGGAAAAATCCTGGCAAGTACTCGTATGCCACATCGGGCACAGGCGGCATTGGGCATTTGCAGACGGAGCTGTTCAAGAGCCTGACCGGTGTTTTCATCACCCACATTCCATACCGCGGTGCGGGTCCTGCGTTGAATGACACTGTGGCCGGCCAGGTGCCCATGATTTTTGACAACATGCCCTCGGCCATGCCATTCATCCAGGCCGGCAAGTTGATTCCCATTGTGGTGGCTGCGCCGCAGCGGTCGGCCCAGATGCCCAATGTGCCCACTTTCAAGGAAGTGGGTCTGGAGGCGGTCAATCGCATGGCCTTTTACGGCATATACGGCCCCAAGGGTATGCCCAAGGACGTGGTGGAAAAAATCAACGCAGCGGTGCGCAAGGTGCTGGAAGACCCGGTGGTGAAGAAGCGCATTGAAGAGACCGGTTCACTGGTTGTAGCCAATACGCCCGAGCAGTTTTCTGCCCAGATCAAGGCCGAGTACGAGGTTTACAAACAGGTGGTCGATTCCGCCAAACTGCGCCTGGAATGACGGAGATGACGGCCGCCAGCCAGTCTGGCATCGACACATTTATCGATGCCCTCTGGCTGGAGGAGGGGTTGTCCAGAAATACCCTGGCGGCGTACCGGCGCGATCTGACCCTCTTCGCCCTCTGGCTGGTAACCCGCTCGCGCAGTCTGAACGAGACCACCGAGCTGGACTTGCAACACTATTTTTCGGAACGGCATGCGCATACCAAGGCGACTACGGCCAACCGGCGTTTGACGGTTTTCAAACGTTACTTCCGCTGGGCCCTGCGTGAGCACATAACGCAGGCCGACCCGACTTTGAAGCTGCAGTCGGCAAGGCAGGCTTTGCGGGTGCCCAAAACCCTGAGTGAGGCCCAGGTGGAGGCCTTGCTGGCCGCGCCAGACACTGGACAGGCCCTGGGCGTGCGCGATCGCACCATGCTGGAGCTGATGTATGCCAGCGGGCTGCGGGTGAGCGAGCTGGTCACGCTTAAAACGTTCAATCTGAGCCTCAACGACAACGTCTTGCGCGTGCTGGGCAAAGGCAGCAAGGAGCGCCTGGTGCCGTTTGGTGAAGTGGCGAGCAGCTGGCTGCGCCAGTACCTGGGTGCTGCCCGCACGGAATTGCTGGCAGGCAAGCAGACCGACGATCTTTTTATCACTGTCAGGGGGGCTACGGCGGGCAGTGCCATGTCGCGGGTGATGTTCTGGATGGTGGTAAAAAAATATGCCCTGGCGGCAGGCATTCGGGTACCCATGTCACCCCACACGCTGCGCCACGCGTTTGCCACGCATCTGCTTAACCATGGCGCGGATTTGCGCGCTGTGCAGCTCTTGTTGGGCCATGCGGACATTTCAACCACCACCATTTACACCCACGTTGCCCGGGAGCGGCTGGCTGCCTTGCACGCACAGCACCATCCGCGCGGTTAAAAGCGGCCCGTTGCGCTATTCGCCTAGCGTCTCGGCCCATGCCAGGGCTTGCAGGTGGGCCCAGTTGATCTGATTGCTGCTGAGTCCCAGTAGGTTGGCGGCGTGGGCAAATGCGGCGTCGTCCCCGGTTTCACAGGCGATGGTGAGTTCCAGAAATAGCGCCAGTGGCCCTGTGTGGTGCAGCAGGGCTTGCGTCACCGTATCGGGCAGCAAAACGGTATCCAGTGCCGCTTCCATGGACATGCACAGCATGGTGTCGAGAAGCGAGAAAACGCCTACGACAAACGCGTTGTCGCATTCATCGGGCGTTAAAATTTCGGCACCCAGCAGCTCCATGAGTCGCCCCCGAACCACTGCGGTGGTGCCAACAGCTGGCGGTGTATTGCCTGCGCACGAGGTGGTCATCAGCAGCACCGCCCATTTGAATAGGCGCTTCAAACCCAGGAGCATGACGGCGTGTTTGAACGAGGTGACCTCGGCCGCCATGCCAAACCCCGCGGAGTTGATAAATCGCAGCAGGTTGAAGGACAGGGTGGGGTCGCGCTTGAGCACTTCTTCAATTTCTGCGGTGCTGGCCTGCTGGCGTACCAGGTTGATGAGTTGGAGAATCGTCGCCTGCGCGGGACGCACCGTTTGCCCTTGCACCAGCACGGGCTTGGCAAACCAGTAGCCTTGAAACAGGTTGACACCCAACTCCGAGACCAGCGCATGCTGGGCAGCCGTTTCCACCCTTTCGGCAATCAGCTGGGCAGTTGATTTTTCTCGGGCCAGTTTGACAAAGGAGCCCACCGTCTGGGGCTTGAGTATCGACAGATCGAACTTGATGAAGGATGCCAGCGCCAGCCAGGGTGCATACGAATGCGTCAACACCGAGTAATCGAAAGCCAGTCGAAAGCCGCGTCTGCGGAGGTCCTGCAGGCTGGGCACGCGGTCCTGGATCTGGTCTATCCGGGAAAGAGGAAGGGGCGGTATCTCCAACACCACCCGCTCAGGCGCAATCAAAT
>JAYTRR010000076.1:0-5935 GCA_043746005.1 Burkholderiales bacterium
GTGGCAAGGGCGGCCATGCGGCCATGCCGCACAACGCGCTGGACCCGGTGCCGGTGGCCTGCCAGATGGTGCAGGCGTTCCAGACCATCATCAGCCGCAACAAGAAGCCCATTGATGCGGGTGTTATCTCGGTCACGATGATTCACGCGGGGGAGGCTACCAATGTCATTCCCGACTGCTGCGAGTTGCAGGGTACGGTGCGTACTTTCACGATCGAGGTGCTGGACATGATCGAGCAACGCATGCGCGAGATGGCAACCCACACTGCCGCCGCTTTTGGCATGGATTGCACTTTTGAGTTTGCGCGCAACTACCCGCCCACAGTCAACTCTGCCCATGAGGCCGCGTTTGCCCGCAAGGTCATGGCCAGCATTGTGGGCGAGGACCATGTGGACCCGCAGGAGCCCACCATGGGGGCTGAAGACTTCTCCTACATGTTGATGGCCAAGCCGGGTTGTTACAGCTTCATTGCCAATGGCGATGGCACGCACCGTACGCACGATGCCAGCGGCGGCCCTGGCGGTGGGCCGTGCATGCTGCACAACCCCAGCTACGATTTCAATGACCAGTTGATTCCCCTGGGTGCAACCTACTGGGTTCGCCTTGCGGAGGCATGGCTCGCTGTGCCCGAAGCAGCTTAGTATGATGGGGTTTTAGAGCGCAAAAGGGAGCAGTCGATGACAAGCTGGAGCGAGTTGAATCCACGCGAAAAAGCGATGGGCCTGCCCACTGCTGTCCGCAGGTCGAATCCACCCGGCAGCGACCGCTTCACTTTTGTCCACGATGACCTGGAAATTGACGACCCTTCTGTCGATGTCACGGGTCGGTTCTTCGTGTCGCCGCGGGAATACGGTTTTTCCATCCGTGGCTTTCAGGGAGGCAAGACCGCCTGGTCGCGCGACTTTGAGAATGGCACGATGCTGGTGGTCAATGCAGACGGACTGTCCCACGTTTTGTCGCCCAAAGTGGCATCACGAATTTTGTTCATTAGCGCCGATGGCGAAGTGCTTCAGAATAGGGGTAATTTGCGGCGCAGTCCGCAGCGCCCGACGGACCTCACCACGGTTCGTCTGGTCATCAATGCGACCTTCGATCTGCATGGTGAGTCCCCTGAGGTGGCTCGAACCATGCTGATGCGCATGGTGGACCGTGCCATCGTCAAAGGCACCCTGCCCGGCGAAACCGACGCCAGAATTATCGATCACACGTTTGAGTCCAGTGCGGTGCTGGGCAATGAGAACGCCCGCTCCAACAATACGGACTTCTCTCAGCTCCTTGATATGTAAAGACGCAGGGCGCAGTTGCTGGATCAGGCGGCAAACCGGCCTTTGGCCATGTGCAGAAGCCCGTCGAAAATCAGGTTGTCGACCAGCTCGAACGGCCCTGCCATGCTGGGAGCCATTTTCCAGCCGGCGCCACCGGTCATGATGCATTTGGGCTCGGATCCGCAATGGGCGCGCACATGCTGCACCATGCGCTCCACCGCGCCAGCAATGGCGTAGGTGCCTCCGCTGGTGAGCGCGTCACTGGTGTTGGTGGGGAACTCCCGCACTTCGCCTGTGGGCACGTGAAGACCGGCTGTACCCGATTCGAGTGCGCGCAGCATGATGCCGTGGCCGGGCAATATCAAGCCGCCCAAAAATTTGCCGTTTGTGTCCACGGCTTCCACGGTGACGGCCGTGCCGACCATCACGACCACCATGGGTCGCGGCGCACCCTGAGCCAGCATGCGGTGGTAGGCGCCAATCATGGCGACCCAGCGATCGGCACCGAGGCGGGCAGGGTGGTCATAACCGTTTCGCAGGCCCGCTTCGGCCTCGCTGGCAACCACCCACTGGGGCACCACATCCCACAAATCCATTTGCTCTTGCACACGGCGCTTGACCGCATCGCCCGCGACCACGCACCCCAGCACTTGTGCGGGTGCAGCAAGGCCGCTCCAGGCGCCTTCTGCCAGCTTGTCGATGTTTTCCAGGAATTCGGCACCCTGGGCCAGCAGGGGCGCGTCGGCTTGGGGAGATGCGTACTGTGCCCACTTGAGGCGTGTATTACCAATGTCCAGGGCAAGAAAGGTCATGGGTGCCTATTATCCCTGGCGCCACGGCAGGCCGCGCATGCGCCATCCACCCTTGACACCGCGGTGTGCATGGGCGTCAGGGTCGCCTTCAAAACCTTCGAGGATGTTGTAGGCCTCTATGCCCAGTTCGGTAGCGCGTCTGGCGGCCGCGATGGACCGCACGCCACTGCGGCACAGCAACACCACTCTTTTCCCGGCGGGAACGGCTGCGCGAAGGGTTTCATCAAATGACGGGTTCATGGCCATACCCGGCCATTGCTTCCAGGCCAATGCAACTGCGCCGGGTACAAACCCGACCCATTCGCGTTCGGCATCCGAGCGCACGTCCACCAGTACGGCGTCTCCGGCCTGCCACCAGGCGCAGGCCAGAGCGGCTGACACATCACCCGCGTAGCCGGATGCTGGCAGCACCGTTTGCACATCACCGCCGCCGGCATCGTGGCGCACACCGGATACCCGGTTGGCGGGTACGGCTTCGTCTATCCGCTTGGGTTTGGGCAGGTTCAGGGCCACCATGATGGCGACAAATTCCGCCTGGGTCTTGCCGGCTATCCGCGCATTTCCTGATCTTTCGGCGCCAACGGTCGAATGGGTGTGCCCGTGGTAATCGTGGCCCGGCCACACCGTGGTGGCATCGGGCAGCGCAAAGAGAACCTGTGTGATGCTGTCGTACAGAGCCGCGGCACTACCGGACTGGAAATCGGTGCGGCCGCAGCCATTGACAAGAAGCGTGTCACCGGTGAAAACATGGTCACGCCACCGGTAGCTCATGCTTCCGCCGGTATGCCCGGGCGTGTGCAAGCCCTTGAGCATTTCGTCGCCAAAACGCAGGATGTCGCCATCGGCCATTTGCATGGCGGCGGTGTCAATGCCACAGCCCTGGGGGGCGGCCGTTTTCGCGCCGGTGTGCTCAGCCAGCTGTGCGGCGCTGGTGATGTGGTCGGCGTGGGCGTGGGTTTCGACTGTCCACAGCAGCCTGAGCCCGTACTGGCGAAGGGTAGCCAGATCGCGCTCCAGCTGGCAATCCACCGGGTCGATGATGACGGCATCGCGCGTTACTTCGTCAAACAAGACATAGGTAAAGGTACTCGATGCCGGGTCAAAAAGCTGAATGGGTTGCATGGTTTCCTCGCGGGTGGCAGTGCGTGCAGTGATGGGGTTGCCTCAACTCCCGATGCAATACGGTGGTAGTTTATTGGAGATCCCGTTGGGGCTGTGCTTTGGAGCGCAGTGCGGTGATAATGTTGACGTTTACGTAAACGTCAACTGAAAGGGCCTTCATGCCGAAAGATTCCTCAACTGCCAATGGCGCGAAGCAGAGCGCAGCCCTGCTGAAGCCGTGGCAGCCGTCAGTGGATGGGCATGGCAAGCCGTTTTTGCTGTCCGCGCTGGACCCGTCCGCCAAGCCATTTTCTGGCAAGGACAAATTGCAGGACAAACTGACTGTGGATGCACTGGCCGCGGAGCTTGATGTGCTGCAGAATCTTTTTTGGGCTGACAAGCGCTACAAGCTGCTGGTGGTTTTGCAGGGCACCGACACAGCCGGCAAGGACGGCACCATTCGCTCGGTGTTTGGCCGCACCAGCCCGCTGGGGGTGCACGCGGTCGGGTGGAAGGCCCCCACCGAAGACGAACGCGCACACGACTACCTGTGGCGCATTCACCACCAGATGCCCGCGGCAGGCGAGACCAAGATATTTAACCGCAGCCATTACGAAGACGTGCTTGTCCCCTTGGTGAACGGCTGGGTCACGCCCGAGCAGATACGCCAGCGCTACACCCACATCAACGACTTTGAGCGCATGCTGGCCGAGACGGGTACCGTGATCCTGAAATTCATGCTGCATATCGGCTTTGAAGAGCAGGGCAGGCGGCTGCAGGAGCGGGTGGACGACCCGATCAAGCGCTGGAAGTTCAGCCTGGGTGACCTGCAGGTGCGCAAACAGTGGGCCGAGTACCAGGACGCCTATGCGGGGCTGCTGGGTGCCACCAGCACGCCCTGGGCACCGTGGACGGTGGTGCCTTCCGAATCAAAAACGCACCGCAACCTGATGATTGCCACGCTGGTGCGCGACAGGCTCCAGTCACTCGACCTGCACTATCCACCCGACGATCCGGCACTGGCCGGACTCACCATTGCCTGATCTTCTCCCAACCAAAATTCTGAGACAAACCGCTGAAAGCTTCTGCCATGACCAACCTCTCTGCTGACTACAAGGCCCTTGCCAACTACCGCCCGACTCACAAGGTGCGTTTTGTAACCGCCGCCAGCCTGTTTGACGGGCACGATGCCGCCATCAACATCATGCGCCGCATTTTGCAGGGCATGGGCGCCGAGGTGATTCACCTGGGTCACAACCGCAGTGTGGACGAAGTGGTGACGGCCGCGCTGCAGGAAGACGCGCAGGGCATTGCCATCAGTTCCTACCAGGGCGGGCACGTCGAGTATTTCAAGTACATGGTGGATTTGCTCAAGGCACGGGGTGGCGCGCACATCCAGGTGTTTGGCGGCGGCGGCGGGGTGATTGTGCCCAGCGAGATTGCCGAGTTGCAGGCCTATGGCGTGACCCGCATCTATAGCCCCGAGGACGGCCAGCGCATGGGCCTGGCCGGCATGATTGGCGAAATGGTGATGCGGTGCGACACCGACCTCGCCCAGCTGGCGCCCTCAAACCTGGACGGCATTGGTGGCCACAGCACCGGGGCTTGGCGTGCGCTCTCCCAACTCATCACCGGGCTCGAAGTTTTGGGAGAAAATCACCCGCTAAGCCCCGCCCTGCGTGCGCAAGCTGCTATCAAAAAAATACCGATTCTGGGCATTACCGGCACCGGCGGTGCGGGCAAGTCGTCGCTGACCGACGAGCTGATTCGCCGTTTGCGGCTGGACCAGGGTGACCAGCTGCACATTGCGGTCATCAGCATTGACCCGTCACGACGCAAGAGCGGTGGCGCACTGCTGGGTGACCGCATCCGCATGAACGCTATCAGTCCGTGGACGCAAACGCCGCGCACCAGCGCCGACGATTCGGGCCAGCGCGTGTTCATGCGCAGCCTGGCCACGCGTGATTTTGGCTCCGAAATATCCAAAGCGCTGCCCGACGTCATCGCAGCCTGCAAGGTGGCTGGTTTTGATGTGATCGTGGTCGAGACTTCGGGCATTGGCCAGGGTGATGCGGCCATCGTGCCGCACGTGGACGTGCCCATGTATGTGATGACACCGGAGTTTGGCGCCGCCAGCCAATTGGAAAAAATCGACATGCTGGACTTTGCCGAGTTCGTGGCCATCAACAAGTTTGACCGCAAGGGTGCGAGTGACGCGCTGCGCGATGTGTCCAAGCAGGTGCAACGCAACAAGGAAGCCTGGACCACACCCACCGAGCAGATGCCGGTGTTCGGCACCATGGCCGCGCGCTTTAACGACGACGGCGTGACCGCGCTCTACCAGGCGTTGCTGCCGCGCTTGCAGGCGCTGGGCTTGCCTGTGCAGGCCGGCAGCCTGCCGCGCGTTGCGGTGCGCTTCAGCTCCAACCAAACACCGGTGGTGCCGGCCGCACGCACGCGCTACCTGGCCGAGATCAGCGACACCGTGCGCGGCTACAAAAAGCGCGCGCGGGCCCAGGCCGTGCTGGCGCGCGAGGCGCAGCAGCTAAGGGCCTCGGCGCGCATGCTGGTGGAGTCCAACCCCGCCAAGACCGGCGCGGTGGCCGCGGTAAGCGATCTGGCCAGCCAGCGCGAAGCCCTGATGGGTGCGGCCGAGCGCCAGCTGCTGGCCCAGTGGCCCGAGTTGCAAAGGGCCTACGCGGGCGAGGAGTACGTGGTCAAGATCCGCCCAAACACGCCGCAAGCTCGGGAAATTCG
>JAYTRR010000077.1:0-5933 GCA_043746005.1 Burkholderiales bacterium
GGACGGGACTCGAACCCGCGACCCCCGGCGTGACAGGCCGGTATTCTAACCAACTGAACTACCACTCCTGGTAGACAACGTTCACTCTTGCGAGTCAAGTGTTGACGACTTGTACAGCGTCATCTTTCGATGAATCTGGTGGCCCCACGGGGATTCGAACCCCGGTACCTACCGTGAAAGGGTAGTGTCCTAGGCCTCTAGACGATGGGGTCAAAACCTTGGATTAATCCGTTCTCAGAAATTTTGGTGGAGGTAAGCGGGATCGAACCGCTGACCTCTTGCATGCCATGCAAGCGCTCTCCCAGCTGAGCTATACCCCCTAAACCGGAGAAAGCCTACTAGCAGCATTCTCAATTTCCAAGCCTCAAATTATAGCCTCAAAAATCACACGTTAGACAATCTTGCGATGACTTTTTCTCTTCCGCACATTTCCAGCACCGAATCGAGCGTTGGCGTCTGGGCTGTGCCCACCACCAAAACGCGCACGGGCATGGCCAGTTGTGGCATCTTCAGGCCCGTAGCGGCCAGCACTTCCTTGATCACGGCAGCGATGCTAGCTTTGCCCCATGGGCAGATTGACAGCTTGTCCGCCAGCATCTGAAGGGCAGGCTTCACCGCTTCGGTCACGTGTTGTATTTTCTCTGCGGCATCAGGAACCACATCGCTATAGAACTTCGCAGCCCACAGGGCCAGTGCGATGGTGGTGTCGCAGCGATCCTTGAAAAGCGCGCACACCTGCGGCAGATGCCCCTCAATCAGTTCAGGTCCGATCGTGACGCCCAGTTTGACTAATTGCTGCGCCACCAAAGCGGCCAGACGCGCGTTGTCGGCCTGCTTGATGTACTGGGCATTGACCCAGAGGAGCTTGACTGGATCCCATTGGGCCGGGCTCTTGTTCAGATGGGTGCCGTCAAACCAGTCAATCAACTGCTCGCGGCTGAACAACTCCTCGTCGCCATGGCTCCAGCCCAGTCGTGCCAGGTAATTCAACATGGCTTCGGGCAAATACCCGTCCTCTTCGTAGGCTGTGACACTCACGGCCCCCCGGCGTTTGGAAAGCTTTTGACCGTCGTCACCCAGAATCACGGGGCAATGCCCAAATTCCGGCAGCGGTGCGCCCAGTGCGTTGAAGATATTGATTTGCCAGGGCGTATTGTTGATGTGTTCGTCACCCCGGAACACATGGCTGATCTGCATATCCCAGTCGTCCACCACCACAGCAAAGTTGTAGGTGGGCACACCATCGGTGCGAACGATGATCAGATCATCAATCTCGCGATTGCTGATAGTGATCGGGCCTTTGACCAGATCGTTCCACGTGACATCGCCATCCACCGGATTACAGAAACGCACCACCGGCAACACACCAACAGGAACCGGCGGCAATACTTTTCCTGGCGTCGGGCGCCAGCGGCCATCGTAGAGGGTTTTTTCCCCGCGGGCACGCTTGGCTTCGCGCGTGGCCTCCAGCTCTTCGGGGGTGCTGTAGCAATGGTAGGCCTTACCCTCAAGCACCATGCGGTCTGCCACCTCTTTGTAGCGCGCCAGACGCTGCATTTGGTATATGGGGCCTTCGTCGTATTCCAGCCCCAGCCAGCGCATCGATTCCAGAATTTGCTCGACCGATTCCTGATTGGAGCGCGCCACATCAGTGTCTTCAATGCGCAGCACAAACTCCCCGCCAAAGTGGCGTGCGTAAGCCCACGAATACAGCGCAGTGCGGGCCGTGCCCAGGTGCAAAAAGCCGGTGGGAGAAGGAGCGATGCGGGTACGGATTTTTTTATTCATGACTAGGTGTCCAGGCCCAGGGCCAGATCGGCTTTCAGGTCTTCAATGTTTTCAAGACCAACGGCCACCCGAATCAGTCCCTGACCGATGCCGGCGGCCTGCCGCTGCACTTCAGTCAATCGACCATGCGAGGTGCTCGCAGGATGACTGATCGTGGTTTTGGTATCACCGAGGTTGGTGGTAATGGAGCAGACCCGTACCGCGTCAATGGCGGCAAAGGCATTGCAGCGCATTGTTTCAGGGCTGTCGCCAAACACATCGAACGACAACACAGCGCCCCCCAGTCCCTTGCCGCTGGCAGCCTGCTGGCGCATCGCCAATGCATGCTGCGGGTGACTGATCAAACCGGGGTAATACACCTGCTTGACTTGAGGGTGCGTCTGCAGCCACTGCGCCACCGCCAACGCCCCAGCCGACTGCGCCTGCATGCGGATGCCCAGCGTCTCCATGCCCTTGAGCACCACCCACGCGTTGAAGGGTGCCAGCACCATGCCCGCCGTGCGGGTCACAGGCAAAAACAATGCATCCACATAGCGCTGGTCACAGCAAATGGCGCCTGCCATCACGCGTCCCTGACCATCCAGGTACTTGGTACCCGAATGGATGATGAAATCTGCGCCAAACCGCTTGGGCTGCTGCAAGGCCGGGCTGCAAAAGCAGTTGTCTACGGCCAGCAAAGCACCCGCGTTGTGCGCCAGATCGGCCAGTGCTTGAATGTCGCAAATGTCCGTTAGCGGATTGGTAGGCGTTTCGGCAAACAGCAACTTGGTATCGGGACGTATTGCTGCCCTCCACTCCTGCACATCGGTTTGCGAGACAAACGTGGTGCTGATGCCAAACTTGGCAAACTCACCCGCAAACAGGCGGATAGTGGAACCAAATACCGACTGCGAGCACACGACGTGGTCACCACTTTTGAGAAGTCCCATGCCCAGCAACAAAATAGCCGCCATGCCGCTCGACGTTGCAATGGCTGCCTCGGTACCTTCCAGTGCGGCCAGTCGCATCTCCATGCTGGTAACCGTCGGGTTGCCCACGCGCGTGTAGGTGTAGCCCTCTTCTTCCATCGCAAAGCGGCGTGCCGCAGTGGCAGCATCGGGCTGCACAAAGCTGCTGGTCAGGTACAGCGCTTCGGAGTTTTCGCCGTACTGGCTTTTATCGATGGCAACACGGACGGCCAGCGTGTCCAGATGCAGGTTGTCAGGCAGTTTGTTCTGTGTCATGGTCAGTCAAAAGGATCCGCGGCAGGCTTCAGTTTTCAGGGTTGGGCAGCGCCAGGCGAGAGTTGTCTTCCAGACCCTCTTCGCCGCCAACCCGGCTCTCGCCCAGGCGTGCAATGTCGTCGGAGGTAATGTCACCCGTCACGTACACACCGTCAAAACACGATGCATCGAAACCCTTGATGCGGGAGTTCAGGGAGCCAATGGCTTTCTTCATGCCTTCCACGTCTTGATAAATCAGCGCATCACAGCCAATGATCTGGCGAATTTCTTCCACGGTGCGGTTGTGCGCCACCAGCTCGCTGCTGGTGGGCATGTCAATGCCATACACATTCGGATAGCGCACGGGCGGCGCAGCGCTGGCCAGGTACACCTTGTTGGCACCGGCGTCACGTGCCATCTGCACAATTTCTTTAGAGGTCGTGCCACGCACAATCGAGTCGTCCACCAGCAGCACATTGCGGCCTTTGAATTCGCTGGCAATCGCGTTGAGCTTCTGACGCACTGATTTCTTGCGTACCGAGTGACCCGGCATGATGAAGGTGCGGCCCACGTAGCGATTTTTCACAAATCCTTCGCGGTAAGGCAAGCCGAGCAAATGCGCCAGCTGCGCCGCGCTGGGTCGGCTGGACTCGGGGATCGGAATCACCACATCAATCTGGCTGGGCGGCACCGTGGAGATCACGCGCTTGGCCAATGATTCACCCAGATTCAGACGGGCCTGGTACACCGAGATGTTGTCCATCACCGAGTCAGGCCGAGCCAAATAGACGAATTCAAATATGCAGGGGTTCAACTGGGGGTTGTCGGCACATTGCTGCGCATGCACCTTGCCCTGCAGGTCAATGAACACCGCTTCACCCGGATCCACGTTGCGCTCGAACTGGTAACCAATACCCTCCAGCGCCACCGACTCGCTAGCGATCACCGTGCTGTCATTGTTGCGTCCCATGCACAAGGGACGAATGCCAAACGGATCCCGAAACGCCAGCACACCGTGCCCGGCGATCAGCGCAATTACTGCGTACGAGCCTTTGACCCGGCGGTGCACATTGCGCACGGCCGCGAACAAATCAGCGGCCTGCAAAGGCAAGCCGCGCGTGGTTCTTTCAATTTCGTGTGCCAGTACGTTAAGCAAGACTTCGGAGTCGCTCTCGGTATTGATGTGGCGATGGTCGGTACTGAACAACTCTGCTTTCAATGCATGCGCATTGGTCAGGTTACCGTTGTGTACCAGTACGATGCCAAAGGGTGCATTGACATAGAACGGCTGCGCCTCTTCTTCGCTGTAGGCATTGCCTGCCGTCGGGTAACGCACCTGCCCCAAGCCGCAGTTGCCCGGGAGCGAACGCATATTGCGGGTACGAAACACATCGCGCACCATGCCCTTGGCCTTGTGCATGAAGAACTTGCGCTCTTGCTGGGTCACGATACCGGCGGCATCCTGACCGCGATGCTGCAGCAGCAGCAGCGCGTCATAAATCAGCTGGTTGACAGGCTCATGGCTAACGACACCAACTATTCCGCACATATATTTTTACTCATTCAGGGTAGATACTTTCCAAACTCTTGTGGCAACACAGGCTTGAGGCCCTGCAGTGCCACGGTGGCGACGCGTGGGCCCGTGGCATCCTGCCACCAGCCGGCCGTGTGCAGAGGTGTCATGCCCACCACCACGGTCAACGCCAACAACAAAATAACACCGCGCACCACACCAAAGGCTGCGCCCAACAGGCGATCAGCAGGACGCAGGCCCACAGCCGTCACCAGTTTCTTGATCACAAAAGCCACCAGGCCGCCAAGGAAGATGGCGGCGACAAAAACCAGCACAAACCCGGCGGCGTACTGCATGGCCTCCGCGGCACCGGATATCGGCAACCACAGCGCAACCGTCGGTGCAAACCACTGTGCCAGCACAAAGGCTGCAATCCAACTCAATACCGACAGCACTTCAAACACCAGCCCACGCCACGCGCCCACCGCCAAGGAGAACACGAGTATCGCCAAAAAAATCCAGTCCAGCGCTTGCATGGGTGCGGGCTGCTCTTACAGTTCCAGAATGGCCGCTGGCAGATCCAATTTCTTGATCTTTTGGGCAGCCTTGTCGGCATCGGCCTTGGTCTCAAACGGTCCTACACGCACGCGAATGCGCTTTCCCTCTTTGGGCTCCACGACCTGCGTATAGGTCTTCAGACCCGCTTTCTCCAGCTTGACGCGCGCTTCGTGTGCCTTGGCCACCTCTGCAAACGCACCGACCTGCACCACAAACCGACCCGCCGCTGCGACTGCAGGTTTGGCTACAGGCTTGGGAACTGGCGCTTCGGCAGCCACCGGCACCGCCGCAGGGGCCACCACCACGGGCGCCGGTAAGTCAGGAATCGATGCGACGGGCTTGGGTGCCGGTCCTTCATCAATCATGCCGCTGACCTGCTTGCTGGGGGGTGCCACGGCCACGTTGCCCAATGGCTTGGCCTTGTTCTTGTCTGGAATTTCGATGGGAATGTCGACTGCAATGGGTCGTGGCTGGCTGTCAAACAGCATGGGAAATCCGATGACGCCCAGCAGCACCAGAACCGCCGCACCAATCAGGCGGTGTCTGGCGCGTTTGCGCATGGCCTCAATGCTCTCGGGCGCCGGGGGTGGCGGGGTGGCGGCATGGTCGTCGCCACCTTTGCGAAATTTGAAAAAAGCCATGGATGGGGTTGACTCAGGAGTTCAGATGTTTGGCATGCAGCCGGGGTATGCCTTGTTGCAGTACGCCACCCACGGTATAGAACGATCCAAAGACCACGATTCTATCAGCGGGGTCCGCCGCAGCAATGGCCGCCTGGAGCGCCTGCATGGGGTCGGCAAAGGCTGCACCACTGGCGTCCTTGCGTGTGTTTTGCGACTGCCACCGTGCCTGCAAGGCGCTGCCTTTGGCCG
>JAYTRR010000078.1:0-5909 GCA_043746005.1 Burkholderiales bacterium
GGCGATGCCGAAACTCACCGGCACTGCGATCAGGAGCGCAATGAATGACGTTGCCAACGTTCCATAGATCATGACTAGGCCGCCAAACTCTTCCTTGACAGGGTCCCATGTGGTGCTGGTCAGGAAGCCCAACCCGTACTTGTCAATCGCGGGCCACGCGCTGATGGTCAGCGACCCCAGAATGGCGACCAGCATGCCCAGGGTAATGAGCGCCGACCCTTTGGCCAGCAAGCCAAATATGAGATCGACCAGAGGGCCCGACCGGGTCTTTTTGACAAGTGGAGGTTGGATCATTGCGCGAGACGACGGTTTAGCAGATTGGCTGGACGGCAAATCGCCGTGCACAAGTGTAGATGGCATGGTTACTCTCCCGTCCAAAGCCATTCTGTAGGTGAAACGATTTACTTGAACGCGACTGGCTTGCCAGCGGTGTCCTTGATCTCGCCCCATGATTTCTCAATCGCAGCAATCACAGGCTTCGGCATGGGCACATAGTCCAGATCCGCAGCAATCTTGTCGCCATTCTTGTAAGCCCAACCGAAGAACTTGAGCACTTCGGCCGCGTTGGCTGGCTTGTCCTGCTTGGTGTGCATCAGGATGAACGTCGCACCCGAAATGGGCCATGCTTCCTTGCCAGGCTGATTCGTCAGGATCTGGTAGAACGACTTGTTCCAATCAGCACCCGCAGCAGCGGCCTTGAAAGTATCGTCTTCCGGCTTGACGAAGTTGCCAGCCGAGTTTTGCATGATGGCGTAGGTCATCTTGTTCTGCTTGACATATGAGTACTCCACGTAACCCATGGAATTGGGCAGGCGCGCCACAAATGCCGCCACGCCTTCATTGCCCTTGCCGCCCGCACCCACAGGCCAGTTCACCGCGGTGCCCTCGCCCACTTTGGACTTCCACTCCGGGCTTACCTTGCTCAGGTAGTTGGTGAAAATAAAGGTCGTGCCGGAACCGTCGGCCCGGCGAACCTGGGCAATCGCTGCATCAGGCAAAGGCAATGTGGGGTTGAGGGCCTTGATGGCGGGGTCGTTCCAGCGGGCAATTTTGCCCAGGAAGATATCGCCCAGCACGAGACCTGTCAGCTTCAGTTGACCAGGCTCAATGCCTTTGACGTTGATCACTGGCACCACACCACCCATCACCGTGGGGAACTGCATCTGACCCTTGGTTTTCAGAACCTCGTCGGTCAAGGGCATGTCGGATGCACCGAAATCCACCGTCTTGGAGTCAATCTGCTTGATACCACCGCCGGAACCGATGGACTGGTAGTTCACCTTGACGCCTGTTGCCTTGTTGTAATCAGCGGCCCATTTGGAATAGATGGGCGCAGGAAACGTCGCGCCCGCGCCGGTGATTTCCTGGGCACTGGCAACACCAGCAAAACCCACAGCGGAAGCCATGGCCAGCGCAAGCATCGGTAATTTGAACGAGATTTGCATTCGGAACCTTTTAGTGGTTGGTTAAGGAATGGTATGACTTTAAGAATCTTTTATGACATCCATGTGACAAGACTACCTATTTTGCCCCACCCCTGCCCGGAAACAAATACCCAGGGCATCGTCAGATTTTCAAGAAAATGTCACAAAGTTGACATAAAAAGTTTCTACGCTTGCCGCTTTCAACTTGCGAGAAACGCCATGACAACGTTCACTTTCCTCTCGGCTACACGCCGCACCGTTTTGGCCGCTGCCATTGCCGCGACCATGGCGGGCTGCGCGACCACGTCCGCACCCGTCAACCTGGCGGAAACCATCGCAAAAACCCCCACTTTGAGCACCCTGAGCAGCCTGATCGCCAAGGCAGGCCTGACCGAGACGCTGAAAACCGGTGGTCCTTTCACCGTTTTTGCCCCGACCGACGCCGCATTCAAGGTGGTACCGGTCAGCACCATGGACGATCTGACCAAGCACCCTGAAAAACTGAAGGATGTTCTGACCTACCACGTCATTTCGGGCAAAACCATGGCCACTGATGTGAAAAACAGCAATGCCAAGACCGTGAATGGCGCCAGCGTGGCACTGTCCAAGGCAGGGGATTTCGTCACCATCGAAAGCGCGGCGGTGGTTCAGGCGGACATGGACGCCACCAACGGAGTCGTGCACACCATCGACACCGTCTTGCTGCCACCCAAGAAGTAACACGGATTCAGTCCAGCGGCGCCTCCTTGCACCGAATTTTTTAATGAAATTGGCATCTAGCCCGCGTGTATACTGCGCAAGCAGCTATCAAATTTATAGCATTTCAGCTTTCTCTTTGCGTTTCCATTTGCTCAATACCCTTGAGCCGTAATCCATGCCTTTTCCCCAGAACCCAAAACGCCGTCTTTTGATGGGTGCTTTGGCCACGATGTCCGTCGCAGGTGCCAGCCCGATTTGGGCGCAGCCGTCGAAACCCAGCTCCCTATCCCGCCAATTCACCGTAGCGCAGATCGCCGACATGTCGGTAAGTCAAATTGATGTATCCAAAGACTTCCTGGTGGGCTCTCGGGCCGCCTGGCAGGACATCAACGCCCGGGGCGGGCTGCTCGGAAAATCCGTCAACCACCTGGTCATTGAGGTGGACGGTAGCGCAGCCAGCCTGCGCGCGGCAGCGGAAAGCCTGAAAGCCCAGAGCCAATGCATTGCCCTCTTCGGCAGTGTGGGCGACCGGGCGGCATCGCAGCTGACAGGCATGCTGGGCCGCGAGTTGCCCGACCTGGCCCACGTTGCGCCCTGGCTGCAGAACGTGAATGCGGATGCAGCCCCCAACACCTTTCCGATCTTCGCGTCGCGCCAGGACCAAATCGCCCATGCCATCAAATCCCTGTCGGTCATGGGGGTGACACATGTTGGTGCGGTGTACGGTTCAGTTGCAGAACATGCGGCCTACCGTGAGGGTCTGGAGCAAATCGCCAGAACGCTCAAGCTTCCGTTCACGTCTTACAACCCGGCCGCCGACTTGCAGTCGGTGGGCAAGTCCCTCACCGCCGAGAGCCCCCGCGTCCTGCTGTTTGTCGGCGGAACCCCTGAGCTCTTGCGGTTTACCCAGGGTATCGAAAAACAGTCAACACAGCGCTACATCATTGCCATGTCCGACGTAAACCTGCAGAGCATTCAGCAAATGGGCGTGACGCGGCTCACCCCGGTGATTGCCACTCAGGTCGTGCCCATGGTGAACTCCAGCCTGCCCGTCGTGAAAGCTTACCGGGAGACACTGGGCCGCCTGTTCGACGAGCCGCCAACGCCGCAGAGTCTGGCGGGCTACATTGCCGCGCGTTACACCTACGAAGTGCTGCAAGGCGTTGATGGCCCCCTCACCCGCCTCAGTGCGCTGCAGGCTTTTCAACGCCGCAGCACCGTGGATCTGGGAGGATTTCGCATTTCGCCGGACCCCAAGGGGCGCCGCGCCGCCTATGTCACGCAGAGCATGATCTCCCCCGACGGCCGTCTGGTCGGGTAAACCCTGCAAAAAAACAGGGGCGTCACATGGCCCGGTGCTATGCTCTCGCCCGACCTGTCACTCTTACCAGAACACACCGATGCAAAACGGAATTCGCCTCGCTGCCGTGGACTTGGGGTCCAACAGCTTTCGCCTCGAAATCGGGCGGGTAGAACACGGCGACTTTCAGCGCACGGAGTATCTGAAAGAGACCGTACGCCAGGGCGGCGGGCTCGACGAAGACCGCAATCTGACGCCCGAGGCCATGCAAAGTGGCTGGGACTGTCTGGCGCGCTTTGGGGAACGACTGGCCGGCTTCAAGCCCAGTGAAGTCCGCGCCGTGGCCACGCAAACCCTGCGCGAGGCGCGTAACCGCGATGAGTTTTTGCTGCGTGCCCACGAGGTTCTGGGCTTCCCGATCAACGTGATATCGGGCCGGGAAGAAGCACGCCTGATTTACCAGGGGGTTGCCCACATGCTGCCGCAATCGGGCGAGCGGCGTCTGGTTATAGACGTAGGCGGCCGCTCCACCGAGCTGATTCTGGGCGAAGGCCTGACGCCCCATGTCATGGAATCGTTTCGGGTTGGCAGTATTGCGTGGTCCAAGCGCTATTTCCCGGATGGAAATCTGTCCAAAAAATCCTTTGAAATTGCCGAAATTGCAGCCAAAGCCGTCCTCGACGAGGCCCTGGAAGCGTATAGACCCGATCGTTGGGACATAGCCTATGGCTCTGCAGGCACGGTGGGTGCCATTGGCGATGTGCTGGTCGCCGCGGGCTGGCCAGCGGGAATCGTCACGCAGGAGGGACTGGACTGGCTGCTTGACAAACTGGTCTCAGCCCAAAGCGTGGACCGCCTGCGGCTGGCAGGCATGCGCGAAGACCGCAAGGCCATCATTGGTGGCGGTGTCAGTGTCATGCGTGCCATTTTCAGCTTGCTGGGCATCCATTCCATGCAACACGCTGCAGGCGGTCTGCGCCATGGCCTGATTTGCGATTTGCTGGGAACTGCCAACACCGAAGACGACTTGCGGGCCAAAACCGTGCGACGCCTGGCGAGTAAATTCGGGGTTGATACGACCCACGGTGAGCGCGTAGGCCGCGTAGCCACGCAACTGTTCGGAAAGCTGATGGCCGAACAGCCCAATGGGAGGCACCCTGAACACGACCGCCTGTTGCGCAAATTGACCTGGGCTGCGCAATTGCACGAGATTGGCAGCCATATTTCCCACAGCGATTACCACAAGCATGGTGCCTATATTCTGGACAATGCGGATGCGTTGGGGTTTTCGCTCTCAGAAATGCACCGCCTCAGTCTGTTGGTTCTGGGGCACCGCGGCAAGTTACGCAAACTGGAAGCTGCGCTGGAAGATGATGACCTGGTGACCCAGCTGCTGACCCTTCGGCTTGCTGTTATTCTGTGCCATGCCCGGCGCGACCCCGACCTCAATGGCATGTCAATTGAGCGCCTGGATCCTTCGGTTCGCAATCTGCAGCTGCGCTGCCGACGCGGGTGGTCCGATGCGTTTCCGCAGTCTGCCTACCTGCTGCGCGAAGAGGCGCTGGCCTGGCAAAGAACCCCGTGGGCGCTGAGCATCATGGGTGACTAGACCTGGCGCTCAAACACGCCAGCTCCGGCCTGCTTTGCGTCGTGCTTGGCAAGCGCTGCCAGGTTTGCAACATCTTCCGCTCGTGAGAACCGGCTACCATCAATCGCCACCGCACCGATAGACACTGTGGTGAATGGAAAGAACCGGTGCACGCCATGGCGATCCTCCGCCTCAATGCCGCCCACTGCCCGTACGGCCTCGTCATACATGCCCATGGCCCGGGTGTTGAAGTCCAAAACAATCCGCTTACAGCGTATGCGCCAGTCGGGGCTCTGGAACAGGAGGATGAAGTCATCCCCTCCGACATGGCCCAAAAAGTCGAGCTGGGAATCGCAATGCTCCATGCAGACCTGGGCAATCAGGCGAATCATTTCATCGCCACGCCAGTATCCGTAGTAATCGTTAAAGGGCTTGAAATTGTTGAGGTCTGCGTAGCAGGCAACGAACCGCACCTCCTTTTTGAGCAATCGCTCCATGTGCTGGCTGATGGGAATGTTGCCTGGCAGAAAGGTGAGCGGATTGGCATGACGGGCTGCTTCAATGCGTGTCTCGGTGACGGAACGCACCAACTGATCTCCGGTACCCAGACCCACATACCGGCCATTTTCGGTCACGATAAAACCGTCGCTCAAATAGCGCTGGTCTTCTGAAGTCAGAATACCCACCAGTTCGTCCACGCTATGGTCGCGCTCTATCAATCGTGGTCTGAAATTGGCGTTTACCGAGCAGGACCTTCGACCCCACACTTCACGGTAGTAAAGCTTGCTGTATTCGTTCATGAACTGCGCGCGGTTGATGATGGCCACGGGCAGCTCATCTTCCAGCATGGCAATGGCGTGCAGTGAAGGTGCTGCCAGAAAATGGGCGGCCAGCGCGT
>JAYTRR010000079.1:0-5862 GCA_043746005.1 Burkholderiales bacterium
CGCCGGCATCAAAGAGCTGCAAGCGGCCAAAGTGGGCGACACCGTCACGCTGGAAAAAAAGCTGCCCAACAACGCCGGCCCGGCGACCCAGGCCTTGCCCGGGTTCAAAGAGATCCAGCCGCAAGTGTTTGCCGGCCTCTACCCGACCGAGGCCAGTGAATACGACCAACTGCGTGATGCGCTGGAGAAACTCAAGCTCAACGACAGCTCGCTGCGATACGAGCCCGAGGTGTCGCAAGCCTTGGGCTTTGGCTTTCGCTGCGGCTTTCTGGGCCTGCTGCACATGGAGATCGTGCAAGAGCGGCTGGAACGTGAGTTCGACCAGGACCTGATCACCACCGCGCCCAGCGTGGTCTACCAGGTTGAGCTGAACGACGGCAGCGTGAACCTGGTCGAGAACCCGAGCAAGATGCCCGACCTGGGCCAGATTCGCGAGATCCGCGAGCCCATCGTCACCGTGCATCTGTACATGCCGCAAGACTATGTGGGCCCGGTGATGACGCTGGCGAACCAGAAGCGCGGTGTGCAGCTCAATATGGCCTATCACGGCCGCCAGGTGATGTTGACCTATGAACTGCCGCTGGCCGAGATCGTGCTGGACTTTTTCGACAAGCTTAAAAGTGTGAGCCGTGGCTACGCGTCGATGGACTATGAGTTCAAGGAATTCAGGGCTTCTGATGTCGTGAAGATCGACATTCTGCTGAATGGCGAAAAAGTAGATGCCTTGTCCGTCATTGTTCACCGAAGCCAGTCGCTGTACCGCGGCCGCGCCGTGGTGGCGAAGATGCGCGAGATCATCAGCCGCCAGATGTATGACGTTGCCATCCAGGCGGCCATTGGTGCCACCATTATTTCGCGTGAGACAATCAAAGCCCTTCGCAAGAACGTGCTGGCCAAGTGTTATGGCGGCGATATTTCGCGCAAGAAGAAACTCCTTGAAAAGCAAAAAGCAGGCAAAAAACGCATGAAGCAAATCGGTTCCGTGGAAGTTCCACAAGAGGCCTTCCTGGCCATTTTGCAGGTCGAAGATTAATGCAAGTCCTTACGTCCGCCATTCTGGCTGCATTCGCCCTCTACGCTGGTTCGTGGTACTTCGGCCTGGTCGAGGGTAACTTCGCGCTCCTTTTGTTTCTGGCAACAATGGTTACCGGCGTCTACTGGCTGGCGGAGCGCTTCTACTTTGCACCGCAACGCCAAAGTGCCGCAGCCGCGCTGGAAAGCAACGACCTCAAACGACGCGAAGACCTGGGCAAGATGGGCATCAGCCAGGTGGATGGAAACATCGCAGAGGCCAAAGTCCGTTTGCTGATGCAGCCCTGGTGGCTGGATTGGACCGCTGGACTGTTCCCCGTCATCATTGCGGTGTTCTTTCTGCGCTCATTCTTGTTTGAGCCCTTCAAGATTCCATCGGGTTCCATGATTCCGACCCTGCTGGTAGGCGACCTGATTCTGGTTAACAAGTTCACTTACGGTCTGCGCCTGCCGGTCATCAACACCAAAATTACCGAGGGCAATAAGCCCCAGCGCGGTGACGTGATGGTGTTTCGCTACCCGCCCAAACCGAGCCTCGATTACATCAAGCGGGTTGTTGGTGTGCCGGGCGATACGGTCGCGTATCTGAACAAGCGATTGACTATCAATGGCCAGGCTGTGGTGACAACGACTGTGCCGGAGTTCTTTGACGAAGAAGCCATGCGCTACTTCAAGCAGTTCGAAGAAACATTGGGTAACAAAAAACACCGCTTGCTCAATGACGATGATCGTCCCGCTTTCGTGCCGGGCGCGGATAATTTCTCGGGCCGGGGAGGCTGCAGTTATACCGTCGAAGGCGTGACCTGCAAAGTGCCTGAAGGGCACTATTTCATGATGGGTGACAATCGCGATAATTCGCTGGACTCCCGGTATTGGGGGTTTGTGCCCGAGCGCAACATCGTTGGCAAAGCCTTCTTTGTCTGGATGAACTTTGGCAACCCCAAGCGTATTGGGTCTTTTGATTGACAAGGGAAAAAACATGACAGTGCAACGCAAGTTCACACAGCGCGGTATCTCTTTCATTGGTCTGATTTTTGTCGGCGCAGTGCTGGCCATGGGCGGCGTTGTCGCGGCACAGATATTCCCGACGTTTGTGGAATACCAGGCCGTGAAAAAAGCCGTCAACAAGGCGACAGAGGGCGGATCCGTTGCAGAAATCCGTTCGCTTTTTGACAAGGCCGCAGCGATTGATGACATCAAGTCCATCAGTGGCAAAGACATCACGGTCACCAAAGAAGGCGACAAGGTGGTGGTGAGCTTTGACTACGAGCGCGAAATCCATTTGACCGGTCCTGCCTGGCTGACGCTCAAATACGCCGGTCGATCCAAGTAAGGTGGCAACTGGTCTGGCAGAGTTGCAGCAGCGTTTGCAACATCAATTTTCCAATGTTTCCCTGCTGACCCAGGCGCTGACCCACCGGAGCTTTTCAAGCGACCATTACGAGCGCCTGGAGTTTCTGGGCGATTCAGTCCTCAATTTGGCGGTGTCGGATCTTTTATATGCCCGACTGGGGTCGTTGCCGGAGGGCGATCTGTCCCGGGTACGCGCCAATCTGGTCAAGCAGGAAACCCTTCACCAACTTGCTGTAGAACTGTGTTTGCCCGATGTCATGCGCCTGGGTGAGGGCGAGGTCCGTTCCGGTGGTCAGAAGCGGCCATCCATTCTGGCTGACACGCTGGAAGCCATTATTGGGGCGGTCTATCTGGACGCCGGGTTTGCCACGGCGCAGGCGCTGGTTCACCGGCTGTTCAAAGCGGTGGAGATCAACCCCCAGATGGATGCCATTGGAAAAGACCCCAAAACCGAGTTGCAAGAGTGGCTACAGGGTCGCAAAATGAAGCTCCCGTTCTACAAGGTGGTGGGGACCATGGGCGCTGCGCACAAGCAAACCTTTGACGTGGAATGCGAAATACCTGAACTGCGGCTGTCGGAGCGCGGCATTGGCGTGTCACGCCGGTCCGGCGAACAGGCCGCAGCGACCGCAATGCTGCAAACAATCAAGGCAAAAATAAAATTATGACTGCTCCTAAAAATATAGCTGCTAACGCAGATTCCACAGGGGCTAACGGCAAAGATGACCCTCAAACTGATCTGGACTCGATGCTGGAGGGCTTGCTGAAAAATACGCCCAAGCTGGCGCAGCCCGGTACGGCGTCGGATAGCCAGCGTTGCGGTCTGGTGGCCATTGTGGGTAAGCCCAACGTGGGCAAGTCCACCTTGCTCAACGCGCTGGTGGGGCAAAAAATCAGCATCACCTCGCGCAAGGCCCAGACCACGCGCCACCGCATTACCGGCATGCACACCCGGGGTGCGACCCAGTTTGTGTTTGTGGACACGCCGGGTTTCCAGACCCTGCACGCCAATGCGCTCAACAAGTCGCTCAACAAGACGGTGCAGGGCGCAGTGGCGGACGTGGATTTGATCCTGTTTGTGGTGGAGGCGGGTAGCTTCACCCCCGCCGATGCGCGCGTGCTAGCCTTGCTGGGCAAAGACATTCCCACGCTGTTGATTGCCAACAAGTTTGACAACATCCATCGCCGAGGCGACATTGCGCCCTGGCTGCAGACCATGCAAGGCAAACACAATTTTGCCGAATATATTCCGATGTCGGCCACCAATGCCAAAGATGTGGAGCGTCTGCTTGGCGTCTGTGAGAAATACCTGCCAGAGCAAGCCTGGTGGTATGCCGAGGATGAGCTGACCGACCGCAGTGAAAAGTTTCTCGCCAGTGAACTGGTGCGCGAGAAGCTGTTTCGCCTGACGGGCGATGAGCTGCCCTACACCTCCACCGTGGTCATCGACAAGTTTGAAGAAGAGCCGCCGCAGCGCAAAGGCCAGAAGCGCCTGCTGCGCATTGCGGCCACCATCGTGGTGGAGCGCGACACACACAAGGCCATGGTCATTGGTGACAAGGGAGAGCGCATCAAGCGCATTGGCATGGAAACCCGTGTCGAGCTGGAGAAGCTGGCCGACGCCAAGGTGTTCATCGAACTGTGGGTGAAAGTGCGCTCTGGTTGGGCCGATGACGCAGCGCGCGTCCGCTCGTTCGGGTATGAGTGACCTATTGAGTAGTGGCCACCAAACGCATCTCTGAAGAGCCCGCGTACGTCCTGCACCGCTACGACTGGAGCGAGTCCAGCCTGATCCTGGAGGTCTTTACCCGTACCTATGGGCGGGTGGCGCTGATTGCCCGTGGTGCTAAAAAGCCGACCTCGAATTTCCGACCGATTCTGCTGCCGTTGCAACCGCTGCATGTCGCGTTTGGCGGCGATGCCGAAATCCGTATGCTTAAAAGCGCCGAGTGGCAGGGTGGCCATGTCATGCCGACGGGCGATGCTTTGTTGTCTGGTTATTACCTCAACGAGCTGCTGATGCGGCTGCTGGCGCGCGATGATCCGCACCCTGCGCTGTTTGATGCCTATGCTGCCACAGTGCAACTGCTTGCCAACCAGGCCATAGACACGCTGCAAGTGGCGCTGCGTGCCTTTGAGCTGCGCCTGCTGCGTGACATCGGGCTGCTACCCCTGCTGGATGCGCAAACCGCCACCCTGTCGGCGCTGGATGACGACGCGCAGTATGTGTTGCTGGCCGAAGCCGGCCTGCGCGAAGCGCATGATGACGACAGAAGCAGCCTGAGCGGCTGTCAGTGGCGCGCACTGCAGCTGGCGCTTGACGGTGACTCGCCTTTCATCGAAACCATGCATGCCTGCGTTAACAACCTTCCGGCCCTCAAAGCGCAATTGCGCAGCCTGCTGCACTACCATTGCGACGTCAAAGTCCTTAAAACCCGTCAGATGATGATGGATTTGCAAGCCCTGTAACCATGACAACTCCAGATCACTCCTTCCCCTTTACCCACAGCGGCACCGCGTTATCGGTCAACGTCAACAAGGTTGCCTTGCTGCGCAACACCCGCCATCTCGGGATTCCGGATGTCGTGCGCGCCGCGCGCCTGTGCCTGGAGGCTGGTGCCCACGGCATCACAGTGCATCCGAGGCCGGATGAGCGCCACATCCGCGGCGACGATGTCTATGAAATCGCAGCCATGATGAAAGACTGGCCGGACCGCGAGTTCAACATCGAGGGCAACCCTTTCCAGAACCTCATGCATTTTGTGCGCGACCTGACTGCGCGCGGCCTGCCGCTGCACCAGTGCACGTTTGTGCCCGATAGTGAAGACCAGTTCACGAGCGACCATGGCTGGAGTTTCCCGGAAGATACCGATCGCCTGCGGCCGCTTATCGAGCAGGCGCATGACCGCGGCGTGCGCGTCAGCCTGTTCATGGACCCGCTCCCCAGCGCGATGGCCGGTGCCAAACTGGCTGGTGCTGACCGCGTTGAGTTCTATACCGAAACCTATGCACGGGCATTTGCCGGTCCCGAAAGAAGCGAGGCCCTGAGCCACTTCACCCACGCGGCACTGGCCGCTGCTGCGCTCAATCTGGGCATCAACGCCGGCCACGACCTGAACCGCGACAACCTCATCGAATTCCTAGCGGCCGTGCCCGGGATTCAGGAAGTGTCCATCGGCCATGCATTGATCGCAGACGCACTTGAATTGGGTTATGTGGCAACAGTCAAAGATTATTTACGCTGCATTGATGCCGCATATTCCCTGACCAGCACGTGATGATTTTCGGTATCGGTACCGATATTTGTGACATACGCCGGATACGTGCCAGCCTGGAGCGCAACGGCGAGCGCTTTGCCCGAAGAATCCTCAGCGATGGCGAGCTGGCCACCTGGAAAACACGCAGTGCCCGCTGGCCTGATCGCGGCGTCAGCTACCTTGCGACGCGGTTTTCAGCCCAGGAAGCCTTCAGCAAGGC
>JAYTRR010000080.1:0-5849 GCA_043746005.1 Burkholderiales bacterium
GAGGTAGAGATGCGGGTGCTGCCCGGCATGGACCGGGAAGTGGCTACGGTCTGGACCGAAGCCGGCGTGGTCACGCAGCGCGTGGCCGACGCCGCCGAGCGCGGTGGTTATGTGTTTGCGGTGGACCCCACTTCGGCTGAGGCCTCCTGCATTGGCGGCAACATTGCCATGAATGCGGGCGGCAAGAAGGCCGTGCTGTGGGGCACGGCGCTGGACAACCTGGTGTCATGGCGCATGGTGACCCCGCAGGCGGAATGGCTGGAAGTGACCCGGGTGGGGCACAACATGGGCAAGATTCATGACGTGGAGGTGGCCAGTTTTGATCTGCAATATTTCAAGGCCGATGGCAAGACCAAAATTCGTTCCGAGCGCCTAGATATCCCTGGAAAAACCTTCCGCAAAGAAGGTTTGGGAAAGGATGTCACCGACAAGTTTTTGAGCGGCCTGCCGGGCATTCAAAAAGAGGGCTGTGACGGCCTGATCACCAGCGCGCGCTGGGTGGTCCACCGCATGCCCAGCCATACCCGCACGGTGTGTCTGGAATTCTTTGGCAATGCCCGCGACGCCGTGCCCAGCATTGTTGAAATCAAGGACTTCATGTTTGCCGAGCAGAAACGCTCCGGCGTGTTGCTGGCGGGCCTGGAGCATCTGGACGACCGCTACCTCAAGGCTGTGGGCTATGCCACCAAGAGCAAGCGCGGTGGCCTGCCCAAGATGGTATTGTTTGGAGACATTGCCGGCGATGACGCCGACGCCGTGGCCCGCGCCACTTCGGAAGTGGTGCGCATCGCCAATTCGCGCAGTGGCGAAGGCTTTGTGGCCACCAGCCCCGAGGCGCGCAAAAAGTTCTGGCTGGACCGCAAGAAAACGGCGGCCATCAGCAAGCACACCAACGCCTTCAAGATCAATGAAGACGTGGTCATCCCGCTGCCCCGCATGGCGGAATACACCGACGGCATCGAGCGCATCAACATTGAGTTGAGCCTGCGCAACAAGCTGGCGCTGTGCGAAGCCCTGGCTGAATTTTTCCAGAGCGGCAACCTGCCCCTGGGCAAGACCGACGATGCCAACGACGTCCCCTCGGCCGAGTTGCTGGAAGACCGTGTGGCGCAAGCCCTGGCCTTGATCAGGCAGGTGCGTACCCAGTGGCAGGGTTGGCTCGATGGCGTGAACGGCGTGGAAGGCCTCTTTGCGCAGTTGCAGGACCACACCTTGCGTGCTAGCTGGAAAACCCAGTTGCGCGCCCCGCTACAGGGCCTCTTTACCGGGGGTGCCTTCGAGGCCATCCTCGCCGAGTGCACGGCCATTCACCAGCGTGTCCTCAAAGGCCGGGTCTGGGTGGCCTTGCACATGCACGCCGGTGACGGCAATGTGCACACCAATATTCCGGTCAACAGCGACGACTACGACATGCTTCAGGCCGCCCACGGTGCGGTCAAGCGCATCATGGCGCTGGCGCGTTCGCTGGACGGTGTGATCTCGGGCGAACACGGCATTGGTATCACCAAGATGGAGTTTCTCAGCGATGAAGAGCTGCGTCCGTTTACCGAGTACAAAGCCAAAGTGGACCCGGAAGGGCGCTTCAACAAAGGCAAGTTGCTACGAAATTGGGAGCAGCCTGCGCAACCAGGACGTGGGCTGCATGGCAATTTTCCTAAAATCCACGCCGACTTGACCAACGCCTACACGCCGTCGTTTGGACTGATGGGCCACGAGTCGCTGATCATGCAGCAGAGCGACATTGGCGCCATCGCCGACAGTGTCAAAGACTGCCTGCGCTGCGGCAAGTGCAAGCCGGTGTGTTCCACCCACGTACCGCGCGCCAACCTGCTGTACAGCCCGCGCGACAAAATTCTGGCTACCTCGCTGCTGGTGGAAGCTTTTTTGTACGAGGAGCAGACCCGCCGCGGCATCAGCATCCGGCATTGGGAAGAGTTTGAAGACGTGGCCGACCACTGCACGGTGTGCCACAAATGCCTGTCGCCGTGCCCGGTGAATATTGATTTCGGCGAGGTGACCATGAACATGCGCAACCTGTTGCGCAAGATGGGCAAGAAGTCGTTCCGCCCGGGCAATGCAGCGGCCATGTTCTTCCTGAACGCCACCAACCCCGAGACCATCAAACTCATGCGCACCGCCATGGTGGGCGTGGGCTTCAAGGCACAGCGTCTGGCCAACGATGTGCTGCGGGTGTTTGCCAAAAAGCAGACCGCCAGGCCCCCCGCCACGGTGGGTGCCGCTCCGATCAAAGAGCAGGTGATTCACTTCATCAACAAGAAGATGCCGGGCGGCCTGCCCAAGAAGACCGCACGGGCCTTGCTGGATATTGAAGATGGCGACTACGTGCCCATCATCCGCAACCCCAAGACCACCACGGCGGAGACCGAGGCGGTGTTTTACTTCCCCGGTTGCGGCTCCGAGCGCCTGTTCAGCCAGGTGGGTCTGGCCACCCAGGCCATGCTGTGGCACGCGGGCGTGCAAACCGTGCTGCCACCGGGGTATCTGTGCTGTGGCTACCCTCAGCGCGGCTCGGGCCAGTTCGACAAGGCCGAGAAGATGATCACCGACAACCGGGTGCTGTTCCACCGCGTGGCCAACACGCTGAACTACCTGGACATCAAGACGGTGGTGGTGAGCTGCGGAACCTGCTACGACCAGTTGCAGGGCTACGAGTTCGGCAAGATATTTCCGGACAGCCGCATCATCGACATCCACGAATACCTGCTCGAAAAAGGCATTACCTTGCCTGCAGGCCAGCCCGGTTTTCTGTACCACGAGCCTTGTCACAACCCAATGAAGCTGGGCGACTCCATGAAAACGGTCAAGGCGCTGATTGGCGACAACGTGCTGAAGAGCGAGCGTTGCTGTGGGGAATCGGGCACGCTGGGCGTGACCCGGCCTGACATTGCCACGCAGGTGCGCTTTCGCAAGGAAGAGGAAATCCGCAAGGGTGAGGCGGCACTGCGTGCATCGGGCTCCGTGGGCGAGACCGGTAACGTCAAGATCCTGACCAGCTGCCCCAGTTGCCTGCAGGGCTTGACCCGCTACGGCAATGACCTCAACAATGGGCTGCTGGAGGCCGATTACATAGTGGTCGAAATGGCCAACCAGATCCTGGGTAAGGATTGGTTGCCGCAGTATGTGCAGACGGCCAATGCCGGTGGCATTGAACGGGTGCTGGTGTAAGCACCGCAGAAAGGACGTTTTATGGCAGGTTTGACAACAGGCGCACCGACGCCTCAGGGTATTACGGTCCACAGCCAGTCGCGGGTGCTGGAGATTCATTTTTCGGACGGCGAGGCGTTCCGCATTCCGTTCGAGCTGATGCGTGTGTACTCGCCATCGGCCGAAGTGCAGGGTCATGGACCCGGACAAGAGATTCTGCAGACGGGCAAACGCGACGTCGGCCTGGAAACGCTGGACCCCGTGGGCAACTATGCCGTGCAGCCCCGCTTTTCGGACGGGCACGAATCCGGTATTTTTTCGTGGGATTACCTGTATTTTCTGGGGTCCCAGCAAGACAGGTTGTGGCAGGATTACACCGACCGTCTCAAGGCGGCCGATGTGGAGCGTGATGCGCCCATGGTGCCCAAAGCGGCCTCCGGGTGCGCCAGCCATTGAGTGGTTTTTGCTATTTATTTTGTAGCTGCTTGCGCAGTATTGACGAGGGCTAGAGCCCAATTTGATTAAGATATTCTCATGAAATCCACCCATTTTGGTTTCCAGTCGGTCGATGAGTCCGAGAAAGCCCGCCATGTGCGTGGCGTTTTTGACTCGGTCGCACCCAAGTACGATTTGATGAACGACCTCATGTCGATGGGCATGCACCGTGCCTGGAAGGCCTACACCGTCATGGTGGCCAACCTCAAGGAGGGTGACCGTGCGCTGGACATTGCCGGGGGTACCGGCGATCTGGCACTGGCATTTTCCAAAAAAGTGGGCAAGACGGGGCAGGTGGTGCACACCGACATCAATGAAGCCATGCTGCGCACGGGGCGCAACCGCCTGCTCGATGCGGGAGTGGCCTTGCCCACGCTGGTGTGCGATGCCGAAAAGCTGCCCTTTCCCGACAACTACTTCAATGTCGTGAGCGTGGCCTTCGGCCTGCGCAACATGACCCACAAGGACGTGGCACTGGCGGAGATGAACCGGGTTCTGAAGCCCGGTGGCAAGTTGCTGGTGCTGGAGTTCTCCAAGGTGGCGCCGCCGCTGGAGAAAATTTACGATTGGTATTCATTCAAGGTCTTGCCACGATTGGGCAAGCTGGTGGCGGGCGATGACGCCAGCTACCGTTACTTGGCTGAGTCCATCCGCATGCATCCCGGACAGCAGGAATTAAAGTCCATGATGCACATAGGTGGATTCGGACATGTGGATTATCACAACCTGACGGGTGGGCTGGTCGCATTGCATGTTGGAATCAAGTCCTGAGGCTTGCGATTCGCAGTTTTTGCCTCATATAACAAGCTCCATTGGAGACATCATGAAAATTTGGACTTTTGCACTGGCGGCTGTTCTCGCTCTTTCCGGAATCAATGCGGAGGCCGCAAAGCGGCTGGGCGGCGGTGGGTCGTTTGGCAAGCAATCCTCTAATGTGACCCAACGTCAGGCCACCCCTGCAGCACCGGCGCAGGGTGTGACCAATGCGGCGGCCAAACCGGCTCCTGCCGCTGCGCCCGCCGTGGCGCCGAAGCGGCCTTGGGGCGCCATGCTTGGCGGCTTGGCGGCTGGGCTGGGTCTGGCCTGGTTGGCGCACTCTCTGGGAATGGGCGAGGGCATGGGGCAGATATTGATGTTTGCCGCACTGGCGATGGTGGTCATGGTGGCTGTCGGCTGGTTCATGCGCCGGCGCGCGGCGCAATCGTCCGCGCAGGCAAGCCCCTTCGCCTTTCAAGGTGCAGGCAATCTGCCGGTGGCCGACTCCAAACCGTACCGTCCAGAGAATGTGGGTAACGATGCGTCAGCCCGGCCTTGGGAGCGCAGCAGCATGGCATTTGAGGCGCCCCCTGCCAACTCTGGATCGATGATCGGCTCTGCGTTGACCGGTTCGCAGGCTTGGGGTGTTCCTGCTGGATTTGACAGCGAAGGCTTCCTCAAGGCTGCCAAGGCTAATTTCGTGACACTGCAGGCCGCATGGGATACATCGGACATCCCTTCCTTGCGCGCCATGATGACCGACGCCATGCTGACCGAGATCAAGTCCCAGTTGGCCGAGCGTGAATCCCACACCGGCACCAGCCCCAACCACACCGAAGTGGTAATGATTGAGGCGCATCTGTTGGGCATCGAAGAGCAGGCGGACGAATACATGGCCAGCGTCGAGTTCTCCGGCATGATCCGTGAACAGCCGTCTGCCGGCCCTAGCCCGTTCCGCGAGGTTTGGAACATGACCAAACCGAAAAGCGGTGCCAGCGGCTGGCTGGTTGCCGGGGTACAAGCCCTGCAATAGCGATTGGTCAAGGACGCTTGCGTCTTGGGGTCAAGGAACTATCCCGGATAATGGGGGACTATGGCAACACAGTCCCCCTTTTCTTTGCTCGAAAACCTTTTCACCCGTGCAAGCGCCACGCTGCAACCGCCCCCTTGGGTGGTAGACGAAGTGCAAAACCGCGTCGTTCTCCTGCTTAACCATGTGCTGCAGCAAGAGCCCGAAGCTACCACGCGCCTGGCCCGGCAAAAGGGCCGCGTGGTACTAATGCAGTGGCGCAGCTTCCACATGGCCCTCGTGTCGACCCCGGCGGGTTTACTGGACCGCGCCACGCCTGGCATGCGCGCCGATCTGACGTTGACCATCACCGAAACCTCGCCCCTGGCCCTGGCCCAGCAGGCGCTGAGTGCGGGTAAGCCTG
>JAYTRR010000081.1:0-17085 GCA_043746005.1 Burkholderiales bacterium
CTGGACCGCACCATATGCGCGGCCGCTGGTGGCGAGGGCATTACCCAGACGCTGGGTGGCAAGGTCGGCATGCGGGTGGAGTTTTTTGCCGAAGCCAAACTCATCCTCATTTGGGGCAGCAATTCCATTGCCAGCAATTTGCACTTCTGGCGCTATGTCCAGGTGGCCAAACGCAACGGCGCCAAGCTGATCTGCATCGACCCGCGCAAGAGCGAAACGGCCGACAAATGCCACGAACACATCTCCTTGCTGCCGGGTACCGACTCCGCATTGGCACTGGCGGTGATGCACCAGCTGATTACCCACTGCTGGCTGGACGTCGATTACCTTGAAAAGTACACCCTGGGCTGGGACGCCCTGCGCGAGCGCGCCCTGCAATGGACGCCCGAGCGCGCCGGCGCAGTGTGCGGCATTCCGGTGGATCAAATCCTGTCTCTGGCACGCGACTACGGCGAATGCGGCCAACGCGGCGAGCCTGCCGCCATCCGCATGAACTACGGGCTGCAGCGCGTGCACGGCGGCGGCAACGCGGTGCGCGCCATTGCCAGCCTGCCCGCGCTCATTGGCGCCTGGCGCCACCGCGCTGGCGGTGTGCTGCTGTCCAGTTCAGGCGCATTCCCGGTAGACAACGCCACCCTGCAGCGTCCTGATTTGCTGGCGGGCCGCACGCCGCGCACCATCAACATGGCCACCATCGGCAACGACCTGCTGCGCCCGGCATCGCCCGGGTTTGGTCCGGCCATTGAAGCGCTCATTGTTTACAACAGCAACCCGGTGGCCATCGCGCCCGAGTCCAGTAAAGTGGTAACCGGCTTTGCCCGGGAAGACCTGTTCACCGTGGTGCTGGAACACTTTCAGACCGACACCGCCGACTACGCTGACTACATCCTGCCGGCTACCACGCAGCTGGAGCACTGGGATGTGCACTCCAGCTACGGCCACACGGACGCCCTGCTTAACCGCCCCGCCATTGCGCCACAGGGTGAGACCAAGCCCAACACCCAGATCTTTCGCGAACTGGCAGCCCACATGGGCTTGACCGACGCCTGCTTTGCCGACGACGACGAAGCGCTATGCCGGATGGCCTACGGTACGGCCGTGGATTTTGGGCTGCTGCTGAAGCAGGGCTTTGCGACCATTGCGCAGGCAGAAGCGCCGTTTGCCCAGGGAGGCTTCCCCACCCCCTCCGGTCGCTGCGAGTTCTTTAGCGCCCGCCTGGCCGCGCAGGGACTCGACGGCTTGCCCAGCCATGTACCCAACCACGAGGCACCGGGCACCAGCGCCACCTATCCCCTGGCCATGATCTCGCCACCGGCCCGCAACTTCCTGAATTCGACCTTCGTCAACGTCAAAAGCCTGCGCAACATGGAAGGCGAGCCGATTCTGGAGATGCATGCCGCCGACGCGCTGGCCCGCAGCATTGCTTCGGGTGATGTCGTACGGGTGTTCAACCCGCGCGGGGAGTACCGCTGCAAGGCCATCGTGTCCCAACGCGCACGCGCTGGCGTGGTGAACGGCCTGGGCGTCTGGTGGCGCAAGCTGGGGCTCAATGGCACCAACGTCAACGAACTGACCAGCCAGAAATTGACCGATATGGGTCGGGGTCCCACGTTCTATGACTGCCTGGTGGAAGTTGAGCGGTCCGCGTCCGAATGATGCGGGCGGAGATCCACAACATGGCTCCTTGAATGAACAAGGCCCGGCAGGTCAATGACAAACCGGAGGGCGACGTCGGCCGGTCTGCTGACACCACACGCAGATATAAGCGCCAACTTCGCGTCGCGGGTGGCCGCCGTAGAAGGTGCTTTGCTGCCTCGCATGGCGACTGCGGCGGCAAGAGCCTGGTGAACGGGACCGATTTCAATCCCGTTTCGCACGGCAATCATTCCAAATATGAGGTCACACAGCGGTTGCGGAATCAGATCCCGTGCGGCCATCAAAGCGGCAACGAAGTTCAGCGATGACTGGGGCAGTTGATCCACCCGGATCTGCAGTGCCCGAAGCAGCGGGTGTGCGTCGGTGCCAAAGTGCATTTTGCTTGTATCAGGCGTCATACCAAGCCCCCTATGGTTTCAGTTCCTGCAGGCGACAGATTCATTAATGGGTTTGTCACCTATTTCACCGGGCTCCTTGTTGACGATTCGCAAATAACACCATCCCGCCTATAATAATGACCAACCGGTCAGCAAAATGCTGGCCTGTTTTATTCTACGCACACATTCCCCCATGAGCGACGCCACACAAGCCCCCACACCCCTCACGGCGACCCCATCGTTGCCTGCCGCCCCAGCCGCCCGCCCCAACAACCGCGCGCGACTGATCGTGCTGGTTACCGTGCTGGCCATTGGTGGCTGGATGGGCTGGAAGTGGTACTGGGCGCTCTCGCACATCAGCACCGACAACGCCCAGGTGGACTCGCACATCGTGCCCGTGCTGCCCCGCGTGGGCGGTTTTGTGGCCGAGGTAGTGGTGCAGGAACACCAGAGCGTGAAAGCCGGGGACCTTTTGGCCCGCATTGACGACCGCGACTACCGCGCGCGGCTCGCCCAAGCCGAAGCCGACCTGGCGTTGGCCATCGCCGGTGCCGGCAGTGCCCAGCAAACCGGCCAGGCCGGTGCCCAGGTGTCTGCCGCCCGCGCCAACGCAGCCGCGGCGCGCTCGACCGTTGAGCAGGCGCTGGCCAATGCGGACAAGGCCCAGAAAGATCTGGAACGCATGCGCGATCTGGTGGCCCAAAAGATGATGTCGCCCCAAGCGCTGGATGCCGCGCAAGCCGCTGCCCGCGCCGCCTTGGCCCAGGTGGAAGCCAGCAAACAAAGCGCCAACTCGGCCGGTGACCAGATCACCGCCAGCAGCGCCGCGCTCACTGCCGCACAAGCCAAGGTGGAAGCCGCCCGTGCCGCGCGCGACCTGGCGGCAAACCAACTGGCCGACACACGCATCGTGTCCCCCACCAGTGGCGTGGTGGCCGCCAAAAATGTGGAGCCCGGCCAGCTGGTGCAAGCCGGCCAGCCCCTGCTCTCCGTGGTGCCCCTGGCCGACTTGTGGGTCACGGCCAATCTGAAAGAAACCGAACTCAAAGATGTGAAGCTTGGTGCTGCTGCCAGTGTCGAAATTGATGCGTATCCAGGCCTGGAAGTGCAAGGCAAAGTGGAGTCCATCAGCCCGGCCACCGGCGCCCGCTTTGCGCTGCTGCCACCCGACAACGCCACCGGCAACTTCACCAAAGTCATCCAGCGGGTGCCGGTGCGCATTCGCATCCAGCAGTCCGAGGATGCGACACGCGTGCTGCGCCCCGGCATGAGCGTGACCGTGGTCATCACCACCCGCTAACCTGCCAAGGCCCGCGTGAAACCGCTCGTTCCTTCGCTGCGGCGGGTTCAAACCGCCGAAGAAATTTACCGCGCCCGCATCATCATTGCGCTCACGGTGACGCTGGCCGCCGTGCTGGAGCTGGTGGACACCAGCATCGTCAACGTGGCCATTCCACACATGATGGGTTCGCTGGGCGCTACGCTGGACGAGATCACCTGGGTGTCTACCGGCTATGTGGTGGCCAATGTCATCGTGCTACCCATCTCCAGCTGGCTGGCCAACTGGTTCGGGCGGCGCAACTACTTTGCGCTGTCAATCATGCTGTTTGTGTTCTCCAGCTTCATGTGCGGCAATGCCGACACGCTGGGCGGCCTGGTGTTCTGGCGCATCGTGCAGGGGCTGGGCGGCGGTGGGCTGATATCGACCGCGCAGGCCACACTGTTTGAAACCTTTCCGCCCGAAGAGGCGGGTACGGGCATGGCCATCTTTGGCCTGGGCATCATGACCGGCCCCATGCTCGGGCCCACGCTGGGTGGCTACATCACCGATGCAGCCTCGTGGCCGTGGATTTTTTATATCAACATTCCACTGGGCGCCATTTCCCTGCTGCTGGCGCTGATGTACGTGCCCGAGCAGAAGTTCGGCAGCCGCGCCGAGGAGGTGGACTTTGGCGGCCTGCTGCTGCTGACCATTGCCATTGGCTGCCTCCAAACCATGCTGGAGCGCGGCGGCAAGCTCGACTGGTGGGACTCGCGCGAGATCGTTTTCTATGCGGTGACCAGCGTCAGCGCCATGGGGCTGTTTGTATGGCAAGAGCTGCGCCATCCGCATCCGGTGGTGGATCTGCGCATTCTGAAAAACAGCCAGTTTGCGGTGTCGCTGGTACTGAGCTTCGTGGTGGGTGCAGCGCTGTTCAGCACAGTGTTTATCTTCCCCGTGTACGTGCAGACCTTGCTGGGCTTCACCGCGTGGGAAACCGGCATGGTGGTGCTGCCAGGTGCCATTGCCTCGGGTGTGACCATGGCGGTGATGGGCAAACTCATGCCAAAAATCAGGTTCGACTTGCGCCTGATTGTGGTGGCGGGCGCCCTGATTTTTGCGTATTCAATGTGGGCGCACTCCTTGTTCACCATTCAATCGGGAACCGACGACTTCTTCTGGCCCATGGTGCTGCGCGGCATTGGATTGGGGCTGGTATTCATTCCACTCAACAACATGGCACTGGGCAACCTGCCGCCCCAGCAGATTGCCCCGGCCAGCGGCCTGTACAGCCTGCTACGCCAATTGGGCGGCTCGGTTGGTATTGCCATGTCGGCCACGCTGTATTCGCAGTTTCAGGAAACCAACCGCGGCGAGTTGCTGCGCCACGTGGGCCAATTCACCGACGCAGCCACCTACCGCCTGAGCCAACTGGAGCACCTGATGCTGTCGCACGGGTTCAGCGCGCAGGTAGCGCACCAGAAAGCCCTGATGCTGATGGACGGCATGCTGCGCAAGCAAGCCGCCATGCTGGCGTTTGAGCGGCTGTTTCTGGCTTTTGGCGTGATGATGCTGGTGGCCCTGCCCCTGCTGCTGGTCATGCAGCGCCCGCGCATCAACCGCCAGGGACCGTCTGGCGACCATTGAGAAGATGGTTCACGATCAAATCAGCCTGTAGCCCTTGTGCAATATGCGCAGACAGCTATTAATTTAATAGCACATAAAACCTGCGGCTGTCAAGATCTGCAAGGCGATGGCATGCTAGTTGCGTAGCTCCTTCACCCAGACTGTGAAGGTGCTTCATGCAGAACGACTTTCCCCTCCAACTCGACACTTTTTTGCCCTATATGCGCGATGTCATTCGCTGCGAGCAGTCTTTGCATGAGCTCAACCTCATGTGGCGCATGATTGAGTCATCCGCCAAGATGAACTGCCCGGTGGAGGCAAAAACCATATTGCCCACCATGGCCGCCACGCGTGCGGGCTTCAATCGGCTGGAGCAGGAGCTGGTCTCCAGCCTGGTGAGCGAAAAAGTGTCCAACGCACTGGACGCCATTGGCACCAAGGCCCAGTACGTGATTGACATCGTGGTGCGCAACCTTTTTGAGCGCACGGCCGACGTCGGATTTCTGGCAACCGACCGCGAACTGTGCGCATTCGTGGCCGGACTGCACGACGCGCCAGATGCCATCCGGCTGCGTTTGCGCGCCTACCGGAAAAAATACACGGTCTACGACGAGATCATCCTGCTCGACACCGCAGGCAATGTGCTCGTCCAGATTGACGAAAGCACACCGATAGAAGGCAGCGTGGACCCGCTGATTGCCCAGGCTCTGGCGAGCGACACCTATGTGGAAACCTTTCGCTTCACCGACCTGCGGCCGGGCAAGTCCAAAGCATTGATTTACGCGCGGCGCATGCTGCACCCGGATACCGGCGCCGTAGTCGGTGTACTGTGCCTGTGCTTCGGCTTTGAGGAAGAAATGGCGGGCATCTTCCGCTCGCACCGCGACCCCGAAGGACGCTCCAACATGCTGCTGCTGGACGCACACAACCGCGTCATTGCCAGCGCCGACACCCGCTGGATTGCGCTGGACGCCGTGGTGCCGGTCAACCGCACGGCCAGCCCGCAACTGATGGTGTACGGAGGGCGTGAATACCTGGTGCGAACCTTTGCGGCCGAAGGCTACCAGGGCTATAGGGGGCCACTGGGCTGGCAGGGGCAGGTCATGCTGCCGGTGGAGCTGGCGTTTTCCGGCCGTGTGCGCAACACGCTGGCCCAGCTTGATCCAGCCGTGGCCAATGGTCTGCTATCGCACGCGAGCTCCTTCAGCCCGCCACTGTTTGAGATCATGACCGCCACCGAAACCATTCAGCGGGTGGTCTGGAATGGGCAGGTGATTACTGCTGGGCAGCCTGGCGAGCGGAAAAAATTGAAAACAATTCTTGAGCAGATCAGTGAGACTGGCACGCGCAGCAGTGCGCTGTTTTCGCAGTCCATCCGCGATCTGTACGAAACCGTGCTGGAGTCCAGCCTCAGCCACGCCGAGTTTGTGTCGCGTCTGCTGGTAGACCTGCTGGACCGCAACCTGTACGAGCGCACAGACGATTGCCGCTGGTGGGCGCTCACGCCCGAGTTGCGAAGCGCCCTGGCGGCACCACTGCAGACCGCCGACAGCGCGCGACGCATCACCAGCATCCTGGAATACATCAACAAGCTCTACACCGTCTACACCCGCATCTTTGTGTACGACCAGGGCGGAGTGATCCTGGCCAGCACGGGCCCGTCGTCCGGGGGCGCCGCCGATGACGGGGTAGTGGGCCAATCGGTGGATACCGCTACGTTGAACCAGGTACTGGCCTTGCCCACCGAGCAGTCCTACCATGTCACGCCCTTCCAGGCATCGCCACTGTATGACAGCGAGCCCACCTACATTTACCACGCCGCCATCCGTGATCCGGCAGACGAAACGCGTGTGGTCGGGGGCATCGGCATTGTGTTTGATTCGTCGCCTGAATTGCTGGCCATGCTGCGCGGGGCTCTGGAAGACAAGGCCGGTGTCACCGCCTTTTATGTGGACCGCAATGCCCACATTCTCTCCAGCACGGACCCAGCCAAGCCAGTGGGCACCACGCTGGAGCTGCCCGCCGATCTGCTGGCCCTGGCCAACGGCAGCAGCGTCGCCCGCGCCGTGGTCTGCGACGGGCACTACGCCATACTAGGTTGCTCCATCTCCAGCGGCTACCGCGAATTCAAGGTCACGGATGGCTACCGCGAAGACGTGCTCTCGGTGGTTCTTACCCAACTTGGGGCCGTGCAGGAGGGCGCCTCAGGGCATCACGCCACCTTCGCTTTGGCGGACGATTCGCACCCCACTGGCGGGCACGAATTTGCCACTTTTTACAGTGCAGGCACACTCTTCGCCCTATCGGCCGAGCATGTGCTGGAGGCAAGGCCCGCCAGCGAAATAACCCACGTCAGCACGACCGATCACCCGGAGCGCATCGGCATGCTGGTTCCGCGGAGCAGCCACTCCGAGCACCGGCACCCGTTTATCTGGGCCTACGATCTGGGTTTTTTGATTCATGGCAAGCGGTCGACGGTGGATGGTCGAAGCCAGGTCATCATCGTGCGTTACGGCATGCACACCATTGGACTGCTGGTCGATGCGCTGCACGCCGTGCCCGAGTTCAGCGAACAGCACATCATGCCGTCCCCCTTTGCCGGCCAGGCCCATGGAAAGCTGGTGCCCCGGTTAATCAAAGCCAATGGAGGCAGCTTGTTGATACAGGAGATCGATGTTGACACCCTGGTTGAGTTTCTGACGCGACAGCAGCACCCCACAAAGGTGCTCAGGGTGGCCTAGCCATGTTGCACCTTTTCAGTGCAGCGCACCAAAACAATCTACCCGAATATGGACATAGCACCCACACTGCGACTCTCAATGGGGTCGGCACTCGCAACAGATGCGATCGAAAACGCGGCGGCCTTCGGTCGCTGGTGGTTCGACGGACGGACCGCCCAAATGCTGGTGTCGGGCGTGGCCGCGCGATTTCTGGATGTCGATGTGGGGTGGCACGCTTCACTTGAAGCGTGTTTTGCGCAAGTCGTGCCTGAAGACATGCTGATGTTGATAGCGGCCCTGGCGCGGCGCGACACGCCGGGGTATCCGATCGATTACGAATTTCGCATCATCAATGAAGTCCAGGGTTTGCGCTGGCTGCGCATCAAGTCGGTATTAGCAAATCCATCCAATGCGGGAATGCCCGTGGTTCACAGTGGCGTGCTGACGGACATTACGTCTTCCAAACACGCGGCCATGCGGGAGCGCTTCAGTTTTGAGTCGACACAAGTCCTCGTTGGAACCCAAAGCGAAACCGAAGCGGTGCGCCAGGTGATTCAACTCGTCTGCGAGAACCTGGGCTGGGAGTGGGGTGCCTACTGGTCGATGGAAGCAGATTCGATGGGCATACACCAACTCGCGTGCAAGCACTATTGGCACACACCGGACAATTCTCTCAAGGCGTTCACACAGGACAGCTGCTCAATGACAATGGCGCCGGGTGAAGACCTGATCGGTGAAGTCTGGTCCAGTGCACGTGCCAGCTGGGTAGAGGACGCACCCAATGACCCTAGCTTCTTGCGCCGCAAGAGCGCGCAGGTATGCGGTCTGCAATCGGGCTACGCATTTCCGGTCTCGTATGTCACGCCTGACGGCCAGCGCCATAGCCCGGGTGTGCTGGAATTTTTCAGCAGCTTGTTCCGGCAGCGCGAAGCGCAATTGCCCAATTTGTCGGCATCGATTGGCAGCCTCATAGCGCAAACCGTCCAGCGTCTTAAACAGCAAGAGTACATCCGCCATCTTGCGCAGACCGATGACCTGACCGGGTTGAACAACCGGGGGCATTTTCACTATCTTCTGGAGGCGGTCTGTACGGGCGCCACGGCGTCGCAGGCATCATTTGGTGTGCTGTATATCGATCTGGACCGCTTCAAGCCCATCAACGATGCATTCGGCCACGATGCCGGCAATGTGGTGCTGCATGCATTCGCGCAGCGCCTGCTCAAGCTGGCGCCCAAAGGCTGTCATGTGGGTCGCCTGGGGGGTGATGAGTTCGCAATCTTGACGGCACCCATGACCGGATCCATCGTGCAACTACGCACGCTGGCCGAGTGTGTCTTGCAAGCTGCGCTGACGCCATTCCAGTTTGAAGGGCACACGCTGACGGTGTCAGCGAGCGTGGGCATCAGCATGTTTCCGGTGAACGGGTGTACCGCTCAGGCACTTTTACGGGGTTCGGACGCGGCGATGTACCGCATCAAGCAAGGCGGACGCAATGCGCTGGGATTTCTAAATAGCCTATCCAAAGCGATGGATGTGCAGCAATCGTCTATGGCACAACAACTGACGATGGAAGCCGAGTTGCATCGCGCCTTGGTCGACGATGAATTTTTCCTGGAATACCAGCCCGTGTTCGATTGCAGCCGAGATCGCATGGTCGCCGTGGAGGCACTGATTCGCTGGCGTCGGCCCAATGGCGAAGTCGTCCGCCCCGATGTGTTCATTCCGATTGCCGAGCAGAGTCACCTGATTGTGCAGATTGGGCGCTGGGTGCTTGCGCATGCCTGCCGCGACTTGGCCTTGCTGCAAGCCTCGGGCTTTGAACACTTACAGCTCAACGTCAACATGGCGGCATCCGAATTTATCAATGCCGGTTTGCCGGACGAGTTGACTGCCGTGGCGCACGCAAGCGGCATTCCATCGCATTGTCTGTGCCTTGAATTAACCGAGAGCATGGTGATGAAGGAGCCCGATAAAGTGATTCCGGTGATGCGCCGATTGCGCCAACGCGGTTTCAAGATCAGCCTGGACGATTTCGGCATGGGACATTCATCCCTGTCGCGCCTGAAAAATCTGCCCATCACGTCGCTGAAGATCGACCGATCCTTTGTCAGTGGCCTGCCGCAGAATTTGGAGGACGGGGCCATCGTGCGCACCATCCTCGATCTTGGAAAGCACATGAAGCTGCAGGTGATTGCCGAGGGTGTGGAAACGGATGCCCAGATGACCTTCATGCTTCAGTTCGGCTGCCATTTCATTCAAGGTTTTTTGCTAAGCCGCCCCATGCGCCTTGCAACCCTGATGGACGCGCACAAGCCCAATGAAGGCAACCCGCTCGCACGGCTTGGCTGAGCCAGGGTTTTGCTATTTATTCAATAGCTTCCTGCGCATATTGCACGGGGGCTACGGGCACTATTGATTCAAGAAAAGACCAATGCAACCGACCACTGAGCCAATACCCGAAGTCAGAGCGTCGTGCTAGGGCTTGTATTTCGATGTAAATTGACATCCGCCTATCTTGGCGTGCCCTATCGAGGTGCCAGCAGCACTCGATTCAAGTCGGACCCACATCATGACCACCAATCGTAGAACCTTTGTAATTCAATCCCTCGCCAGCGCAGGCATTTTGGCTGTTACCACGCTGAGCACCCGTGCACAGGCGCAAGCCGCATTGCTGGAATCTGATCCGCAAGCCAAAGCGCTTGGCTATGTCGCAGATGCCACCAAGGCGGACAAAGTCAAGTTCCCCAAGTACGCGGCAGGCCAGGCATGCAACAGCTGCGCATTGTTCCAGGGCAAGGCGTCTGACGCGGCCGGTGGCTGCCCGCTGTTTGCTGGCAAGCAAGTGGCGGGTAAAGGCTGGTGCAGCGCTTACGCCAAGAAGGCTTGATACTCAATCGTTAGTCCTGTCCATGTGCCCGAAAAGTCGCCAGACTTGCGGGCACATTCACCGCTGCCAGGCGACCCACTGGGCCAGCCGCTCAAAAGCCATGTCCACGGTCACTGCCAGGAGGCCTACCAATACTGCGCCCTGAATCACATACGCGGTGTTGAAGCCGCTCAGGCCCACAATAATGGGCGAGCCCAGTGTTTTCGCGCCCACTGTGGAGGCTATGGCCGCAGTACCGATATTGATGATCACGGAGGTACGGATGCCTGCCACCCACAAAGGGAGTGCCAGCGGCATTTGCACCCGCCACAGTACCTGGCCGGGCGTCATTCCCATTGCCTGGGCCGACTCGTTAACCGGCCTGGGAACGGACTCCAGCCCCGCAATGGTGGACTGCACGACCGGCAAAAGCCCGTAGAGCGCCAGAGCGATCAGCGCCGGCAGCTCACCAAACCCCACCACGGGCACCGCGACTGCCAGCACGGCGATGGGCGGAAAGGTCTGCCCCATGGACACAATGGCTTCCACCAGTGGACGAAATGCCCGGCCTGCAGGGCGCGTGACCGCAATACCCGCCGCAATACCCACCGCCACTGAAAACGTGCTGGAGACCAGCACCAGCCAGACGTGTTGCCACAGCAATTCAATAAACGGCTCCTGTCGGTAAACCGGCCTCTCCAGCTCCGGAAACAGCGCCGCAAACCACCCCTGTGAATGCGGCAGCCAAAAGGCCAAAACCAGCAGCAGGGCCACGGCCCACACCAGACGGTCACCCAACACGCGGATGGTCCGCGCGGGTCCCTCTTCGTCGGGTTCAGCCATGGCGCGCAGGCAACAACAAATCAGCAGCCTGCACGCTGCCAACCACGCGTCCATCGCTATTGCGCACGCCCAGCACCGCCACTCCGGTCACGGCCATGCAGGAGACCGCTTCCCGCACTGTGGCGGTGATCATGATGGTGGGCGCTTCAGGCGCTGTTGGTGCGCTGCCTACATAGGGCCCAATGGCACGCAAGGACAAGAGCTTGATGCCCCGGTCGGCTCGCCCGATGAAATCGGCCACAAAGTCATTAGCGGGCTTCGACAGCAACTCCAACGGCGAGCCGACCTGTACCACGCGGCCCCGGTCCAGCACCACGACTTTGCTGGCCAACAGAAGCGCCTCGTCAATATCATGGGTCACCAACACGATGGTCTTGCCCGAGACCTCGTGCACGCGTTTCATCTCCAACTGCAAGGCGGCTCGCGTCACCGGGTCCAGTGCGCCAAAAGGTTCGTCCATCAACAGCACTGCCGGGTCTGCCGCCAGCGCGCGCGCGACCCCCACCCGCTGCTGCTGCCCCCCCGAGAGCTGGTGCGGGTAGCGCGTGCGAAAAATCTCGGGATCCATGGCGAAAAGCGTCAGCAACTCGGTCACCCGCTGGTTGATGCGGCTGCGCTCCCAACCTAACAGTTTAGGCACGGTGGCAATGTTGCGCTCAACAGTCCAGTGCGGGAACAGGCCGACCGACTGAATCGCATAGCCCATTTGCCTGCGCAAGTCGCGAACGTTGAAGCTGTAAATCTCCTTGCCTTCGAACAAAATGCGGCCCGAGTCGTGGTCCAGCAGACGGTTGATCAACTGCAAGGCCGTGGTCTTCCCCGAGCCGGAGGGACCAATCAGCACCACAAACTCCCCGCGCGCAATAGTCAGGTTCAAACCATCGACGGCCTTGATGCCGTCATACGACTTGCTGATATTCTGGAACTCAATCACGCAACAGGCCCCTTCAACACGGCTGAAAGCGCCTTGAACACCCCATCCGCCAGCACCGCCAGCACCACAATGGGCACCACGCCTAGCAACACCAGTTCGTTAGCTCCGCTGAAGAGTCCCTCAAACATCAGGGAACCCAGACCGCCAGCCCCCACCAGAGCCGTCACCGCAGCAAGTCCAATGGTCTGCACCACCGCGGCACGCAACCCCAAGAGCAAAACGGGCAAGGCCAGCGGCACTTCCACCCGCCAGAAAATGGCACCCGCCCCCATGCCCATGCCGCGTGCAGCCGTCTTGACCGCACCGGGCACCTGCTGCAGCCCGGCGACCGCGGATCGCACAACAGGCAAGAGGGAATACAGGAACAAGGCCAGTACGGCGGGCACCAGCCCCACGCCGCGGATACCCGCGCGACCGAGCACAGGGTAGCTCGCCGCCATCCATGCCAAGGGCGCCATGAAAAGGCCAAAAAGGGCAATGGAAGGAATGGTCTGAACCAGGTTGAGGAATGGAAACAGCAACGAATGCACGCGCGCGTGGCGGTACGCAGCCCAAGCCAGAGGCAAGCCCAACAGCACGGTCGGCACGATGGCGGTGGCCACAATTTGCAGATGCCGCAGCACCGCACTGGCAAACACATCGCTTCGGTTGGCGTATTCCTTCATGATGGACAGTTCATCGCCATACCCCAGACCGACGACGCTCGCCATAGGGACGGCAACCGACGCTAACAGCGCCATGCGCGGAAGAAAACCGATCTGCAAGCGCTCCGCCGCATCCAGACACAGAAGCCAGGACAGGGGGATCAGACTCCAGAACCCCGCGCCCAGCGCGGTGCGCGCCAGTGGGGATTCAGTCAAGGCGATGGCGCTGGCATGATGGCCAGCAAGCCAGACAAGCGTCGCCATCCAGAAGGCGGCAATCCCGATTACGCCCCAATGAACCCAGCGCCGTGTAGGCCCAAAAATAGCCGCAGCCATTGCCGCAATGATGAGCACGACCCAACCTGCTGGAAAAAAGTCCCTTGAAGGTGTTTGCAGCAATTCCGCCAGGTAGACCGGGTCACCCGAAACGAGCCGGTTGGGGGCGACCCGTAACAGCGGAAGGGCCGTCGCGGCCCAAAAGCCCAACACGTTAATCAGCGCCAGAACGGGATTGAAGCTCACATCACGCCCTGCGCCAAGCTACTTGATAAAGCCCTTGGAACGCAGGTAATCGCCCGCGACTTTTTTCGGGTCCTGTCCTTCAAGCTGGATACGCGCATTGAGTTGCTGCAAAGTAGGACCATCCAGCGACTTGAAAATCGGTGTCAAGATTTCGGCGATTTTGGGTTGCCGCTTCAAGGCCTCTTCACGAATCAGCGGGGCCGGTGCATACACCGGCTGCACGCCTCGGGGGTCTTCCATGATCAACAAGCCTAAGGCCGCCAGTGGACCATCGGTGCCGTAGGCCATGGCGGCGTTCACGCCTGAAGTCTTTTCGGCAGCGGCCCGTATCGTGGCCGCTGTGTCACCCCCGGCCAGTACCAGCGTCTGTTCAGGACGCAATTTGAAGGAATAAGCCGACTGAAAAGCGGGCAAGCCATCCGGGCGCTCCATGAACTCTGCGGAAGCAGCCAGTTTGAATGCTCCGTTACCCGCCACGTACCGGGAAACGTCATCAAGCGAACGCAACTTGTTAGCTGTTGCCACATCTTTACGCACGGCAATAGCCCAGGTGTTGTTCGCATTGGCGGGCTCCAGCCAGACAATTTTGTTGCGTTCAAAGTCCATTTTTTTGGCCAGCTCGTAACCTGACCGCAGGTCTTTCCAGGCCTTATTGCCCTCATCGCCCAGCATGAAGGCGCCGTTGCCGGTGTATTCGGGATACATATCAATCTCACCGGCAAGCAATGCCGTTCGAACCACTTTGGTATTGCCCAATGAGACGCGGTTTTCGGTCTTGATGCCGCTGGCTTCCAGCGCCAGCACCATCACATTACCCAAGAGCTTGCCCTCGGTATCGATTTTGGAGCCGATGCGTATCGGGCTGACTTGCTGGGCATGCAGCCCCAAGGCCAATACGGAGCCCACCAGCACCAGAAGCGCGCGTGTTGAAAATTGTTTCATGTCAATCCTTTGTGCAGTCAAGGCAACAGCATATTCCAGGATTCAACTTTGGGTTGACCCGAGGACTAATCTAGAGGCGCCCAGTCCAGCAACTCCGACAGGCGACGGACCACCCAGACAGCCTCGGGTCCACTAACCCCTGATTCAAAACCATTCAAGCCTTGAAGGCAACGCTGTAAAACCGCATCTTCGGTAATGCCCAAACCAAACAACTGGTCTTTGGCTGTTTCCGTGAGCATGCAGGCAAGGTCTTCGCAGAATTCATAGCGTTGCGCAATCAGTTCGCGTGGTGCGTTGGGCTTTGAGCGCCCGGGGTCCAGGTACAAAGCCACAAACGAATGAGGAATTTCTATCTGGTTGTCGTCTGACATGGGATGGAATAGTGTGGTTTATGGGAGGGGCGCTGGTCCACGACCGTTGTCACTATGCCATTGATTCTGGCACTTGCCGCCAATGGCAACTTGGTTGTCCATGTTTCCATGAAACAAAGCAGAAGTTGGTTAACTACGATGAAATCTTCTTGCGGACACAGGTTCTGCCACGGGAGACCTTCCAGAATCGCGCTCCCGGCTATTACCTGCCTCGGTCTCCACATGGACATTGCGGTCAACAAAGAACTGCTTGCCTACATCGATCCGCTGACCGTTGAAGAATACGACGCTCTGGAGCGCAGCCTCCTGGCCGGTGAGCTAGGTGGTCAGCCGCTCGGGCTCGATGTTGGCGTTGCCAGCGCGGTCAATCCAGTTGCCCAGGTAGGTGTAGTGCAGTCGGTCGTACAACAAAGCGACCACGCGGGCCTGGGTTTGTTTTTCTATTTGGCCAACGGTGCTCATGGCTTGCCCTGAAGTGGTGCCGAAATAAAGCTCTCGCTCGACAAGGCATGAATCACGCCGCGCATCAGGTAGCTGTTGTCAAAGCCAATGGTGTATTGGCGGGAGTTAGGCTGAATCGGTTGCAGCATCTTTCGCTCCACCAATCTTTTAATTTGATACGTGCGTTGCGTTGCGTTGAGGTCTGGCATGGCCTTGCTCAGGTCTGCCGCCTTGACAACGCCCTTCTTGATAGCTGCCGCTAAAACGGCTTCTTCTTGTGCGGTGATCAGTGCTCGACCGCGTGCGTAGTTGAGCGCTGGGGCCAGTATCTGGCGGGTCAGGTAGTCGTAGCGGGTCAACTGGTCCACCTTCTTCAGCTCAGTCAAAACCCCTTGCAACACATACACACACCATTGCTCCAGCCCGGCGGGAGTGCCAGCGTCCGCCGTTGACAGCATGGCGTAGTACTGGTCCCGGTCGCTGCAAAACACGGCGGTGGGATTGAGCACCCGGCCACCGGCCTTGACGTTAAAGCCATACTTGATCATCAGCGCATAGGTCAGCAGCCGCACCACGCGCCCATTGCCATTGCCAAAGGGGTGCACCCAGCCAAAGCGGTGGTGGGCCAAGGCCACCTTGATCAGGTCGTACTTGGGTGGGTCGGTCTGGTTGATGAAGGCCACCAGCTCCTGCATATAGCCCGGCACTTGCACCGCCTCTGGCGGCAGGTGGTTTGACTGGGCAATGCGCACTGCCGTGGCGCGGTAGGCTCCGGGTGTGGCATCCCCCTCGCGCACTAGGTCGCGCACGGCTATGGCGTGCAACTCCCGAATGAAATGCTCTGAAATCGCCGCCCCCGGCTCCATGGCGGACTCGATGTAGGCCATGGCTTGCTCTATGTTGGCAATTTCCCGCAGGTGGTCGCCCGTAGTGGCACTACCGTCTAGCGAGCTCTCTACGTAGTCCGCCAGGGTGGTGTGGTTGCCCTCAATGCGTGCCGAGCCCAAACTCTCCAGCATGTGGAAAACGCGCTTGAGCTGAAAAAACACCGGCGCTGGCGTGGTGCCCGCCAGTTGCAGGCGGCGCAGGTGCTCCAGCTCGGTCAGCACATCCACCAGCGGGGAGTCAAAAGCCGGGTTCAGCAGCGCAAGATCGAAATGTGTAAATTCAGGCATGGTGATCCGATATCTTTACCCGATGGTATTTTGTTTCTGCACTTTCATGAAAAAACCTGTTTAAAAACAGTTGCTTAGAAGCTACTTTTTAAAAAATTATCTGTAACCACTCCAGAATATCATCTGGATATCTTGGCAAACCACATCTACAAAACTGCGCAGCTTTTGCCGCTCTTGTCGCAGCTCCATCCCTTTGGGTTTGCTGCCCGGTGGATGCACTATGCCTGCCACCCAGCCCAGCCGTTCGCGCAGATTGTTGGCCCGGCGAAACGTCCGGTCATGCGCCGTTTCCATTTGGCTGCGATAGGCCAGCCGGTAGCCGCATCTGTTTGCGCTCAGGTGGGCATGTGGCATTTTTGCATTCGGCATCGGTCAGCATGGGGTACAGCTCCAAAGGTGGGGGTAAAACGAGCCGCTTCACTGGGAAACGGGGGTACGCTACCCCCAAAACCCGGAAAAGCCATCCCGTTCCCCCATTTGTACCCCCGCTTTGGGTTACCAGTCAACAGCGGTCTTTGTCGCTTGCTGTACTGTAAGCCTATGATTTACCAATGAAAAAGACCTCTGAGTATCGCTACTTAGAGGCCTTTAAACTGTCTAATGGTCGGTGTGAAAGGATTCGAACCTTCGACCCCTTGCACCCCATGCAAGTGCGCTACCAGGCTGCGCCACACACCGATCGAATCTTCGATTATAACCCGTGAAAT
>JAYTRR010000082.1:0-5768 GCA_043746005.1 Burkholderiales bacterium
TCAAACAGACGCCCACTGGCCAGGGGCCAGTCCCGCGCTTCCAGATAGTCGTTATTGACCCCGATGATGCTGGTGCCCCAGTTGGTATTGCCAAACACCAATTGACCGCTGGTGCGCGACGTAGGCGCGGCCACTTGCACCTCGGGAATGTCCAGCGCAATGGCCAGCGCATCTTCCTCGGTCAGGCGCTGGCGGGTTTGCGCACCCAGACGCACACCGGCTTGCGATACCCCACCGGGCAGCACCAGCATGATGTTGGAGCCCAGGCCCTTCATCTGCTCCTGCACGCGCTGCGTAGCACCTCCACCCACGGCAATCATGGTGATGACGGCCGCCACGCCAATGATGATGCCCAGCATCGTCAAAATGCTGCGCAAGGTGTTGGCTGCCAGCGCGCTCAAGGCCAGCCGAACGGGTGCCCACAGGTTCATTGCCGCAGGTCCTCCACGATCCGGCCATCCTTGAAGACCATCTTGCGTCGCGCCCAGGCGGCAATGTCGTTTTCATGGGTGACCAGAACCACCGTCATGCCCTGGGAATTGAGCTCGGTCAGCAGCGTCATGATGTCGTTGCTGGTCTGGGAGTCCAGTGCACCCGTAGGTTCATCCGCCAGAATTAGTTGCGGGCTATTGACCAGCGCCCGCGCAATCGCCACACGCTGCTGCTGCCCGCCCGACAGTTCGGAGGGCGTGTGCTCGCCGCGCTCCGCCAGACCCACGCGTTCCAGCGCGGCCTGTCCACGTTCCCGTCGCTCGACTGTCTTGATACCGGCGTACACCATGGGCAGTTCCACGTTTTCCAGCGCACTAGTGCGTGGCAGCAAATTAAATTGCTGAAACACAAAGCCAATACGCCGGTTGCGAATGGATGCCAGTTCGTCCGGGGACAGATTCTCCACCTCTTCACCGGCCAGCCAGTAGCGGCCCTCGGTTGGCAAATCGAGGCAACCCAGAATATTCATCAGAGTGGACTTGCCCGAACCCGACGCACCCATGATGGCAACAAAATCGCCCTTCTCGATGTTCAGCGACACATCGCGCAGGGCGTGCACCGTCTGTCCACCACCCGCTGCGTGCTGTGCAGGCGTGCCCATCCAGTAGGTCTTGGTGAGGTTGCGCGCCTGAATCAGGGCGCCATCCCGTAGCTCCTGCTGATCCTGTAGCGCCTGCGGCTCCATGGCCATCAGAAAAGCGGGCGTGGCGTGGTGCCAGCGGGCTTGGCGCCCGTGCTGGCCGTCGAACCGGGCACCTTGGTGCCCACGATGATCTCTGCACCCTCTTTCAAATCCGCTGCCAGCGGGCTGTCGCTGGCCAACATCAATTCGGTGCTGCTTCCATCGGTAATGCCCAGGCGCACATTCAGCGCTTTGGGTTTGCCCTCGCCGTCCATCACAAAAATGCGGCCACGGGTGGATGCGCGGCTGGCCGCCGTATTCGCAACAGGGGCGGCCTGGGCTGGTGCATCCGCTGGCTCCAGACCGGCGATGCGCACACGCAAAGCCGCATTGGGTACCTTGAGCACGCGCTCGCGCTGGTCGGTCACCACGCGCACATTGGCCGTCATGCCGGGCAAGAGTCGCCCGCCTACATTGGAGAAGCCCACCACCGCCACATAGGTCACTACGTTGGCCACGTTTTGTGCGGCCTTGCGCACCTGGCGAATCTCGCCTTCAAAGGTCTGGCCCGGAAACGCATCCACGGTGAAGCTGGCCTTTTGCCCGGCGCGCAGGCGGCCCACATCGCTTTCGTCAATGGCGGCGTCCACCTGCATGTCCTGCAGGTTCTGGGCAATGACAAACAGCTCGGGCGCCTGCAGGCTGCTGGCCACGGTCTGGCCGCGTTCAATCGCACGCTTGATCACAATGCCGTTCACCGGCGAGGTAATGCGGGTCCGGTCCAGATCAATGCGGGCCTGCGCCAGCGCTGCGTCCCGCTGGGCCACATTGGCCTGCGCGGCTTTAACCTGGGCTTGTGACACGCCCACCTGGGCCTGGACCGCCTTCAGGGCCTCCACACTAGTATTCACCAATGCACGGGCCTTGTCGGCCTCGCTTTGCGCAATGAATTGTTTTTCAACCAGGGTTTGCTTGCGTTCGTGGTCCCGGCGCGCCTCGTCCAGGTCCACCTGCGCGCGTGACACCTGTGCCTGCGCAGCAATCTGGTTGGCCTGCGCGGTCAGCACCGCAGCACGGGCAGCATCCACATCCGCCTGCGCAGACCGCACCCGGTACTCGAACGTTTCGGGGTCAATCCGGGCCAGCAGCTGCCCGGTCTTAACCTCAGAATTGAAGTCCACCAGCAGGTCGCGAATCTGGCCACTCACCTGCGTTCCAACCGACACCTGCGACACCGGGTTCACCGCGCCACTGGCCGCGACTCCGGCCTGCAAGCCGCCACGGGTCAGGGGCACAGTGCGGTACTGCACGGCATCAGTTGCCGCTTGTTGCTTCCACCACCACCCACCACCGGCCAGAAGCAACATCGCAACGCCGGCGGCAACCACATACGATTTATTCATCAGATTCCAGAAGTGCGATCAGGGAGCAGCCGGTTTCACACTCACCACAAAATACTCGGTCTCGCCGAAGCAGGATGTAGGTAAGCCCTTGTGCTGTTCGTACGTCAGGGTGACACGCGAACCCATTGTCTTTTCAATGGCGGCGGCCACGACAGAGTCGCGTACAGTGAAGAGGAATTTTTCGGGCGTCGTTCCAGGCATGGCCACCATGGAGAGTTCGCCTTCCCAAGTTTTGCAGAGCCAGCCCTTGTGTGACATTTTTTGCATGAACCCGGCCCGCTCACCACTGGAATAGCTCCAGCTCAGCGCAACCCACACGTAGGCCGCAGCCACAAGGGCGATCACAACGAGCGTTGCAACGGCGTAGTAAATGGCGGATTTTTTTGCGAGCACAGGGGTCATTGGTATCTTTCAGGATAGGGTTTGTCGAGGATTCTAGTGGTTGCCCATATCACCCCCGGGCGCCCTCAACTGAGCAACTGAATAAGCCCGGTCGGATGAATGCTCCACCCAACCAGACCGGACAAACCCATCAGCACGCCAAAACCCGATGGCACCAAAGCCAGCGCATAAAGCCAAGGCAGTTGCGTCAGCGATGCAACGGCCAGTAACCTGGTCTTTTTCCGCCTGGGTTTTCAATTCGTCCTTCTTCTGGCTCTGGTCTTTGACCAGTGCTTCATAAATGGCGATCTGCTCCCTGTAGAGTTGAATCCAGCTTGGGTGGCGCTGCCATCGCCTGCAACCGCAATTGCACCAACGATGACTTGGCAATTTCCTCCCGGATATTGCGCGCCTGGTAAAACTGCCAGTGGTCCAGCTTGTCCGCCTGTGCCTGCTGCATGGCCTGCATGATGTTGTCGTCCTTGACCTTGCAGATTCCCATGAAGGTCGCCAGCAATGCAACCGTGATCGCCACAGCAGGATTGAGCCAACTTGACTTACCGCGTCCGGCTTCCGCTTTGGCCGACTCCACCATTTCTAAGGTATCAATTTCCATTTGTAGACTCCCGCCAGTTTCTGGCACGTAACACATTGATACACAGTGCCGTCAACGGCGCTGCAACCCGCCTCGTTGTAGAAGCACCTCCGAATAATCGGAGAAGACAATGCAACCCCGAAAGGCAATTGAAATGAACAAAGTTCTCGCTACCCTGATCGCTGGCCTGTTTGCTGTTGGCGCGTTTGCGCAAGCACCTGCTGCTCCCGTCAAAGCTGCTGCTCCTGCGGTTGCACCAGTAGCCGCGCCTGCAAAGGTTGAGGTCAAGGCTGAAAAGGCCGAGCCTAAAAAAGAAGAGATGAAAGAAACCAAGAAGGCCGAAAAAGCTGAAGTCAAGGAAGTGAAAAAAGTGAAGCCGGCCAAGAAGGTTGAAATGAAAGAAGTAGCCAAGAAGTAATTCTTGATGCGCCCCACAAAAAGCCCGCTCTGCGGGCTTTTTGCTTGGGCAGTAGCCAGTGTCACGATTGGCGCTCGCACGTGCGCTCGATCTGGCTTCCATCGAGCAGGCGAATGCTCTTCGTATCGTCGTACACAATTTCAGTTGGTGGCATAAAGCCCAGCTACCCAACTTGGCAGGGAGACCCTGACCACACAATTTTTCGGTTCAACAATTCACCCGTCAACGCTACCGAATCCGAGCGCATTTAAACCACGTCCATTCCATGGCGAAACCTCATCACAAACGGTTGTCCAATGCCTTTGCATTCATAGGTCATTAGCTGGGTGGACCGCGGCAAAAATCCTTTGTTTCGAACAGACTGCACCACGAGGATGCCAATCACACTGATCACGACCACAGCGATGGCGATAACGACGACGGCCGGGGTGATCGCGCCGCTCGTCACCAGCTTTTTCACATCAAATTTATTGAGACTCATAGAAGAGTCAACTGTTGAACGTTATGCATGAAACGCCTAGAAACTGGTTGCCAGCATAACGACGACGGCAACCGCCATGACCGCTGTCGCAGTCCAGCCAAAGAACCGATGGCGGGCTGTGATGGTGTACTTTCCCATCAACCGCTCTGACTGCCCAATCCACATGAGTGCCGCCATGATCGGCACAGAGATAACGCCGTTCACAATCGCGCTCCACACCAATGCCTTGATGGGGTCCAGTTCCAGATAGCCCATGGCCGTACCGATGCCAGTAGCCGCCATGATGATGAGGTAAAAACCCTTGGCCTCACGAAACCCATGTGAGAGCCCCGCCTTCCAGCCATAGAGCTCACTCACGGCATAGGCCGCAGAGCCTGCCAACACGGGCACCGCCAGCAGGCCGGTCCCGATAATTCCCAGCGCAAATACCAAAAATGCAAATTCACCAGCCACCGGCCTGAGCGCCTCTGCTGCTTGCGACGAGGTCTGAATGGTAGTGATGCCCTGCAGATTCAGGGTCACCGCGGTGGCAACGACGATGCACAGCGCAATCACGTTGGAAAACGTCATTCCTACAATCGTGTCCTGCTTGATGCGCGACAGATGCTCTGCCGCATATTCCGGGTGCTCCCGCAGAGACTGTGCCTCGGGCCTGCGGTTGTTATCTTCCACCTCTTGCGATGCTTGCCAGAAAAACAGGTAGGGGCTGATGGTGGTCCCCAACACGGCGACCACCATGGCGGCGTAGTCCTTCAGGGATGCATCCTTGGGAAAGAATGACCAGGGGTGCAGTGACTCGGAAATAGCCTGGCGCCAAGGCACCTGAACCGTCAGGATGACGGCCACGTAGGCAAACAGACCCAGTGTGAGCCATTTGAGTATGCGCACCGTGCGCTCGTAGGAGAAGAAAACCTGCGTTGCGATGCACAGCACGCCAAAGCCCACGACGTAAAGCGACAGTGGCCCGCCAATCAACAGGCGAACCGCCTCGCCCATGGCGCCGATGTCGGCTGCAATATTGATGGTGTTGGCAATCACCAGCAAACCCACCAATGTGGTGGTCAGCCAGCGTGGACACATTTTGTTGATGTTGGCGGCCAGGCCCTCGCCGGTAACCCACCCGATGCGGGCGGACAGCATCTGGATTCCGATCATCAGCGGCGTAGTGATCAGCAACGTCCAGACCAGGGCAAAGCGGAATTGCGAGCCAGCTTGCGAGTAAGTGGCAATGCCGCTTGGGTCGTCGTCGGCTGCACCGGTAATGAGGCCTGGCCCGAGACGACGGACGAAATTTTTTGCGGTTTGAGTCACCATGGTAGATCCCCTGTTCCAACGCACATGCAAGCGTCGGCACTGGCGCCCAATAGAGCGCCTCT
>JAYTRR010000083.1:0-16800 GCA_043746005.1 Burkholderiales bacterium
GTTCTGCAGGGGCAGCGTCTTTCCGACACGCTGCTGGCGCAGGCGTTGCAGGCACTGCGGAACGAACTCAATCCGGAAGCGGACCTGACCCACAGTGCCGCCGCCAAGCAGCACCTCGCGGGCGTCATGCTCAAGCGCACGTTGCACACGCTGGCCGGAAATCAGCCGGTGCCAGCGGCGCATTCGAACGCCGCATAACCAACTAGCCAGCCACGAAGGATGACCATGAATCAACAGGAACAGCCTGCCGACGAATTGACGACCGCAGCCCGGTCCGTCAGCATCACCGTCAACGGCACATGCGGTCAGCACCACGTGCAGCCCCGAACCCATTTGGTTGACTTTTTGCGTGAAGACCTGGGACTCAAGGGCTCCCATCTGGGGTGCGAACACGGTGTCTGCGGCGCCTGCACTGTGCAACTCGACGGGAAGATAGTGCGCGGCTGCCTGGTGCTGGCGGTTCAAGCCGACGGCCGACGCGTTGACACCATCGAAGGCCTGAGCGACAGCGGCGCCATCCGCGACCTGCAGCAGGCATTTGTGCGACACAACGCGCTCCAGTGCGGCTTCTGCACCTCGGGGATGCTGATGGCCGCCAGTGAACTGCTGGAGCACAAGCCGTATGCCAGCCGCGAGGAAGTGCGCGAATGGATCTCCGGCAACTATTGCCGCTGCACCGGCTACCAGGCCATCGTCAATGCCATTTGCGAAGTACTGGCCGCGCGCAACACGGCGCGCACCGCAGGAGCCACGGCATGAACGCACCCGACCACCGCCATCTGCTCGACTCGCCCAAAGCGGCACCCTTTACCGGTGACCTCAAGGATGCGCGCCATATCGGGCAGGCTATCCCCCGTCCCAACATCGAGCGACTGGCCGAGGGCCGCGGACAGTACGTGGACGATATGGAACTGCCACGCATGGCGCATGTTGTGTTCTGGCGGTCACCCGTGGCACACGCCCGTATCACCCGCATTGAGCGCGACTTTGCCCGCATGATGCCCGGCGTGCTGGCCGTCTACGACGGCAAAGACTTGGCCACCGTCTGCAAGCCCTGGGTAGCAACCCTCACGCACCTTGCAGGCATGAAGTCGGCACCGCAGTACCCCATGGCGATCGACAGGACCTGCTGGCAGGGCGAGCCCGTGGTTGCGGTGGTCGCCAAAACACGTGCCGAAGCGGAGGACGCGCTGCAATATGTGCAGGTGGAGTGGGAAGATTTGCCCGCCGCGCTGGACATGAACACGGCGCTGGACCCGAACACGCCCGTGATTCACCCGGAGCTGGGTGACAACCTGTGCTTTACCCGCAGCCTGGACACGGGTGGTGTGGACGAGGCTTTTGCCCGCGCGGATGTGGTTGCCGAGGCCACCTTCGACTTTGGCCGGCACACCGGGGTGACGCTGGAGTCGCGCTGCCAGATCGCCGACTACAACCCGGCTTCCGGCCAGCTGACCGTGCACCACTCGCAACAGGCCCCGCACATGATGCAGGACCTGTACTCGCGCCAGTTCGGCTTGCCCGAAGCCTCGGTGCGGGTGGTCTGCAAAGACGTGGGTGGCTCGTTTGGCATCAAGGTCCACGCCTACCCGGACGATTTTGCGACCGTGGCCATGTCCATTCTGCTCAAGCGCCCGGTCAAGTTTGTGGCAGACCGGTTGGAGTCGTTTGTGAGCGACATCCATGCCCGCGAGCACCGGATCAAAGGGCGCATCGCCGCGAGCAAGGAAGGCGATATTCTGGCGTTCGAAATCGACGACGTGACCGGCATTGGGCCGTTTTCCATGTTTCCGCGCACCAGCGGCATTGAAGGCAATCAGGTGGTCAACCTGACCGGCGGGCCCTACAAGCACAAGGCCTACCGGGCAAAACTCAACGTCGTTTTCCTCAACAAGACGCCCACGTGCCAGTACCGGGGCGTGGGCCACCCGATTGCCTGCGCGGTAACCGAGGGCCTTGTCGATCTTGCTGCTGCCAAGCTGGGCATGGACCCACTGGCATTCCGCCAGCGCAATGTGATTGCGGACGACGCCTACCCTGCTACAGGCGCTTCGGGCATCCGGCTGGAGGTGCTCTCCCATGAGGCCTGCCTTCGCAAAATTTCGACATTGATGGACTATCCCGCACTGCGCGCCGAGCAGGCGTCCCTGCGAGCCAAAGGCATTTACCGCGGCATAGGTTTTGCCACCCTGATCGAACTCACCAACCCGGGCGCTGCGTTCTACGGCGTGGGCGGTGCGCGCATTTCGTCCCAAGACGGGGCCACCATGCGACTGGAGCCCGGTGGCGGTGTGGCCGTCATGGTCAGCGTGGGTGAACAGGGCCAGGGCACGGAGGCCATCTATGCCCAAATCGCAGCCGATGCGGTCGGCGTGCCCATGAATCAGGTCAGACTGCTGACGGGCGACACCGACGCCGTGCCGTATGGCGGCGGTACCTGGGCCTCACGCGGAGCCGGTATTGGGGGCGAAGCCGTTTTGCAGGCCGGCCTGGCGTTGCGCGCAAACATTCTCAAAGTGGCCGAGGCCATTCTCAACCGGGAGGCCAGCGATCTGCGACTCATGGATGGCGTCGTCGTGGATGCATTGAGCGGCGAGGCGCTGCTGCCGCTACCGGAGCTGGGTCGCATCACCTATTACCGACCCGACACTTTGCCAGCCGGTTTCACCTCGGAGTTGATGGTGACCCGCCATTACGCCCAGCGCGACTACCCCTTCATCTTTACCAACGGCGTTCAGGCTTCTTATGTGGAGGTGGACACTGAAACCGGCTTCGTGAAGCTACTTAAGCACTGGGCGGTGGAAGACTGCGGCCGCGTCATCAACCCGATGCTGGTAGACGAGCAGATTCGCGGCGCCATTGTGCAGGGCATTGGTGGCGCGCTGTTCGAAGAGTGCCTTTACGACGATGCCGGCCTCATGAAAAATGGCAGCATGGCCGACTACCTGGTGCCCATGGCTGGTGAGATGCCCGACATCGTGGTGGCACACGTCGAGACACCGACGCGCAGCTCGCTTCTTGGAGCCAAGGGGGCGGGCGAGGCGGGTACGGCGGGGGCTCCTGGTGCCGTGGTCAATGCCATCAACGATGCCCTGCGCCCCCTGAAGGCTGAAGTGTGGTCACAGCCCGTAACGCCTGAAAAGATACTGCGGGCACTCGGACACATTTGAGTAAACTGGTGCTGTCAAACGCCCCGTGCGCCACTGTCGGTTGACAGGGCTTCCCGGCAGTGGTGCGGGAGCATGGCCCCCAATGCCACGTCCTGTACGGCCCAAGCCCGGATCACCGGTGCGTGCGCCTGCACATTGCCGAAGATCGTGGCAAAGGCCACGTCTGCGGCATCGCGCCCGGTACCAAAACGCACCAGGCCCATGGGAATGGCAGTGCCCGATGGATCAAAAACATACCAGCGGTTACCAACATACGCTTCCACGTATGCGTGGAAGTCAGGCGGACCCAGCACCGGGTCAGCGCCGTAGTCGGTCCCGGTGGTGAAGCGCGCCGGAATGTTGAGCGCGCGACACAGCGCGATCATCAGGTGGGCAAAGTCGCGGCAGATGCCGACCCGTTCGATGAGGGTGTCCACCGCGGAAGTATTGGCAGTTGAACTGTTGGAGGTAAAGGTGACATGCCTGAGCACCCAGTCCCGAATCGCCTGCACGCGGCTATAGCCCTGTGGAAGATGACCGAATGTATTGTTCGCCAGCTTGAGAAGCCGGTCGGACTGGCAGTAACGGCTGGGATAGATGTAGCCCATCACCTCGGGCGGCAGACAGCGGACAGGCACTTCCGCAATCTGGCTCGGCTCGGCGTAGTGGTGGGTCAGGTCGACCGTGGCGGCATACGACACGTTCAGTTCTCCGGGCAGGCCGTGCAGGCGCATGTAGCGATTGCCACTCAGGGGGTCCGTGTGGATCTGCGGATCAACTGCCTGGCTCAGCTGCAGGTTCTCAAAAACAATGTTCTGGCTGGCCGTATGGGCCGCGTGGATATTGAATACAAAGTCAGCGCCTTGCTGATCAATCTGGTAATTCAACGCTATTTGTAGTTCAATACGAATCATGGTTCAGACCTTACGTTTTCGTCGCCGATACAATCGCACACCGGGCAAAGAGCGTCCGTGTGCTGGCGCACCGACGGCGTATATTGCATATCAAGAAAAATTGCCTCTCAAGCAACAAAGGAGACTCCATGAACGCAACAAAAATAGTGGCCATGCTGCTGATAGCCGGTGGTGCACTCGGCCTCATCTATGGCGGCTTCAGCTACACCCAGGAAAAGAGCAGTGCCGACATTGGCCCCCTGCACCTGCAAGTCAATGAGACCAAACGCGTCAACATCCCCCTGTGGGCCGGTCTGGGCGCCATCGTGGGCGGCGTGCTGCTGCTGGCGACATCGCGCAAATCCTGACTCGACACGGCTTGCACACGCCACGGTCAGCCGACGCTGGCGTGAATCATCTCCCGCACGCGCGGGTAGATTTGCAGGTTCCATTTTTTCCCGCTGAACACGCCGTAGTGCCCTACTCCGGTTTGTACGTGGTGGGTTTTCCTGTAGGGGCGGATGCTGCTGCACAGGTCTTGTGCAGCCACCGTCTGGCCCACTGCGCAAATGTCGTCGCGCTCACCTTCCACCGTCATGAGCGCCGTGCGCCGGATGGCGGCAGGGTTCACGGTGCGGCCCCGGTATTGCAGCTTGCCCAGCGGCAGGTCATAGGTCTGGAAGACCTTTTCCACCGTCTCCAGATAGAACTCCGCCGGCAAATCGTTTACGGCCAGATACTCATCGTAAAACGCGCGCAGCGTTTCGTCTTTTTCCAGGTCGCCCTCCACGCGGTATTGATACATGTCCCTAAACGACTTCTTGTGGCGGTCCGGGTTCATGCTCAAAAAAGCGCTGAGCTGCACAAAGCCGGGGTACACACGGCGCATGTAGCCTTTGTGAGGCAGCGGCACGCGGCTGATCAGGTATTTCTCGAACCATTCAATCGGTTTGCTGGTCGCCAGCTTGTTGACTTCCGTCGGGTTGACCCGGCAGTCCACCGGCCCGGCCATCAGGGTCAGGCTCAAGGGCTGCGCCGGGTCGTCGTCCTCTGCCATGAGGGCGGTAGCTGCCAGCGCTGCCACGCAGGGCTGGCACACCGCCACTACGTGCGTGCCCGGACCGATGGCTTGGGTGAAACGGATCATGTGGTCAATGTAGTCGTCCAGGCCAAACGGCCCGTGCTGCAACGACACATCCCGCGCGTTGTGCCAGTCGGTGATGTAGACATCGTGGTCCTGCAGCAGGGTTTTGGCCGTCTCCCGCAGTAGCGTGGCGAAATGGCCCGACAGCGGCGCCACCAGCAACACCGGCGGCTGATACGGCAAGTCACCCGTGCCTTCTTTTTTGAAGCGCAGCAGGGTTCCAAAGGGCATCGAAAGAATGGTTTCTTCCGTCACCGCAAAATCGCGCTCCCCCAATTTGACTGAGTGAATGGCGTAGGGCGGCCGCGCGTGCGTCAGCCGCATACGCGAGAACACTTCCATTGAGGCAGAAAGCTTGCGCAGCAAGCTGCCTTCGGTGTTCCCCATCCACAGCGCCGCACTGCTGCCTTGTGCCAGCAGCCGGAACGGTGAGAGCAGATCGGATTGAAGTTGATAGGCTTGGTACAGCATAGGTTTCCTGACGTTGAGCGGGCATGCCTGGTTAGGTTTCTTGCCTGATAAGGGAATGCAGGCAATTTACGGGCCAGCGTTCTGGTTGGCACAACCCTTGCACAGGTGCGGTACCACTTGTCCGGTTTGAGGAGACCCCATGGCCAAAGCCATCCTGACCATCAGCAGTAAGAACTACGGCGCCTGGGCCTTGCGCAGCTGGCTCACAGCCCGCCTGGCGGGGCTGGAGTTCACGGAACACATCATTTCCCCCGATGACCCGGCCATGAAGGCCGAAATGCTGTTGCTGTCGAGCAGCATGCTGGTGCCCTCCCTGCTACACAACGGCGTGAAGGTGTGGGACACACTGGCCATTGCCGAATACCTCAACGAGATCAAGCCCAAAGCGCACCTGCTCCCGGCTAACATCGCAGCCCGCGCGCACTGCCGCGCCATCTGCGGTGAGATGCACCACGGTTTTGCATCGCTGCGCGCGTCGCTGCCCATGAACATCAAGGCCCACTTCCCGAATTTCAAAATCTGGTCACGCGCACAGACCGACATTGACTGCATCGTGGAAATCTGGGGAGAGTGCCTGGCAACCTATGGCGGCCCCTACCTGTTTGGCAAGCAGCCCACCGTTGCCGATGCCATGTACGCCCCTGTGGTGACGCGGTTTCTGACCTACGACGTCGGCCTGAACAAGGCCTGCGCGGCCTATTGCAAACGCATCATGGAGCTGCCCGCCATGAAGGAGTGGGTGGCCGAAGCCCAAAAAGAGCCCGACGACATTGAAGAACTGGAAGCCGAGTTCTGACAAAACGGGTAATGGCGTATTGCGGTGCCATCCGGTGCCCGCTTTTGGTGCCCTATGGGCCTTGACCCGGTGCGCGACTGCAACCTGGCCTGTGCCACCTAAAATACGCTGGTGAACGCTGCACCCAACCCCACCGCCTCCGATTTATCCTCCCATGTGCCCGCCGCGCGCCGGCCCATCCGCGAACTCTCCGACGAGCTGATCAGCCAGATCGCCGCCGGGGAGGTGGTGGAGCGCCCGGCCTCGGTGGTCCGCGAACTGGTGGACAACGCGCTGGACGCGGGCGCCACCCAGGTCACCGTGCGCCTGCTGGCGGGCGGCGTACGTCTGATCAGCGTGGAAGACGACGGACTGGGCATCCTGATGGCGGAGTTGCCCATGGCCTTCAAGCGCCACGCCACCAGCAAGATCGGCAACCTGCACGACCTGGAATCCGTTGCCACCATGGGTTTTCGGGGCGAAGCACTGGCCGCTATCAATTCAATAGCTGACTGCGCAATACTGTCGCGGGCTAACGGCCTGAATGAGGCTTATCTTCTGGACGGCCGCACCGGGGAGCTGAAACCCGTTGCACGCAGCCAGGGCACCACGGTGGAGGTGAAAGAGCTGTTCTACAGCACGCCGGCACGGCGCAAATTCCTCAAGACCGACGCGACCGAGCTGGCCCACTGCATTGAGGCCGTGCGCCGCCATGCCTTGGCCCGCCCCGATGTCGGCTTTGCCATCTGGCACGAAGGCAAGCTGGTGGAGCAGTGGCGCCGCTGTGGCAACGCCGATGCAACACAGGCCCTGGACCAGCGCCTGGCCGATGTGCTGGGGGCCGACTTCATCGCGCAGTCCATTGCCGTGGACTGGCGCAGTACCCGGACCGATGGCGCCATTGCCCTGCGCGTGTGGGGCCGGGCAGGCATTCCCGACGCCGCCCGCTCCCGCGCCGACCAGCAGTTTTGCTATGTGAACGGCCGCTTTGTGCGCGACAAGGTGTTGACCCACGCCGCCCGCAGCGCCTATGAAGACGTGCTGCACGGCCACCGCCAGCCGGTATATGCGCTCTACCTGTCCATGGACCCGGCCCGGGTGGATGTGAACGTGCACCCCACCAAGATTGAAGTGCGCTTTCGGGACAGCCGCGAAGTACACCAGGGCGTGCGCCATGCGGTGGAAGACGCGCTGGCGGCACCGCGAGCGGGCACTCTGGCCGCAGACGCAGCAACCGACGCATTAGCCGACGCATCGCCGGACGCGGCACTGCACGCACCCGCGCTGGGGTTTTATGCACAAAAAGTGCCTCTAGCCCCCATCTACTCTGCGCAGCCAGCTATCAATTTCGGAGCACCTCCCGCGTTGAGCGGTCACCGTGTGAGCGACCTGGGCGCACTGTGGCAACCAGACCCGGCACGCACTGGCTCTGCCGCAGTGCTCCCGGCGACGCCATTCAGCGAGACCGCTTCAACCGAAGCGCCGACCTCGCCCCTACCCGCTGGCGACTGGCCTTTGGGCCGTGCGCTGGCACAACTGCAGGGCATTTACATCCTGGCCGAGAACGCTCACGGCCTGGTGATTGTGGACATGCATGCCGCCCACGAGCGCATCGTCTATGAGCGGCTGAAAAACCAGCTGGAAGCACTGGGCGCTGGTGGCAATGCGTCGTCCATTACGCACCTGGCCAGCCAGCCACTGCTGATTCCCGCCACCTTTGCCGCCACGCCGCACGAAGTGGCCACGGCCGAGGCCCACTTCGACACACTGCGCACCCTGGGGCTGGAAATTACCCCGTTTTCGCCCAAAACGCTGGCCGTGCGTGCAGTGCCCACCACGCTGGTACAGGGCGATGCCGTGGAACTGGCCCGCAGCGTACTGGCCGAGCTCAGCCAGCATGAGGCCAGCACGGTCATCCAGCGCGCGCAAAACGAACTGCTGGCCACCATGGCCTGCCACGGTGCCGTGCGCGCCAACCGCCGCCTGAACATTGACGAGATGAACGGCCTGCTGCGCCAGATGGAAGCCACCGAGCGCAGTGACCAGTGCAACCACGGCCGTCCCACGTGGCGCCAGCTCAAGCTCAAAGACCTGGACGCACTATTTCTACGCGGCCGCTAAAAAACGGTGACACCCCGCACAGAGGGGTGCTGAACCCTTCGCTATGATATGCGGATGACCTCCCGAGATCCGTTTCAGAGGCGTCTCACGCAAACCAGCCGCATCGGGCAACAATGGCTCACCGAATGGTGGCGCCTGGCGCACTTGGGCGCCGTCCTTCTGGTGCTAGCCCTCTCACCTTCGAGCTACAACCCGGCGAGCCGCAGGATACTGACCCAGCAGATCTACCTCAACACCGCACCAATACTTGTGGGCTTCAGCGTGCTGTGCGCGCTGGTGACGGTGGTGCTCACCCGCATCGTGCTGGTCACGGCGCAGAGCTATGGTTTGTCGCAATACGCATTGCAGGTGGTCATTCGGGTGCTGATTCTTGAGCTGATTCCACTGACCGCTGCGCTGTTTGTCGCCTTGCGCTGCACCATTCCCGATGGCGCCGAACTGACCGCCATGCAAGCCAGTGGCGAGCTCGACGAAATGCGTCGCCAGGGGCAGGACCCGGTGCGGCGTGAAGTGCTGCCGCGCGTGGTGGCGGGCATGTTTTCCGGCATCACGCTGGCGGCTCTGAGCAGCATGGTGGCGCTGGTGGTGGCCTACATAGCCGGTTACGGCTTCACCACGTCAGGCATCGAGGCCTACGTCCGTCTTTCGGGCCAGGTGTTCAGCCCTGCAGTCACCTTGATCTTCATTCTCAAGACCCTGTTGTTCTCTCTGGCTGTCGCATTGATTCCCATAGCCTCGGCCCTGTACGGCATGCGCGGCCTGCACGGCTCCAGCGTGCGCACCAGTACCGAGATGCGCGCGCTGGTTCGCATGTTCTCCGTGATACTGCTGATCGAAGTGGCTTCACTGGTCGGCAACTACTATTGACGTCCACCCCTCACCCTGACGCGGCACCCCATGAGCACCCCTTCCCCACCACTCTCGCCAACCCCACCTGAGCCAGTCGCCAATCTGGAGATCAAGGCCCGGCTGCTCCTCCTTCTCATGCTGCTGCTGGTCTGCGGCTCCGCCCTGTTTGTGCTGTACGCCCGCGGTGCGTTCGATGCCACCCAGCGGCTGGTATTGATGGCCGACGACTCCGAAGGCGTGGTGGTCGGCATGGACATCACCTTTTCCGGCTTCCCCATCGGCCGGGTGCGGCGCATTGAACTGGCCGATGACGGCCGCGCCCGCATTCTGGTGGACCTGTCGGCCGAGGACGCGCACTGGTTGCGCACGAGCAGCATGTTCACCCTGGTGCGCGGCATTGTGGGCAGCCCCAACATTCGCGCCTACACCGGCATGCTGAACGATCCGCCCTTGCCCGACGGAGCTGAACGCACCGTGCTGCAGGGCGATGCCAACGCTGAAATCCCCAAAGTCATTTCAGCCGCCAAGGAGCTGATCGACAACCTCAACGCATTGACGCGCAGCAGTGGCTCGGTGGGTACTACGCTGGAAAATCTGCAAACCCTGACCGCACGGCTCAATGGCCCGGGTGGCGCGCTCACCGTGTTGCTGGGAAGCGAACAGGAAGCCAAAAAGATTGCGATCACACTGGACCGCGCCAATGCACTGCTGGGCCGGCTGGACACCATCGCGGCCAAAACCGACACCCAGGTTTTTGGAGAAAAAGGCGTTCTGCCAGAAACCCGGGCCACCATCGTGCAGCTCAACGCCCTGCTGGGTGATGCCCGAACCAGCATGAAGAAAGTGGATGCGGTTCTGCAGGACGCACAAGCCATCAGCACCAACGCCAAAGACGCCACAGCCGACCTGGGGGCCCTGCGCGCCGATGTCGATGCCAACCTGCGCAAGATCGACGGCTTGATCAACGAGATCAACCGCAAATGGCCTTTCGCCCGGGATACGGAAATCAAACTGCCATGAGATGCACTGCGAGGACCACCATGCCAACTCCCCTATTGAAAACACCAGTGATTCGCCATGCGATAACCCAAGCAGGTGCCAGCGCAGTGATGCTGTGCGCTGCCCTTCTGGCCCTTCTGGCGGGCTGCTCCAGCGCGCCCAAAGCGCCAGACTGGCAAATGGAAGCCAAAGGCACAATGGATCGCTCCGTGGCCGCCTACCTGGAGGGCAACACCCGCGTCGAGGCAGCCGAGCTGGTGCGCGCGCGCACCCAGATTGCCAGCACCGGCCGCCCCGACCTACTGGCGACCGCCGAGCTGCTGCGCTGTGCCACCCGCGTGGCCAGCGTCGTGTTTGAGACCTGCCCCGGTTTCGAAGCGCTGCGCCAGGATGCCTCCGCCGCCCAACGCGCCTATGCCGACTACCTGCGGGGTCAGGTCACGCCGCTGTCCATACCCCTGCTGCCAGCGAACCAGCGCGCGGCGGCGGCCCGTGGTGCGGGCGACGCAAGTGCCCTGCAAGGCATTGACGATCCGCTGTCCAGGCTGGTGGCGGCCGGCGTGCTGCTGCAAACCGGAAAAGCCAGCCCGACCGTCATTGCACAGGCGGCGGATACCGCGTCCAGCCAGGGCTGGCGCCGACCCCTGCTGGCCTGGCTGGGCGTGCAAGCCCAGCGCGCCGAGCGGGCCGGCCAGGTGGAAGAAGCGGCCCGACTGCGTCGGCGCATAGCCATCACCCAAGGGCAAGGCCAGGCACCAGGGCAAGGCAGCCCTTGAAAGCCAAACACTTCGCGCAACTGATTGCGCTGTCGGCCCTGTGGGGCGCCTCCTTCATGCTGATCCGCATTGCCAGCCCGGTTCTAGGGCCCAATGTGCTGGCAGCCCTGCGCATTGGCATGGCTACGCTCACACTCGCCGTGCTGATACGCAGCATGCGCCACCCGTGGCCTACGGGGCACTGGCGTGAGCTGGCCCTCATCGGCACGCTCTCCGTTGCTGCACCCTTTCTGCTGTTTGCCTGGGCAGCCCTGCAATTGCCCGCGGGCTACAGCGCTTTGCTGAACTCCACTGCCGTGGTGTTTGGCATCTTTGCGTCGGCCTGGCTCAAGGAAGACACGCTGACGGTGCGCAAACTGCTAGGCTGCGTATGTGGTTTTGCGGGCGTCGCACTGATCGTGGGGCTGGGGCCGGTCGAGTTGTCATTCAAAGTCGTGGTGGCAGCACTGGCCTGCATTGCTGCATCGGCCTGCTATGGCATCTCCACCCCCTTGATGAAACGTGCCATCGGCCGCATGGAACCCTTGCAGATTGCAGCAGGCATTCATGCGGTGTCACTGCTGATGCTGATCCCCGGTGCGGTCTGGAGTTGGCCGCAGGCCCATTTCACCCCAGTGGCGCTGGGCGCGGTTGCCGTCATGGGCATCGTGACATCCGGGCTGGCGTATTGGGTGCACATCCGCATCCTGACGCATGTATCGCCCGTTGCAGCCATGAGCCCGACCTTCATGATTCCGGTGTTCGGCGTGACTTGGGGGCACCTGTTTCTGGGGGAGCAACTCAGCACCGGCATTTTTGCGGGCGGTGCCCTGGTGCTGCTGGCCAGCGCCCTCATCACCGGGTTCAACCCGTGGCAACGCTGGCTGGATGCGGTGGACGCCAAACCCTGACAGCCCCGTAGAATCCACGGGCTGATGTCCGACGCCCTACTTCCCGCTTTTACCCCCACACGACGCACCCGAGTCCTTGCAGAAACACAGGCCTTGTGGCTGCTGGCGTGGCCCATTCTGATAGGGCAACTGGCCAACGTGGGCATGGCCGTCGTCGATGTTGCCATGGCGGGTCACGCCTCGGCGCAAGACCTGGCCGGTGTGGGTCTGGGCGTGTCGATCTGGAACATGGTCATCATCACCCTCATGGGCATCATGATGTCGGTCAACCCCATCGTGGCCCAGTATGTCGGCGCGAAACAGTTCAACAAGGTGCCACATGTGGTGCGCCAGGCCTTGTGGAAAGCGCTGGGCATCGGCCTGATCGCCTTTGTACTGGCCAACCTGTCCACCGAGGTGTTTGACCACCTGCAGCTGGAACCCGTGGTGCGCGACATGGCTAAAAACTTTGTGCACATCACCAGCTTTGCCCTGCCCGCCTTTGCCTGCTACCGCGTGCTGTACGGCTACAGCGCCAGCCTGAACCAGACCAAGCCGATGATGGTGATTGCCCTGGGCGCCCTGTTGCTCAACGCCGTCATCAACTGGCTGCTGGTGTTTGGCAACTGGGGCTTTCCACGGCTGGGGGGCCTGGGCTGCGCGTGGTCGACCCTGCTGTGCGTGTGGTTCAACCTGGGCGGCCTGCTGTGGTGGATGCGCGCCAGCCCGGCCTACCGCAGCACCTGGCCGTTTGACCGGTTTGAAGCCCCCCACCGCGAAAAGGTGCGGGGTCTGCTCAAACTGGGGTTGCCGATTGGAGTCACCTTTTTTGCAGAGACCAGCGCCTTTGGCCTGATTGCCCTGCTGGTCGCCAAATTTGGTAGCACGCAGGTGGGGGCGCACCAGATCGCGCTGAACTTCACGTCGCTGGTATTCATGGTGCCGTTGAGTCTGGGCGTGGCCCTGCTCACGCGGGTGGGGCAATCGCTGGGGGCGGGTGACCCGGTCGCCGCGCGCTTTCGGGCCTGGGTGGGCTTGGGGGTTGCACTGGTTTTTGCGGTGGTTTCCGCTGCCGGTATGGCCATTTTCAGTTACCCGATTGCCACGGCCTACACCACGGATGCGGCGGTGGCATCCGCCGCATCGCAATTGCTGTTTCTGGCGGCCATTTTTCAGGTTTCGGATGCCGCGCAAGTGGTTACGGCCTGTGCCATTCGTGGCTATAAAGTCACACGCGCCCCCATGCTGATTCAGCTCACGGCCTTCTGGATTTTTGCGCTGCCATTGGGTTGTGCACTGGGCCTGGCGCCCGAATGGCTACCCTGGCGCCCCGAGCAACCCATGCAGGCACAGGGCTTCTGGATCGCGCTGGTGGTAGGCCTGACGGTTGCCGCACTCGGCCTGGTGGTGGTGCTGCGCGTCGTCGCACGCGACCACCTGAAAAATCGCGCCATCCAGGCTATTACTTCCCCCTAATTCATGCGATCACCCTCCACCGCCCCCACCATGCAACCCGGGTTACTGGTCCTGATTCTGTCCGTGCTATTGGGCCTGCAACCCGTCACCACCGACTTGTACTTGCCGGCTCTGCCGGGGCTCACGCAGGAGTTAGGCGCCACCATGCCGCAGGCGCAGCTCACGCTCACTGCCCTGTTGCTGGCATTTGGTGTGTCACAACTGATCTGGGGCCCGCTGTCGGACCGCTTTGGCAGGCGCCCTGTACTGCTGATGGGCATGGCTGCGTATGTACTCGCGTCCCTGGGGAGCGCCGTCTCCACAACAATGGACCAGCTGATCCTCTGGCGCGTGGTACAGGGCGCGGCCATGGGCGCAGGCGTGATGTGCGCACGCGCCATCGTGCGTGACCTGTACACACCCGTGCAGGGTGCCAACGTCATGTCCAAGGGCCTGAGCGGGCTGGGCGTAATTGCCTGCGCGGCAGCGCCTCTGGGCGGCTTGCTGACGGCGCTGTTCAGCTGGCACGCCGCACTGCTGGCGCTGGCCGTGTTTGGCGCCATCTGCCTGGGCTTGATTGCCCTACGATTTGAAGAAACCGTGCCGCACAAAAACCCCAAGGCCCTGCAACCTGCCACGCTGGCCCGCACCTGGTTCGGTATTGTGCACAACCCCACGTTTCTGGCGTTTTCCGTTCTATCGGTGTGCTCGTATAGCGGCTTGTTTACCTTTCTGGCCTCGTCCTCGTTTGTCTTCATTCGAGTGCTGGGTTTCAGCACACCGCAATATGGCCTGGTGATGTTCGCCAACTCGTTTGTCTACCTGATGGGCACCTTCTTGTGCAGACGCTTGCTGGTGCGCTTTGGCGTGCGCCGCACCGTCGCCCTGGCGGGTGTTTTGACCTTCACGGGTGGAACCCTCATGGGCCTTCTGGCGCTTGCAGGGGTGGTGTCGGCCTGGGCCATCCTGCTGCCGTTTGGCCTGTTCATGCTGGGGCATGGCATCCACCAACCGTGCGGGCAAAGTGGTGCGGTGGGGCCATTTCCACAAGCGGCGGGCGCCGCATCCGCGCTCAACGGTTTTCTGATGATGGTCAGCGCTTTTGCAACCGGCCAGTGGCTGGGTACCCATATGGATGGCTCGGCCAACCCCCTGATCTTTGGCATCTGGTTCTGGAGCGTGCTCATTGCCCTGAGCGCCTGGACACTGGTGCAGCGCTTTGGCAGGCCCTGACGTGCTGCCAGACCGGTTGCCCTACCACCTGTGCCTGGCAGGCCCCACGGCCGCCGGAAAAACCACCGCCGCATTGGCCATTGCGCGGGAGCACCCGTGCGAGATCATCAGCGTGGACTCGGCCCTGGTGTACCGCGGCATGGACATCGGCACCGCCAAACCCAGCGCCGCCGAGCTGGCCGCGGTGCCACACCATCTGATCAACATTCGCGACCCCCTGCAGCCCTACAGCGCCGCCGAATTTGTGGTCGACGCCAGCGCACTCATCGTCGATATTGCTGCACGCGGCAAGCTGCCCCTGCTGGTGGGCGGCACCATGCTGTATTTCAAGGCGCTGGCCGACGGCATCGACCCCATGCCCGCGGCCGACCCGGCCGTGCGCGCAGTTCTGGAAGCCGAGGCGCAGGCCAAAGGCTGGCCCGCGATGCATGCCGAGCTGGCGCAAGTAGACACCGTAACCGCTGCGCGGCTGGCACCGGCTGACAGCCAGCGCATTCAGCGTGCACTGGAGGTGTACCGGGTGTCGGGCCTGCCTCTGTCGCATTTTCATGCCCGCAAAAATGCTATCAAAACGATAGCTACCAACGCAGGTTCAACGCGGGCTACAACCCTTATTTCCCTGGAACCCGAGAATCGCAGCTGGTTGCACGAACGCATTACCCAGCGCCTGGACGCCATGTGGGAGCAGGGCTTTCTGGACGAGGTGAAGACGCTGCGGGCACGGGGTGATCTGAACCCCGATTTGCCCTCCATGCGTTGCGTGGGCTACCGCCAGACCTGGGAGGCTTTGGCTGGCACCATTCCCATGGCCGAGCTGCGCGAACGCTGCGTCTTTGCCACCCGCCAGCTCGCCAAACGCCAGATCACCTGGTTGCGCTCCATGCCCGAGCGCCAGGTGGTGGCGTGTGATGCGCCGGGGGCGCTGGAGGCGGTGTTGGAACGGACCCGTGCGGCGCTGCGCGGGTGAAGTGCGATGCGCGATAAGTTTCGACCAGATCCTGACCGTAGTGGTCGGCAGGAACGCTGCGAAAGCGGGTACTCAACTTGGCATGGTGAACTTACAAAATCGATCAACTGCGGTCTGACACATTACCCAGTTAGAGTGACCGCTGTATGCACCACACCAGCCATACGTTTTCTGGGCATTGATTGATCGACAAGTAAGTTGCCACTTTTGAACCACAGAAAAAGGCCGAAACCCGCTTTTTTTGAGTGTCAACAAAACGACCGTTTGTTGGACGCCGTGGCGGTCATTAGGCTTGTAAAAGTGAATCCAGCGGCGAAGCCGTGCCACCCGCTGCCACCTTGAGCAAGTGGGTGGCAAATGAATGGCGTAGCGTGTGCACGGAAACCGGTTTTACGATACTCGCAAGTACCACTGCTTTTTTCAAGGCACGTTGCAGTCGTTCCTCAAAAAAATGGTGCCTGCGCTCCACACCGCTGCGTGGGTCAATCGACAGCGTGGGAGACGGAAAAAGCCAGAACCATCCCCCGACTTTGGGGTATTTGCTCTCCAAGGCGTGCGAAACTTCGACACCGTCGTGCTGGGCTTGTCGATCAGCGTCCCACTGGCTGCGCGCCGCCAGCATTTGCAGCCGCAAAGCTGGAGCCAGCGAACGTGGCAACATGACCACCCGATCTTTACCGCCCTTGGCCTCGCGCACGATGACGACGTGGCGGTCAAAATCTACGTCCTTAATTCGCAGCCGCATGCCTTCCATTAGCCGCATACCCGCGCCATACAACAGCCGAGCCAGCAGGGCGGTAACACCGTCCAACTGAGCCAAAAGGCCAGCCACCTCATCTTTGGTCAACACCGATGGATGCGCTTGGTTTGTTGTGGCCGCCCAATGTTGTTGAGCCAAGGCAAGTCGATATTCAGCACTTCACGGTATAGGAAAAGCAAGGCACTGAGCGCCTGGTTGTGCGTGGAAGCTAACACTTTGCGCTCGTTGGCCAGCATGGTCCCCCGGGTTCGACAGTTAAGCGCGTAAGTTATTGATCTATATAGGGGTGCGCATCAAGCGTGCCACTACAAGAGGGTCAATTGGGTGTTCAGGCTTGGT
>JAYTRR010000084.1:0-5664 GCA_043746005.1 Burkholderiales bacterium
AATGGATTGTCCTAGGCCTGATCGTGGCCGTTCTGGCTTTGGGCGCACTGCGAACCTTGTCTGCCCGCAAGGCACAAAAAGAAGCGCTACAGGCCCAACAGGATTCACAAAAAGCGCAGACGGCGATTGAAGTGGCACCCACTGATGTGGTGCGGGTCAAAACACTGGAACTGGTGCAGGGCCTGGCCATCTCCGGCCCTCTCAAGGCGGTCAATTCCGCGTTTGTCAAAGCGCGGGTTGCAGGTGAGTTGCAAGGACTAACGGTACGCGAGGGCGACGTGGTCAAAAGTGGTCAGGTGATCGCCCGGGTGGACTCCACCGAGTTTCAGGCGCGCGTGCGCCAGGCACAACAGCAGGCGGAATCAGCCAAGGCCCAGGTCGAGATTGCCAAACGCAGCTTTGACAACAACCGCTCCCTGGTGGATCAAGGCTTTATTTCCAAAACAGCACTCGATTCCTCAATAGCCACATTGTCATCCGCTGAAGCCAACTACCAGGCCGCGCGGGCAGGCGCCGATGTAGCGTCCAAGTCGCTTGACGATACCGTACTGCGCGCGCCCATTTCGGGTCTGATTGCGCAGCGCCTGGCGCAGCCGGGGGAGCGCGTAGCCATCGACGCACGCATCGTGGAAATTGTGGATCTGAGCCGCCTGGAGCTGGAAGCCAGCTTGAGCGCAACCGATTCGCTGGGTGTTCAAGTAGGTCAGACGGCCCAGCTTACGATTGAGGGCGCATCCAAACCCCTGCAAGCCAAGGTAGTGCGCATCAACCCGAGTGCGGCGGCATCAAGCCGTGCCGTGCTGGCCTATCTGGCGATCGAGCCCAACCCGGGTCTTCGCCAGGGCCTGTTTGCCCAGGGCATGTTGGCCACCGGCAAGACACAGGCCCCCGCCGTGCCCCTGAGCGCGGTGCGCACCGACAAGCCGCAACCCTACGTGCAACTCATCAGCAATGGCCAGGTGGTGCACCAGACGGTGGTGATGGGCGCGCGTGGCGAGTTCGAAGGCCAGACCATGGTGGGCATTCAAGGCGTTGCCGAAGGCACCACGGTATTGGGTGGAAGCGTGGGCAGCATCCGCGCAGGCACGCTGGTCAAAATGGCTCCAGGCGCAAAGTAAGCCATGTGGTTCACCCGCGTCAGCCTTAAAAATCCGGTCTTTGCCACCATGGTCATGCTGGCCCTGGTCGTGCTGGGCATTTTCTCCCTGCAGCGGCTGCAGGTTGACCAGTTTCCCAACATCGACTTCCCCGTAGTGGTGGTCATCGCCGACTACCCTGGCGCCTCGCCCGAAATTGTGGAGAGCGAAGTCTCCAAAAAGATTGAAGAAGGTGTCAACTCCATCGCCGGTATCAATGCATTGACTTCGCGCAGCTACGAAGGCCAGTCGGTTGTCGTGATTGAGTTCGGCCTGCACATTGATGGACGCAAGGCCGCCGACGATGTGCGCGAGAAAGTGGCTGCCGTTAAGCCCAACCTGCGTGCCGAGGTCAAGGAGCCGCGTGTTCTGCGCTTTGACCCGTCAGCGCGGGCCGTGTGGTCGGTTGCAGTGCTGCCGGACACCCCCGTCGGTAAAGACAAAACCCTGAGTGCCGTCGAGTTGACCAACTGGGCGGAGCAAACTTTCAAGAAGCGTCTGGAAAACGTACGCGGCGTGGGCTCAGTCACCGTTGTCGGGGGTACCAAGCGCGAAATCAATGTCTACTTGAACCCGCAGGCTCTGGAATCTTTTGGCATTACGCCAGACCAGGTGGTAGCCGCCGTGCGCAATGAAAATCAGGATCTGCCCGTGGGTGCCATCCGCTCAGCAGAGCAGGAGCGCGTCATCCAGATCGCAGCACGCATGCAGCGACCAGAAGACTTTGGCAAGATCATTGTGGCGCGCAAGAATGGTGTACCCGTGCGCGTGGAGCAGGTAGCCCGCGTCGCCGATGGTGCGCAGGAGATTGACAGCCTGGCGCTCTACAACGGCGCGCGTACTTTAGTGCTCAACGTGCAAAAGTCACAGGATGAAAACACCATCGCTGTGGTGGACGGGCTGCAAAAGACGCTGGCCGAAATGCAAAAGCAATTGCCTCCAGGCCTGAAGCTGGAGCAGATTACCGATGGCTCGCGGCAAATTCGGGTGTCGGTAGACAACGTGCGCCGCACGTTGATTGAAGGCGCAGGGCTGACCGTGCTGATCGTGTTTTTGTTCCTGAACTCCTGGCGCTCCACGGTCATCACGGGCCTCACGCTGCCCATTGCGCTGATTGGCACGTTCCTGTTCATGAACATGTTTGGCTTCACCATCAACATGATCACGCTGATGGCGCTGAGCCTGTGTGTGGGCCTGCTGATTGACGATGCGATTGTGGTGCGGGAAAACATCGTGCGCCATGTGCAGATGGGCAAGACGCCTTACCAGGCCTCGCTCGACGGCACGCAGGAGATTGGTCTGGCTGTGCTGGCAACCACACTGTCCATCGTGGCGGTGTTCATGCCCATTGGCTTCATGGGCGGCATCATTGGCAAGTTCTTCCATGAATTCGGCATCACCATCGTGGCGGCTGTGCTGATCTCGATGTTTGTGAGCTTCACGCTCGACCCCATGCTGTCCTCCATCTGGCACGATCCGAGCATTGAGGAGCATGGCAAACACCACGCACCGGTCACGTTCTACGACAGGACCATTGGCCGTGTCACTGGATGGTTCGACCACGCCACCGACTGGTTGGTGGATGCTTACCAGACGATTCTGCACTGGGCTCTGGTGCACAAGCTGGCAACGGTGGGGCTGGCGATTGGCATCTTTGTAGCGAGCATCTTCATGGTGCCGCTGCTGGGAACCGAGTTTGTACCCAAGTCTGACTTTTCCGAAACCACGCTGAGCTTCAACACGCCGGTGGGCTCGTCGCTGGAGGTTACCGAGGCCCGGGCACGTCAGGTGGAGGCCATCATCCGCGCGTTTCCCGAGGTGCGCTACACGCTGACCACCATCAACACCGGCAATGCGCAGGGCAAGATATACGCGAGCATTTACATCCGGCTGGTGGACCGCAAAGCGCGCAAGCTCAGCGTGGACCAGATGTCGGTCACACTGCGGGAACGCCTCAAACAGGTACCGGGCATTACCGTCACCCACGTGGGCCTGCTGGACTCCGTGGGCGGACAAAAGCAGATTCTCTTCTCCGTACAAGGGGCCGACACGGCCGAACTGGAGCGCCTGACGCAACTGACACTAGAAAAGATTCGCACGGTTCCCGGGCTGGTGGATCTGGACTCGAGCGTCAAGCCCACTAAACCCACGCTCGACGTGCAGGTCAAGCGCGACGTCGCCTCCGACCTGGGCCTGAGCGTGGCGCAAATTGGCTCTGCCTTGCGCACGCTGGTAGCCGGGCAAACCGTGGGTAACTGGCGCGCACCGGACGACCAGACCTATGACGTGAATGTGCGCCTGGCACCCGATGCCCGCAACAGCCCGCAGGACCTGGACCAACTGCCGTTCACCGTGGGCACCAATGCGGACGGCAGCGCGCGCATCGTTCGGCTCAACCAGGTGGCGAATGTGCGCGAATCCACCGGCCCCAACCAGATCAACCGCCGCGACCTGACCCGCGAAGTGGCCATCAGTGGCAACGTTTCGGGTCGTTCGGCTGGCGAGGTATCGGCAGATATCAAGACGGCTATGGACAGCATCGCCATGCCACCGGGCTACAGCTACAAATTCAGCGGCTCCACCAAGGACATGGCCGAAGCGTTTGGCTACGCCATCTCGGCGTTGGTACTGGCCGTAGTATTCATTTACATGATTCTGGCAAGTCAGTTCAAGAGCTTTTTACAGCCACTAGCGCTGATGACCGCCCTGCCCCTGACGCTGATTGGCGTAGTGCTGGCCCTGATGATGTTCAATTCCACGCTGTCCATGTTCTCGGTCATCGGTGTGGTGATGTTGATGGGCCTGGTCACCAAAAATGCCATTTTGCTGGTGGACTTCGCCATTCGGGCGCGTGAAGACGGCATGGGCCGCAACGATGCCCTGTTAATGGCGGCCAAGGTGCGGTTGCGCCCCATTTTGATGACCACACTGGCCATGATTTTTGGCATGGTGCCACTGGCATTTGCCCTGACCGAGGGGTCCGAAATGCGCGCCCCCATGGGCCAGGCGGTCATTGGCGGGGTCATCACCTCATCCTTGCTGACTCTGGTGGTAGTGCCGGTGGTTTACTGCTACATGGATGATCTGGCGCAATGGGCGGGACGCTTGTGGCGTGGAACAAAAGCCCCTTCCCGGTAAAATTTACCATATTCGGCTAACATACCCCGTGGAGTATTAAAAATGAACATCGAAAAAGCCCGCTTCAACATGATTGAACAGCAAATCCGCCCTTGGGACGTGCTGGACCTGTCCGTGCTGGAACTGTTGTCCGTGGTTAAACGCGAAGACTTCGTCCCTGCTGCGCTGAAGGGGATGGCCTTTGTCGACATGGAAATCCCGCTACTCAGCCCCAGCGAAGACGCCATGCGCTTGGGTCAATGCATGCTGGCGCCGCGCCTGGAAGCGCGTTTGCTGCAAGACCTGGCCATTCAGCCAACCGACACCGTGCTGGAAATTGGTGCGGGTTCGGGCTACATGGCCGCCCTTCTGGCGCGCAAGGCACACCGGGTTGTGTCACTGGAGATCAATCCAGCACTGGCAAAAATGGCCCGGGACAACCTGCGCAATGCAGGCATCCAGAATGCGGAAGTCCGTTTGGCCGATGGTGCAGAACCCACGCCAGCCGAAGGCAGCTATGAAGCGATCCTGCTCAGCGGGTCCGTAGCTGAAGTGCCGCACAACCTGCTGGCGCTGTTGAAGATCGGTGGACGGCTGGCCGCCATCGTGGGGGATGAGCCCGTCATGCGCGCCACCATCGTGACACGCACCAGCGATACCAATTTCCGTACGGTCCAGAGCTGGGACACGGTCGCCCCCCGTTTGCAAAATTTCCCTGAGCCGTCGCGCTTCAAGTTTTAATTTTTATTGATTGTGAGTCCCGCATGATTGCCCAAGTCCGCCCCCGCGATCTGGCCCAATGGCTTACCGATGCGAGCCCACACGGCAAGCCCGTGGTGCTGGATGTGCGCGAGCCGCATGAACTGCAAACCGCGAGCGTCAAGGAAAATGGTTTCTCACTGGTAGCCATTCCAATGGGTGTCATTCCACCGCGGCTCTCTGAACTGGATCCCCAGCAACCCATTGCCTGCCTGTGCCACCACGGCGGTCGCAGCATGCAAGTCGCCAATTTTCTGAAAAACCGGGGGTTCGAGCATGTTGCCAACATCGCGGGCGGCATCAATGCCTGGTCTGCCGAACTCGACCCGACCATTCCGCGCTATTGACCCAGTGCCCCCTACTTTTATGAGCTTGAGAAAGACCACCATGTCCAGCCCACGTTGCCTACCCAATTTCCAGTTGATTCCCCTGATGCTTGCGTTGGGAGCGACCCTGTCTTTCTCGGCCCAGGCCCAGAGCCTGGTCGACCTGTACTCCGCCGCACGCGGCTATGACGCCACCTACCAGGCAGCCAAGTCGCAATTTGATGCGACCTTGGCCAAGGCGGATCAGGCCAAGGCGAGCGTTTTGCCCACGGTTGGTTTGTCGGCGGGCGCCAGCCAGACCAATCAGGACGTTCTGTCTCCGAAAT
>JAYTRR010000085.1:0-5656 GCA_043746005.1 Burkholderiales bacterium
GTGGAAGTGATGGGGCGCCGACTGGTGTCTGAAACCCCCAAGGCATTCATCGTCGAGGCGGGCGCGGGCGAGGGCTGGCACGACTTTGTCGCCTGGACCCTGGCGCAGGGCTATCCCGGTCTGGAAAACATGGCCCTGATTCCCGGAACCGTCGGTGCGTCACCGGTGCAAAACGTGGGTGCCTACGGCGTGGAACTGCAAGACCGATTCGAGTCGCTGGACGCGGCAGACCTGCAAACCGGAAAAGTGTTCACCCTCAACGCGGCGCAGTGTGCCTTTGGTTACCGGGATTCGGTCTTCAAACACGGCGGAACGCTCCCAGCCGGGCAAGCAGGTGGCCACCAAATGCTGGGCCTGAAAGACCGTGCGCTGATTCTGCACGTACGCTTTGCTCTGCCCAAGGTCTGGAAACCGGTGCTGGGCTATGCCGACATCGAGAAAAAAATGGGGGAGCACGGCTGCACGCAACCCACCGCCCAGCAGGTGTTTGACTGGGTGTGCGCTATTCGCCGCGCCAAGTTACCCGACCCTGCGGTCATTGGCAATGCAGGCAGCTTCTTCAAAAACCCGACGGTGACCCCTGAGCAATGCGCCGACATCATCGCCCGCGACCCTAAGGTGGTGCATTACCACCTGGCAGACGGCTCGGTCAAGCTGGCTGCTGGCTGGCTGATTGACTCGTGCGGCTGGCGCGGCAAGTCGGTCGGGCAGGCGGGAGTGTACGAAAAACAGGCACTGGTCTTGGTAAACCGCGGGGCAGGCACCGATGGCAATGGTGCCACGGGTGGCGAGGTAATGACGCTGGCCAAAGCCATTCAGACCAGCGTGTACGAGCGCTTTGGCATCCTGCTGGAACCCGAGCCCGTTGTGGTCTGAAAATTGCTCCGATTCGTGAGTTGACCGTTGTCAATTCACGGTTTTACGATTCCCATTAGATTGGCTTTATGAAAAATATTCTTGTACTAGGTGGCACCGGCTTTGTGGGTGCCCATGTCTGTGAAAAACTGGTGCGTCAGGGCTGGAACGTCACCGTGCTCACCCGCAGAAGGGTCAACGCCCGGCGCGTGCAGCATTTGCCGCTGGTGACCGTGCTGGAGCTGGATGTGCACGACGAAGCTGCGCTGACCTGCGTCGTGCAGGGTCAGGATGCGGTGGTCAATCTGGTGGCCATCCTGCATGGCAGCCAGGCGGCGTTTGAGAAAACCCACGTGGCATTGCCGCAAAAGCTGGCGCGCGCTTGCGGGGCTGCGGGCGTCAAGCATGTGGTGCACATCAGCGCGCTGGGTGCGGATGCCATCAATCCCCAATCCGCACCATCCATGTACCTGCGAAGCAAAGGGCAGGGCGAAGCGGTCTTGATGCAGGCCGCTGCGGGGGCGGGCGCAGGCATTGGAGCGCGGACCGAATTCAAACTGACCATCCTGCGGCCCAGTGTGATCTTTGGCGCGGAAGACAAGTTTCTGAATCTATTTGCCAGGCTGCAAACCGTGTTTCCGTTCATGCCGCTGGCGGGAGCCCATGCGCGCTTCCAGCCCGTGTGGGTGGAAGACGTTGCCACCGCCGTGGTGCGCAGCCTGGAAGTGGCCCACCCGGCGCAGGTGATCGAGGCTTGCGGCCCTGATATTTACACCCTCAAGGAACTGGTTCAGATGTCTGCGCAACTCAGTGGCATCAACGAGGGTCGAGGTCGTCCGGTTATTGCGCTGCCTGACTGGGCTGGGCAATTGCAAGCGATGTTCATGGAACTGGCTCCCGGTGAGCCCCTCATGAGCCGCGACAACCTGGATTCCATGAAGGTCAACAACGTGGCCACCGGTCGGGTGCCCGGCTTGCAGTCGCTGGGTATCACACCATCGGCACTCAAGCCCATTGCGCAGGACTACCTGACAGACCTGCGGTCTACACACGGTTTGCTGGGTATTCGCCAGCGGGTTTATTAGTCTGCGCATGCATCAGGCGCCCACGACCGTGTGGAACGGAATAGCCAGGAATCAGCCCTTGAGCCACCCGTGGTCCATCCTGTTCAGAATGACACCTGAGGAACTGCCCAGGGGTCTGGAAAGCTTGGTGGATCAGCCCATTGAAGCGATGGGTGCTGATAGCCAAACAGTATTGGCATACCGTTTGGTGGCGCCCTTGCTGATTGAGAATGTGGCGATCAGCGCCTACCTGGACTTGTCGCCGGGTTCGGATTTGAGGGCATTGTTGCCGGAAATAACTTCAGTGGGGGATGCGGTGATGTTCGCAACGGTGGAGTGTCATCTGACATCTCCGCAGCAAGCCAAATTGAAGAAGTTGCTGATCACCGCGCTCAAGGTCTGAAATAAGACATCTGATGTTCCGCGCAATTAAAGTCGTAAACAGGTTAATAAAGTTGTAAACGTGGTCCTGGCAATCATCCGGGTTTGCGGCTCATTGGATTGAAATAACACATTTCTGAAGTCGTAAACAAGCTGTACGTCCGACTGGATTCGACAAAGAGCAGCCATCCACGAAACTGCTCCATTGCAGTCGCACGCGCAGCATCTTCGACCTAATCGCCAGGGTGGCGAGAATGTTTGAATGCCACCTTGGTCTGTTGCATCTTCTGATACGGGGACACGGGGTTTAGTGGTTGTATTTAGTGTGAAGCGATTGCCACCTGATTTGCGATGTCGTTTGCCAGTGCCAAACGCCATAGCCGGCTGGCGCGCGCAACAAATATGCCGCTGGAGGTGCCGTATAGAACGCTGAACGCTAATGCAAAGTTGCTGTCCTGCGCGAGTGAAGGGTGCATCCCTATGCTCACGCCCACAGCGTACTTGGTGAAGAACATGCCCATGAATAGTGCCAATGGTACCGCGCTGCCTGGAATACTGAACTGACGGCCCATGGCGTCAAACTGGATTTCTGTTGAAGTCAGCATTCGGATGCTTACCCCGAAGGCAACTGCTGCACCTGCGAACCAAGCCACCAACGCCAGTGACGTGTCACCGAAAGCCGATACCACGCCAAAAAGCGACAGCACCGTCATAGCCAGCGGCAGGATGGTCGCGCGGTTCAGGCTCACGCGGCTAGGCAGCATTTGCTTCAGACCCAGTGAGAGCAGGGCAACAAACAAAACTAAAACCCATTTGGGTGTACTGGCAACTATGTGCATCAACATGGCGATTCCTTTTGGTGGGTGAGCGAATGGGTGATGCCCGAACTGTGCCAGCGCAGGTACCCCCGGTGAACCGGTTTGCGACGCAATGTGCCGAAACCACCGCCAAAGTGCGCTGTAACGGCGCCAAATGCAAAAGTAATAAGTCCCCGAATCGCTCCGCAGCACACCAGACTGCGGTGGTCAGCTTGCTGCTGCCTTCGACGGGTACTCAAACTGTTTACTCAATGTCAGCCGTCCCATGGGCTGGAAACCCGCTTTGGGCTCAACTGCCGCAGACCGTCCGCCAGCAGGAGCTATCGACCAGGTGCAGTCACTCACAAATTGAAATCGAATGACCGGTCAGGTTCGGATTGCCGCCTTTCGCGGCGACAAGTCCTACTATCCCTATGGGCCAGGAGCGGACATCAGTGATAGTTGGCTTTCAGGTAGGCTAAAGCCGTCCAAAGCATCCCCAGCGGACACCTGCTTACCGAGCTTGATTGGGTGCAAAGACAAAAAACAAGCAAAAGGGAGAAATTCATGAACAACGATACAGAACGCATCGAGGCCGCTAAGTGGGTGTTCGAGCGAACGCTCGGATGGATAGCCACTGCCGATGTGAAGGTTGGCGTTGCGATTGCGCTAGATACCGCGATGCTGGGTGGACTGGCGGCGGCATTCGCAGGCTCGGACTACCACCTGCGTACTGCTTGGTGCTACTTCTTCGTGTCTGCGGCGACGGCTGGGATGGCGTTTGCGATGTTCTGCGCCGGAATGGCGGCTCTCCCGAGGATGCGCGGCCCGGTGAAGTCGATGATTTTCTTTGGCCGAGTCGTCGAAAAGGACGCCGACACCTATGTCGACGACTTCTCGAAGATGACTGATAAGGAAATTCTTGCTGACCTCACCAGACAGATTCACCGGAACTCGGAGATCGCGTGTGAGAAGCATAACTGGGTGCGTAAGAGTCTGTTTTTGTCGTTCCTGTCGACGGGTGTCTGGATAGCAGCCATTGCCCTGCTCGTAAAGGTTTGACCGCGATGACGTAGAAAGACAATCTCACTACTGAAATCAAGTCCTCGTGCAGCGCCCAATGGCAGGTCGAGACGGCGCAGAAGGTGCCGGCCCCCGATGATCTTCGGCTGAATGCAAATCACGCCAAAGACCTAGAGATCGCGACGGTCCTCTATGCCGACATCGACGGATCTACCAACATGGTGGACGGTCGCCCTTGGTGGTTCAGTGCCGAAATATATAAGGCATCAGTAGTGTCCCAACGTTTTCACATCAGGACGTCGTAAGTTAATGATTTGCCTGAAGAATTCAGTGCCTGAGTCTGGTCTCGATTTGAACGTCGAAAGTCAGACTTGGAGGTTTTTGCGGATTCCCGCCAAAAACCCCTATGCACCAAGGCAAGCTCGTATTTGCGCAACTCATGCTCTATCTGCCACTGAGCACCTTTCGCCGCTGTGTGGCCGATCACAAAGGCGAACACAAGGTCAAAGACTTCTCTTGTCTGGACCAGTTCTTTGCCATGGCCTTCGCCCAGTTGACCTATCGGGAGTCCCTGCGGGACATCGAAGTGAATTTGCGTGCCCAAGCCCGGCGGCTGTACCACATGGGGTTTCGCTGCCAAACGATTTCTCGCAACACGCTGGCCAATGCAAACGCCACGCGCCCTTGGCAGATCTACGCCGACTTTGCCCAGCACCTGATTGGCATGGCGCGCCCCCTGTATGCCACCGAGCCCTTCGCCCTCGATTTGGAAGCGACGGTCTACGCGTTCGATGCCACCACCATCGACCTGTGCCTGTCGGTGTTTGCATGGGCTCCGTTTCGCTCCACCAAAGCCGCCATCAAGCTGCATACGTTGCTGGACTTGCGGGGCAACATTCCCAGCTTCATCCACATCACCGATGGCAAGACGCACGAAGTCAATACGCTGGACGAATTGACCATCGAGCCGGGTGCGTTTTACCTGCTGGACCGTGGGTATCTGGACTTTGCCCGGCTGTATGTGATTCACGAATCCAAAGCCTTCTTCGTGACGCGCGCCAAGAGCAATACCAAATTCAAGCGGCGCTACTCGCACCCGGTGGACCGGGCCAACACAAATGTGTTGTGCGATCAGACGGGTGTGCTGAGCGTGTTCTATTCGAGCAAGGACTACCCCACGACGCTGCGCAGGGTAGTGGTCAAGGACGAGGCAGGAAAGCGCTTGGTGTTTCTGACCAACAACTTTGCCCTGAGCGCCGAACTGATTGCCAGTTTGTACCGCCAGCGCTGGCAGGTGGAGTTGTTCTTCAAATGGATCAAGCAGCATTTGCGCATCAAGGTGTTCTTCGGCACCAGCGAGAACGCGGTCAAGACGCAAATCTGGATTGCCATATCCACCTACGTATTGATCGCCATTGCCAAGAAACGATTGCGTTTGGATCATCACAGCCTGTATGAAATCCTACAAATCCTGAGTCTGTCCATGTTTGAAACTATCCCTATAAATCAACTACTTACACCACCCTCAACGGATTC
>JAYTRR010000086.1:0-5651 GCA_043746005.1 Burkholderiales bacterium
GGGTGGCTTTGAGCAAGGCTTCAGCGTGCGCCACGGTGATGGTGCTGCTGGCAATCATCAGTTCCACCGCATCGACTTGCCGGGCGGCCTTCATGTTGCGCAGCACCCGGGCCAGGTCCGGGGTGAATTGCTGGTCTTTCAGGCGATCAATCGCCTTCGGACAAATGCCATCAAGCAGGTTGATACGCCGGTTGATGGCGCTCAGGTTACGATTTACACTCCTTCAGGTCATCGGTCGCGATCAGCAGAATGACCGGTCACGATTCTCCGGAATACCCACAACGGCTCCACCGAACCGCTGCAGCATGCGTGGCGCTTGAAAGTGAAGGCGGCGGGGCATAGGCTGCTTTCATTCACCAGACGGTATATCGATTTACATTACTTTGCGTATTTTCTGTGCGCTAGATGCTGGTCTTTGCGTTGTGGAAGTAAGCCAATATCGGCTTGCCCACAAAAGGAACCTGAAATGACCCATCGCCTCCTCGCCAGCGCGCTTTTGTTGACCTTGGCAGTAGCCGCTTCCGCCCAAACGGCTACAACCCCTGCAACTCCGACACCGTCGGCAGTCACACCCGCATCTCCCCCAGCCGGCGCAGTGACCCAGGTGCAAAAAGACAACACCCGCATCCGTAGAGACAACGCCAACATCAAATACCAGAAGGGTGAGATTGCAGGCGATAACGCAGTCATTGGTACAGATAAGGCACGAATTGCCAATGACCAGGATCGTCTGGCCCGCGAGCGGGCTTCCCGCAATGCCGACCAGCGTCGAGAGGATGCAGACATCAAAAAGGGTGACTTGACCGATGCGCAAAAGGAAGAGGCGCGCCGGGAACGGGCCAACCATGCCATTGGTGCAACCAAGCGCGACGAGAAGCACGCCGAGACGCAGCTGGCTAGCGAGCGCAAAGACCGTGCTCAGGAACACAAAGAGCTCGATGCTGCGCGTGACAAAAAGCATAACGATGTCAACAAGCGCAACAAAGACGCTGCCAAAATCAATTAATTGCCCGGCTGAAACCCCACTGGAGTCCGACATGCATCCACCCATAGCACACATGCCGGACATCCAGCGGTCTAGGGTTCGAACACGGGAGAGCGTGCGATTGCGTGCGCAGAACATAGCCATAGCACTGGTCCTTGCGGGTGCAAGCGTGGTTGCCGGCCTGGGACTCGGTATGGGAGCGGCGTTCGCCGCCGCGCCGAAAACTCCCCTCGGCGTAAATGTCCTGAAAACCCCTTCAACAGCCTTATCTGCTCAGGACCTTACCTGGCTTGACCGGGTGACCTACGGCTTGGATTCGTCTAGTCTGATCCGATTGCGCAGCCAGGGCCGGGGAAAATTTTTGGAACAGCAGTTGGCGGCTTCGGCAGGACCGTTGCCACCCGCCTCACAGGCTGCCATCCATGCCATGCGCATCAGCCAAATCAGCGCATCAGCGCTGCTGGCGGATGCGGAGGCCGAAAACAAGCGAATCAACGCCATGCCCGATGGTGATGACAAGGGGCGTTCGCGCCAGGCCCAGCAACAGGCCCAGGACCAGATTGCGCTGGAAGCCACCAAGCGCCATTTGCTGCGCGCAGTTTATTCACCCAACCAATTACAAGAGCAAATGGCGTGGTTCTGGCTGAACCACTTCAGCATTTTTCGCTATAAGGGCCCCCTGCGTTGGCTGGTGGCCGACTACGAAGAGCGCGCCATCCGGCCCAATGCATTGGGCAACTTTCGCGATCTTCTGCGGGCCACCCTGGTACATCCCGCCATGCTGCTGTATCTGGATAATGCCCAAAGCGCCGTAGGTAAGATCAACGAAAACTACGCCCGTGAGCTGCTGGAACTGCACACCATGGGTGTCCGAGGCGGTTACACCCAACAAGATGTTCAGGAGTTGGCCCGCGTTTTGACTGGCGTGGGAGTCAATGCGGCCAATATCCCGCTGCGCGTGAAACCGGAGTGGCAAAGCCTGGTGGTACGGGACGGGGCGTTTGAATTTAACCCTGCCCGCCATGACTTCGGCGACAAACAGCTTCTGGGCCAGACGATCGCCGGACGCGGCTTCGCGGAAGTCGATGAAGCGGTGGACATCATCATGCGTCAACCGGCAACAGCGCAGTTTGTTTCCGCCAAAATTGCTTCTTTTTTTGTAGCGGATGACCCACCCGAAGCATTGGTTAACCGAATGTCAAAGGCATTTGCTCAAAGCAAGGGCGACATTCCGTCGGTCCTGCGCGTGATGTTCAATTCCCCGGAGTTCAATGTCAGCCTGGGGCACAAGTTCAAGGATCCGATGCACTTTGTCGTCTCGGCATTGCGATTGGCCTATGACGAGCCCACCCAAAGCGGGCGGACTTTCGTCAACCTCAAGCCGGTGAACAACATGCTCAACGCAATGGGACAGGGGCTCTACGGACATTTGACGCCCGACGGCTACAGTGTGCACGAGGCCGATTGGTCCAGTTCTGGGCAAATGAGCAAGCGGTTTGAGATCGCCAAATGGATTGGCAGTGGCAATGCCGGGCTGTTTGACCCGGATGACGGCAGCCCCGCACAGATCACTGGCTTTCCCCAACTCGATGGGCGGCTGTTCCTGGAAGCCATAGAGCCCCAACTGTCGGACGCCACGCGCCAGGCACTTGCAAAGGCGGCTGCACAGTGGGAGTGGAATGCCTACCTGCTGTCATCCCCCGAATTCATGTTGCATTGAAGGACACGCCCATGATGCGACGCAATTTTCTTCAGGCCAGTGCGCTGGCAGCTACCCTGGGGACAGGTGTCCAGCTCAGGGCCGCCGGAACCAACTCGAACCGGTTTCTGCTCGTGTTCTTGCGTGGTGGCTATGACTGTGCGAACCTGTTGATCCCCACAGCGAGCCCGTTCTACTACGAGAGTCGACCGACACTGGCCATTGCGCGGCCCGACGCGACCAATCTGCAATCCGCAGTCGCGGTGAACGGGCAATGGGGGTTGCATCCGGCACTGCGCGACACCATGGGGCCGATGCTGGCCAGCCGGGAGTTAGCACTGATACCTTTTGCCGGCACACATGACACCTCTCGCAGCCACTTTGAAACCCAGGATAGCATCGAGGCCGGACTGGCTTCGCAAACCCTGGGGTCAGTAACCTCAGGCTTTATGAACCGACTGGCTCAGCTTTTGAGCGGTACCCCGATTGCATTCACCGATGCGCTGCCGACGGCGTTCAAAGGCGAACAAAGCGTGGCCAATATCTCTCTGAAGGGCGTCGGTAAACCGGCCTTCGACAACCGCCAGTCGGCGGTGCTGGCCGGTATGTACCAGGGGCACCGGATGGAACAGCCTGTACGTGAGGGCCTGGATTTGCGCCAATCGGTGGCGCAGGAGTTTGAGCAGGAAATGCAAATGGCCAACCGCGGTGCCATCTCCGCCAAGGGGTTCGAATTGGAGGCTCGTCGCATAGGCCGCTTGATGCGCGAACGCTACCAGTTGGGCTTCGTGGACATTGGCGGCTGGGACACTCATGTCAATGAGGGTGCAGCACAAGGCACTCTTGCCAACAACCTTGCCGACCTGGGGCGCGGGTTGGCCGCGTTCTCCCAGGAAATGGGATCGATGTGGAAACAAACCGTGGTGCTGGTGGTATCTGAATTCGGCCGCACTTTTCGTGAAAACGGCACACGGGGCACCGACCACGGACACGGTTCGGTTCACTGGGTACTTGGGGGCTCTTTGGGTGGCGCAGGCGGGCGTGTCGTCGGCGAGCAAGTGGCCGTCACCCGTGCCACGCTCTTCCAGGATCGCGACTATCCGGTATTGAATGAATACCGCTCGACCATGGCCGGGCTGTTTTCACGCATGTATGGCCTCTCGTCCGGGGAACTTGACCGCGTATTTAGCGGCGTAAAAGCTGCCGACCTGGGTCTGGCCTGAACGCGCCGAAGCAAAAAAGACGTCCGATTGCCAGGCGGTGCGCTAATCAGGCGAAAGTTTGAGCTCCGCAAATCAATGGATGAACAATGCAGAGCCCGTGAGAACTGTGTTGCAAAAGTCTTTACGGGAGGGGAGCCTAATCGTAGTGAACTCCTTTGGGCCGGTTTGGGCCTAATTCGCACGCACGCGCGGTATATCTGCAGCAGGCAGACATCGACGCTATGTCCCTTGAGCTGCTGGCGGCCAGCCAGCGGCTTTTATCCATATTTTTGGTGGAACTGGACTGGACTTCCGTTGTGCATATAGGCCTAAGATTACTGTCAATATCTATGGGTTGGTGTGGCATCCGAACTTCATAACGCCGTTTGCTAGGGCCTATTCGATGAGCATTTGAAGAAGGATCCTGCGCAGATTCGGCTGTTCACGCCGTCTCGTTTCCATGCACGAACAATGAGGGAGGCCAGGTTCGGGATCTCTTTTTCTTCAAATTTTGACCTGACAGCGTCCTGCTGCTGGATGTTCATTTCGTTGAACAGGTTCGTGGCTCGCGTGCGCTGGTCGTGCTCCCAAGCGTCTCGGACTTGTTGCAGACGGTTCTCGCCGGAGAGCTTACCCGCGGAAGACGGCGTGGTGTTCGACCCCACTACGGTCGGGGGTTCGGTCATCCGAAAAGAAGCTGGATGCGGTGGAGTTCGCATCGACATTCAGGCCAAACTTGAGGGTGCGCGAATCGCTCTGCAAGTGGACATTGGGTTCGGGGATGCGGTCACGCCAGCGCCGCAAGCCATCAGCTACCCGGTGTTGCTGGATGATTTTCCGGCACCACAGTTGCGCGCTTATCCAAAGTACACGGTCGTGGCCGAAAAGTTTCACGCCGTATGCCTGCTCGGCATGACCAGCACCCGGATGAAGGAGTACTTCGATCTGTGGGTACTACTGGACGACAGCACGCTTGATCAAGCAGAAATACGCCGTGCCATTGAAGCAACTGTTGAGCGTCGTAAGATGCCCATGCCAACAGCCGTGCCTGTGGGGTTTGTCGACGTCTTCGCTGCGGATGCAGCCAAGCAGACCCGATGGAATGCGTTTCTGAAGAAGAACCGGCTGGAAGCTATGGCGCTGGCCGATGTGGTGGATGATTTGCGTGGCAAGTTCAAAACGGTCGGCGTCATTTAGTGAGTGTCCAGATGTCTGACGGAATGAGCCGTCTCCCACGAATACCCATTCCTTGGACATCCTTTCGGATACACTGTATCCAGTGTCTGGTTGAAGAGCTGGATGGCAGTAGGCTTGGCCTTGGCAAAATCGGTTGCAGTAACTTTTTAGGAAACCCCTTGAAATGCCTAGCAAATCAAGGGATATGATTCCGCCCCAGGCCACCAAATTGATCAACCCATCCTTGTGATGGGTTTTTCTTTAGTACATATGCGGGAATAGCTCAGTTGGTAGAGCGATACCTTGCCAAGGTATAGGTCGAGAGTTCGAGCCTCTTTTCCCGCTCCATATGGCCCAATATGCACCAAGCCCGTCCATTGCGATGGGCTTTTTGCTTTCTGGTTTGATTGAACTTTGCTATAAAAATAGTAGCTTCTGGCGCAGTGTTGACGAGGGTTACAGCCCAATTTAATGTGCAAATGGCCAGTCGACGCCGTTCACCCGATTTTTAAACCAACTTAACCCGGATGGGGTAATAATCGGACAGTGCACGGTCGTGATTCAACAGGGGGGAGCGGTGACGGGAAAT
>JAYTRR010000087.1:0-16614 GCA_043746005.1 Burkholderiales bacterium
TGTCGTCGTGGCCCTGGTGCAGCCAGCGTTTGAGGGTGGCGGCTGGCACAGCCGGTGCCCGCCCGTCTGCGGGACGAATGGCAGGATGGTTCATGCGGATGATCTCGCCTTTGACCTTGACCAGCATCTTTTTGAACGGCTGCACATCCGACCAGCTTTCTTTGGGCGCAACGTCGGCAAAGCGCGCATCGGCGTGCAGTTGCGCTACAAAACCATGTACAGCATCGGCTGGCCCTGCCAAAAACAGGTTAATACCTTCTTCAGCCAGCAAAATGGTGCCTTTTAGCTCTAATTCCAGTGCGCGGGCCAAAAAAACTTCCCGAAGCGTTGCTGCATCGGGGAGTGGCGTAAATTTGTAGGCCGAGATGTTGAGGATGGAGTTCACCCCCTGATTTTAAGAGCGGGGAAACTTACAATCCATGGATGTTTGTACACCTGCGCCTCCATACCGAATTTTCTGTTGTTGACGGAACTAACCGAATCGACGACATCGTCCAGGCGGCCGTGGCCGATGGGCAGCCCGCGCTGGCCATTACCGACCTGAGTAACCTGTTTGGCGCGATCAAGTTTTACAAACGTGCCCGTGCCAAAGGCACCAAGCCGCTGATTGGCGCAGAGATATTTCTGGAAGGCATGGGCGGCGATTTGACGGCACTGTCGCGTATTGTGCTGCTGGTGCAAAACAAGCAGGGTTACCTGAACCTGTCCGAGTTGATTGCCCGGGGTTACACGCAAAACATCGTCAAAAATCAGGCTACTATCAAATTCGAATGGCTGAAGGAACTCAATGAGGGCTTGATTGCGCTCTCGGGAGCCCAGGCTGGCCCCATCGGTCAGGCTTTGGTGCAAGGCGACGCGTCACGGGCGCACGAGTTGGCGCTGCAACTGGGGAGTGTGTTCCCGCACCGTTTTTATATCGAACTGCAACGCGCGGGCCGCGCAGACGACGAAGCCCATGTGGCCGCCGCAGTGCAGTTGGCCGCACGCATCAAGCTGCCGGTGGTTGCGACCCACCCCGTGCAGTTCACCACGCCGGATGATTTTGAGGCCCACGAGGCCCGCGTCTGCATTGCCGATGGCGAAATACTGGGCAACGCCAAGCGCGTGCGCCGTTTTACGCGGGACCAGTATTTTAAATCCAGCGCCGAAATGCAGGCGCTGTTTGCCGACGTGCCTTCTGCCTTGGCCAATACGCTGGAAATTGCCAAACGCTGCAACCTGACACTCGTGCTGGGCAAGCCGCAGTTGCCGGAATTTCCGACGCCAGAGGTCAACGGACAGCGAATGACTCCGGATGCGTATTTTCGATACGCCTCGCATGAAGGGCTGAAGGAGCGCATGGCGCACTTGTACCCGGATGAGAGGGTGCGCGCCGCCGAGATGCCGCGCTATGTGGAGCGCCTGGAGTTTGAAATTGGCACCATTCTAAAAATGGGCTTCCCGGGCTACTTTCTGATCGTGGGCGATTTCATCAACTGGGCAAAGAACAATGGCTGCCCGGTGGGGCCAGGCCGGGGCTCCGGTGCGGGCAGTCTGGTGGCCTATGTCATGAAGATTACGGATCTGGATCCGCTGCGATACAACCTACTGTTTGAGCGTTTTTTGAACCCTGAGCGGGTGTCCATGCCCGACTTCGATATCGATTTTTGCCAGACCAACCGCAACCTGGTGATTGATTACGTCAAGGACAAATACGGCAAGGACGCCGTCAGCCAGATTGTGACCTTCGGCACCATGGCTGCGCGCGCCGCCGTGCGCGATGTAGGCCGTGTGCTGGATATGAGCTACACCTTTTGCGATGGCATCAGCAAGCTCATTCCCAACAAGCCGGGCGTGAGCGTGAGCCTGCAGCTTCCGCCCGCAGATCGCAAGAAAGACGACAAGACCGTTTATGCCACCGACGAGCCGATTCTGGCGGAGCGCGAGGCAAAGGAAGAGGACGTCAGGACGCTTCTGGAGTTGGCCCGCAAGCTGGAGGGAATGACCCGAAACGTGGGCATGCACGCAGGAGGCGTGCTGATTGCCCCGGGCAAACTCACCGATTTTTGCCCGTTGTACCAGCAGCCGGGTAGTGACTCAGCCGTCAGTCAGTACGACAAGAACGATGTCGAAGCCATTGGTCTGGTGAAGTTCGACTTTTTGGGACTGGCTACGCTCACCATTCTGGAGATCGCGCGCGCATTCATCATGCAGCGCCACCCGGGGCAGGAAAACTTTGCCTTTGAGGACCTGCCTCTGGATGACGCCAAGGTGTACCGGCTGTTCTCGGAAGGCAAAACGGAAGCCGTGTTCCAGTTTGAAAGTCGCGGCATGCAGGGCATGCTGAAAGACGCCAAACCCACGCGACTGGAAGATCTGATTGCCCTGAACGCCTTGTATCGCCCCGGGCCCATGGACCTGATCCCGAGCTTTGTGGCACGTAAACACGGTCGCGAGGTGGTGGAGTACCCGCATCCGCTGGTGGCCAACATGCTGAGCGAGACCTACGGCATCATGGTCTACCAGGAGCAGGTGATGCAGACCGCCCAGATTCTGGGCGGCTATTCGCTGGGCGGCGCCGACATGCTGCGCCGCGCCATGGGTAAAAAAGACGCCGACGAGATGGCCAAGCACCGCCAGATCTTCCGCGACGGCGCCGCTAAAAACGACATCAACGAGGCCAAGGCCGACGAAATTTTCGACTTGATGGAGAAGTTTGCCGGCTACGGCTTCAACAAGTCGCACGCTGCTGCCTATTCACTGCTGGCGTATCACACAGCCTGGCTGAAGGTGCACTACACCGCCGAGTTTTTCTGCGCCAATATGACCGTGGAAATGGATGACACCGACAAGCTGAAAGTCTTGTTTGAAGATGCCGAAAAAATGGGCCTGAGCTTTGAGCCGCCCAATGTCAACCGCGGCAACTACCGGTTTGAGCCTATTTCCAACAAGCAAATTCGCTACGGCCTGGGTGCCATCAAAGGCACGGGCCAGCAGGCCATTGAGGCCATCGTCGCTGCGCGTGAGGGCAACGGCCCAACCGGCAAGGGTGGCCCTTTCACCAGTCTCTTTGACTTCTGTGTGCGCGTAGACCGAAGTCGCCTGAACAAGCGTTGCGTGGAAGCGCTGATCAAGGCCGGTGCATTTGACACGCTACAGCTCAATCGCGCATCGCTGGTGGAATCCATCGAGCGGGCATTCACCTTTGCGGCGGCGACACAGGCCAATGCGGATCAGGTGGGCCTATTTGACATGGGTGGGGAAGACGACCATGGTTCCAGCACGCAGGAGCCCGATTTGGTGCAGGCCCTACCGTGGGGCGTGAAAGAGCAGCTGATTCAGGAAAAAACGGCGGTGGGCTTCTACCTCTCGGGCCATCTGTTTGATGCCGTCACGCTGGAGGTGCGCCGTTTTGCCAAGCGCCAGCTGGATGAACTACTGGACACCCGCGAGCCGCAGCTGCTGGCCGGAATCGTTACCGATTTTCGGGTCATCAATGGGCAGCGCGGGAAGCTGGCGCTGTTCAAGCTGGACGACAAGTCGGCGGTGATCGAAGCCCGTGCCGATGAAGCGCTGATCAACGCCCACAAGAACCTGCTGAAGGATGACGAACTGATTATTGTTATGGGCAAGGTGCAACCCGACCGCTTCTCGGGCGGCATGCAGCTCACGGTCACGCAAATCTGGGACTTGGAGCAGGCGCGTTGCCGTTTTGGCAAGTACCTGCGCGTATCGGTCAACACCAGTAGCGTGGGCAAGGTACCGGATGTGGCACGGATCACCCGGGAATTCCCGGCTCGCCGGGAGGCTACGGAGCAGGGCGAATCCGTGCGTGGCATGGCCGTGCGGCTGGTCGTACAGCGTTTGCTGGCATCGGATTCGGCTGGGAATGCGGGTGACTCGGTGGCGGGCTGCACGGGCGCTACAGCGGAGTTGCATTTGGGCGAAGACGCCCGTTTTTATCCCACCGATGCTGCATTGGCTGGCTGGCGTGCGCAGGCCGACCAAGGTAGGGCAGTCATTGCCTACGATTGATTTTATATAAGAAAAATGGCCTCTAGCCCGCGTGGATATTGCGCAAGAAGCTATCGAAAATATAGCATGAGCGTGGTGACTGAATTACAGGGTAACGCCTATTTCCAGTCCTTCTTTAAGAATTTTTTCGGGAATCCTGCCGTCGATGTCCGCCGGCACGGTATTCATTTTTTCAACACCCCGGAGAACCGCGTCATCCCAAGCGCTGTTGCCGCTGGGCGCAACGATCCTGCTGTTCAGGATGCTGCCATTCGGGGCCACCCGTACCAAAACCCGAACGGTGGGCTTGCCCCCCCCTAGATCTGAAAAACGGGTATTGGCCTTGATCTTGGCCTCGATCTTCCCGGCATAGCCAGCGGAGGGGCCTGACGACTGCGCCGCACTGCCGGTGGAGCCTGCCTCACCGGTACCCGCTGCCAGGCCGGCCATGCGCTTGATGTTCTGCTGGCGCAACTCGGCCATTTTTTTCGTTTCTTCCGTTGCCTTGGCAGTTTGTGCCTGCAGGTCTTGCTGCTGTTTTTTGTCGGCGATGGCCTTCTCGCGCGCCTGTTTATCGCGGGCTTCTTTTTCGTCCTGAAGCTTCTTGTTTTTGAGCGCTTCTATTTGCCGCTTCTCTTGCTCCAGCTTGTCCTGCTGCAATTGCTTTTCTGCCTGCTTTTCCTTTTGCAGGCGGGCTTTTTCCTTGGCTATGGCAATGTTGGGGTCTGGCATGGGCGCGGGCGGCGGTGGCGCGGGGGGCGGGGTGCGCGGAACGGGCTCAGGCAACGCCACGGGCTCTGGTGCTGGCGGGGCAGCCTGAGCGGGCAGGGCAGACCACAACTCGGCTTCCACTGCCACGGCTGGCGCTTCACGCTTCCACTGCACACCCGCTGCCAGCATCGCCAGCAGCAACGCATGGGCCAGAATAGCCAGGCCCAGCGCGCGCACCAGCCCCGGTGTGGAGGGCGGCGCAAATTCCATGCGGGCTTGGCGGGCGGTCATGGCGGAGACTTCTTCGAGTGCGCTGTGTTGCGCTGTCAATTGGTCAGTTGCACGGACAGGCCCACGCGCTGAATGCCGGCGCGCTGCAAGGTGTCCATGATCTTCACCACGCTCTCATACCTCACATTTTTGTCGGCGCTGATGACTACAGCCCAATTGGTCGCAGCGGCGCTGTCCCTGGCGCCCTGAGCGCGCCTGACCGCACTGGCCACGTCCTTGAGTGCGATAGTGGTTGTCTGGTCCTTGATCTTCATCTCCAGACTGTCGTTCTTGCCCAGCACGATCTGGATGATCTGGTCGGGCTGGCGGGATGCCTTGCCCACGCTGGGCAGGTCAATCATGCTCGGGGTAATCAAAGGGGCTGTGACCATGAAGATGATCAGCAGCACCAGCATCACGTCGATGAAGGGCACCATGTTGATCTCATTGATGGTGCGCCGTCCTCGACCACGGCTTGCAATGGCGGGCATGGTTTACGTCCCTTCAAATAAGGCGGAAAATCGAAAGCGGGTTAGCGCGGTGCCGGTGTTTGTGCACCCACGTTGCGCTGCAGGATGTTGGAGAACTCTTCGATAAAGGTTTCTTGCTGCGTGGCAATGCGGTCAATGTCGCGTGCAAAGCGGTTGTAGGCCACCACTGCGGGTATGGCAGCAAACAGGCCAATGGCCGTCGCAACCAGTGCCTCGGCAATACCGGGCGCAACCGTGGCCAGTGTGACCTGCGTCAGGGCGGCCAGCCCGGTAAAGGCGTGCATGATGCCCCAGACCGTGCCAAACAGACCCACGTAGGGCGATACCGAACCCACAGAGGCCAGGAAGGACAGGTTGGTTTCCACAACATCCATTTCGCGCTGAAAACTGGCCCGCATGGCGCGTCGGGCGCCGTCCATCAGCGTGCTCACATCGGTGATGCGGCGCTCGCGTAGTTTTTGAAACTCGCGCATACCACTGGCAAAAATGCGCTCCATGGGTCCGCAATGCGCAGCGTTTTTGGTAGCGGCTGCAAACAGGTCATTCAGGCTGGAGCCAGACCAGAAGTCGCGCTCAAATACTTCATTGAGTGCTTTGACGCGGTTGAGTGCAAACAACTTGCGAAATATGGCGGCCCAGCTCGAGATGGACACCACCATCAGCAGCAGCATGACCGCTTGAACCACAAAACTGGCATTCAAAACCAGATGGAGTATGGACAGATCTTGATTCATATCAGGGGGCTCAGTGTTAAAGCAGCACCGCGCGCAGGCGGGCTACGGCTTCTTGCAGATGCTCCATGGAGCTGGCAGTGGAAAAGCGCACGAAATTGTGCGTCTGCGCGCTGCCAAAATCCCGCCCCGGGGTGATGGCAACATGGGCTTTGTTCATGATCTCGAATGCGAAGTCCCAACTGTCCTTGAGCCCCAGCTTCGCGCACGCAGCAGAGCAATCGGCCCACGCGTAGAAAGCGCCATCGGGCATGACTGGCACGTTAAGCCCCATAGCCTGGAGCTGTGGTAAAAAATAATCGCGGCGCGCCCTGAACTCGGTGCGGCGTTGTTCGTAGAGCGCCAGGCTCTCAGCCTCAAAGCAGGCCAGCGCCGCGTGCTGGGCAATGGTGCTGGGGCAAATGAACAGGTTCTGCGCCAGTCGTTCAATCACGGGCACCAGTTTTTCTGGCACCACCATCCAACCCAGTCGCCAGCCGGTCATGTTGAAGTATTTGCTGAAGCTGTTGATGCTGATGATGTGCTCGTCCAGCGCCAACGCGGTCTGACCGTACTGGGCTTCGAAACTCAGGCCCAGATAGATTTCATCCACTAGGGTGATACCACCTTTGCTCTGCACCACTTGGTGGATGTCGCGCAGCGCGTCCGGGTGAATGGAGGTGCCGGTGGGGTTGGATGGCGATGCCAGCAATACCCCACGGGTGCGTGGCCCCCACGCAGCCTTGACCTTGTCGGCACTGAGCTGAAATCGCTCTTCGGCGGTGGTGGGTACCAGCACCGCACGGCCTTCCGCTGCACTGACGAAATGCCGGTTGCAAGGGTAGCTGGGGTCGGGCATGAGTATTTCATCACCCGACTCAATCAAGGCCAGGCATGCCAGCTGCAAAGCCCCGGAGGCACCTGCCGTCACAACAATGCGGCTGGCCGGAACATTGACACCAAAGCGGTGCTGATACCAGTCACTGATACGTTCGCGCAAGGGTTGCAAGCCTGTGGCTTGCGTGTAGTGGGTTTGCCCGTCGCGGATGGCTTTTTCAGCGGCGGCTTGCACCAGCGGGGGTGCCGTGAAATCGGGCTCGCCAATGTTCAGGAAAATCATGGGCGCATCGGTGTGCGCCACTTCGCGGCCCAGGGCGGAAGCGGCTTTGGCCACCTCCATGACATAAAACGGCTCTATCTTTTGTGCGCGCGACGAAATGTGCATGGGCGATGGAATGGATATTCAGGGGCCGGGTTCAGCCGCGATGCTTCTTGCCCAAACGGTCTGACTCGACTTCTGCTGCACGCAGACTGGGGGCGATGCCGTTGAGCACGGCGTTCACGTATTTGTGTCCATCGGTACCGCCAAATTCCTTGGCCAGCTCGATGCATTCATTCAGCACCACGCGCCAGGGCACATCCAGGCAATGGCTGAGCTCGTAGGCGCCGATCCACATGATGGCGTGTTCGACCGGTGAAATTTCGCCCATGGGGCGGTCCAGCAGGGGTGCGATCAGCAGGTCCAGCTGCTCGCTTTGCGCCACACAACCTTGAAGCAGTGCATCGAAGTGCACCGAGTCTGCCTTGTTGAAACCAGCCAGATCACGGGTGAAGATATCAATATCACCTACGGCATTTCTCCCGACCAGGCTTTGGTAAAGGCCTTGCAGCGCGAACTCCCGTGCTCGGCTGCGGTCTGACTTGCTGCCTGCTTTGCGGGCACCTGTGCTGGTGACGCCGGTGCGTGTCTGGCGGGGCGGGCGCTTGGCGGCCGAGGGGGTGTTTATGTCACTCATCAAATTGACTCCAGCAAGTTGGCCATTTCTACGGCGACGCGGGCGGCATCACGCCCTTTTTCTTCCTGGCGGGCAACCGCTTGAGGCATATCTTCAGTGGTCAGAATGGCGTTGGCAACCGGTAGCTGGTAGTCTAGGGATATGCGGGTGACGCCCGCGCCGGATTCATTGGCCACCAGCTCAAAATGGTAGGTTTCGCCGCGGATGATGCATCCAATGGCCACCAGTGCGTCGTAGCTGGCTTTTTCCGCCAAAGCCTGCAGGGCCACAGGTACTTCCAGCGCACCGGGTACGCTGAAAAGATCAATGTCTTTTTCTGCCACCCCCAGTGCAATCAGCTCGGCCTTGCAGGCTTTCGCTAGCGCATCCGTTACGGATGCGTTGAAGCGAGCCTGAATGATACCAATTTTGAGTTTTTTCCCGTTCATGCGGCTGTCGGTGCTTGCAACGGTGCCTTTGTCTGCGCCAAACATTGAGTGCTCCTTATTTGCTGATGTAACCGGTGATTTCCAGTCCGTACCCGGTCATGCTGGGCATGCGACGCGGACTGCCCATCAGACGCATTTTGTGCACGCCGCAGTGCCGCAAAATCTGTGCGCCAATACCATAGGTTCGCAGGTCCATACGTCCGCGCTCGGGCGCGTGGGCGGAGCGGGCCGTGCCTTCAAATTGCGAAAGCAATTGTTCGCCACTTTCGCCGCAATTGAGCAATACCACCACGCCTTGGCCTTGGGCCGCAATGTGCGCCAGCGTCGCATCCAGACTCCATGAGTGCATGGTGCGACCCACTTCCAGCGCATCCAGCACCGACAGGGGTTCATGTACGCGAACCTGAATGGCGTCTTGCTCCGACCATTCGCCTTTGACCAACGCCAGATGGACCCCGTCGCCCGTCTTGTCACGGAACGCATGCGCGGTAAATTCGCCGAAAGCCGTGTGTATGCTTCGAGCGCCGATTTTCTCAATCAGCGACTCGACGCGGCTGCGGTGCGCAATCAGATCGGCAATGGTGCCAATCTTGAGACCGTGCTCGGCCGCAAACAGCTGCAGGTCCGGCAGGCGGGCCATGGTGCCATCGTCCTTCATGATCTCGCAAATGACGGCGGCTGGGGAGCAACCTGCCATGGCGGCCAGGTCGCAACCGGCCTCGGTGTGGCCTGCGCGCATGAGCACGCCGCCATCCACCGCCTGCAGCGGGAAAATATGACCTGGCTGCACGAGGTCGCTTGGACCCGCAGCCTTTGCTACAGCTGCCTGCACGGTGCGCGCGCGGTCTGCAGCCGAAATGCCAGTCGTTACGCCTTCCGCCGCCTCGATCGAGACCGTGAAAGCGGTGCCTTTTTTGTCGCCATTGCGCGCGGTCATGGGCGGCAATTGCAGTTTCTCACAGCGTTCACGCGTTAGGGTCAGGCAAATCAGGCCCCGGCCAAAACGGGCCATGAAATTGATGCCGTCAGCGGTGACGTGGTCGGCCGCCAGGACCAGGTCGCCTTCGTTCTCGCGGTCTTCTTCGTCCACCAAAATAACGATGCGCCCGGCGCGCATGTCAGCCACGATGTCTTCAACTGGGGAGATTGGCACAGGGTTCTGGGAATTCATGGTGTCGGTTGTAGGGCAGGGAAAACCCGCTATTGTCCCAGATGGGAGGCGGCTGTGTTGTGGTCTAAGCGGGCAGGGCAATTTGCTGGTCAACGCTGAATTGGTAATCGTGAAAGATGTGTTCAGCGCTCATTGTCTGGTAGCTGCCGTCTGCTAGTCGCCGGGTGGTGTCTTTCAGGCGGTAGGTCAGGCTGCCACAGGTCCAGCAGTTGTAATTGCGCATGTGTGTGCACAGGCAGGTCTTGTCCATGACCGAGATGTTTTTTCCATCCGGATGCACGGCGAGTTGCTCGTTGTAGGCGGTGATGTAGGCACAGTTACCATTGCCATCGAGCAAGTAGCCATAGGCTTCGCAGTTCGGCCGAATGCCCGAGCCAATTGCGGGCGTGTTTTTCAACATGCGCATGGGGTAGCCCGTGGGTGAAACGGTATTGACCACGATGTCGTCTTCGCTGGCCCTGAAATACTCCTGCTTGACCTTGGCTGGCATTCCGCATTCGTCGGAAACCGTGAAACGGGTTGCTACCTGAACAGCGGCTGCACCGTTCTCCATAAAATTCACCGCATCGCTACCCGTAAAGATGCCGCCTGCAGCAACCAGTGGAATATCCAGCTGCTCAGCCTTCAGATACGCTGCAATTTCTGCCACGATGGTGGCTAGGTCGTATTTGGCCCAGTCCAGGCCAAAGCCCAAATGTCCGCCAGCCAGCGGCCCCTCAACGATGACATAGTCTGGAAGCCGGTTCAGTCGTGAAGTTTTTCGCAGAAACAGCTGCAAGGCGCGCACCGACGAAACAATGATGCCCAGCTTTGCGTCCCGAAACCGCGCGTGCTCTGCCATGAGGCCGAATGAGCCCAGATGCAAACCTGCACTCAAGGTGATGCCGTCGATGCCTGCATCCAGCGCCGAGTTAAGTCGCACTTGCAGGGTGTCGCGCGGCGAGTTCATGGTCAGTTTTTCCATGACGTTGACAAACACCATGCCGTCACCGCGCTTGGCCTCCATGGTCTTGCCAACGTGCAGCTTGGTCGCTTCCGCCAGTTCACCCAAGTCAAACTGAATGGTGGTTTTGTCCGAGTTGTTGATGTTGCTCTTGTAGAACTTGGTTTTCCCTTTGACAAATTCTGTGTCAAAGCGTCGATCAGAAACATCATGAACCAATGCATCCGAGATGTGCCCGACGCCACCGAGACGTGCCGCCTCCAATGCCAACTCGGCTGTCGAAATATCTACGCCCATTCCGCCAATCATGATCGGCACCAGCTCTTTGTGGCCGAATTTCAATCGAAAGTCATCAACTCGTTTCATCGTTGTCCTAATTGTGGTGATATGCGGCGAAAGGCGCGTCAGTTTTTTGTAGTTGGGCTGCCGCTGAGCATGCGCTCTACGTAGCGTGCGATCAGGTCAATTTCCAGATTAACCTGAGACCCGACTTTCAGGGTTCCCAGCGCTGTATTGTCGACGGTGTGCGGTATGAGGTTGATGCTCGCTTCACACCCACTGGTGACATCAGCAATGCGATTCACCGTGAGGCTTACCCCGTTGATCGTGATGGACCCTTTGTAAGCCAGGTATTTGGCTAAAGACGCAGGGGCCAGCACCCGCAGATTCCAACTCTCGCCCACTTGGGCGAAGTGAGTCACCGTACCAATGCCATCTACATGGCCTGAAACCAGATGTCCACCCAAACGGTCGTTGGCGCGCAGTGCTTTCTCCAGGTTGATGGTGCCAGTTGAATCCAGAGTCGCAGTTTTGGCAAGCGATTCGGCTGAAATGTCGATGGTGAACTGGTTGTGTGTCACGTCCATGGACGTGACCGTCATGCAGGCCCCGTTCAGCGCGATGCTGTCGCCCAAGCCCACATCTTCAAGGTAATGGGTCGGGGTAGCGACGGTCAGGCGCTTGCCATGGGTGGGCGAGTCGCCCAATGGATGCACGGCCACAATGCGCCCCATGCCGGTGATGATTCCTGTAAACATGGGCGTATTTTCGCAGGGATTACGCCCCACGCTGGATCGAAACCCAAATCTTGTTCGTTAAAAATGGTCTCGACCGGTCACCCGGGCAATCAAGCGCAGGTCTGGCCCGACCATTTCAGCGGACTTGAAGTCCAGTTGCAAGGCTTCGTCCAAGTTCGTCAAAGGGCCAAAGCTTGCCATGCCGCGTCCCTGCCCGATAAGCTTTGGAGCGAGGTAGACCAACAATTCATCCACCAGCCCCTCCCGGATGAACGAACCATTGAGTTGATGGCCGGCTTCTACGTGCAGTTCATTTATTTCACGTCGGCCCAAGTCCAGAAGCATGGCCGCCAGATCCACTTTTCCGGTGGGTGTGCCATCCGCATGTCTACCGGGCAGGTAAATGACGGTGGCGCCACGGGCTTCCAGTGCCTGCCTTTTCTCATCATTTTGGCCTGCAGCGTATATGTAGACTGCGCGGTCAGCTATAAAAATAGGAGCGTCTGTGGGGGTTTGGAGCTGGCTGTCCACCACCACCACGTGGGGTTGTCTGGGGGTCTCCACCAAACGTACGTCTAGCCGGGGTCGGTCCGCCAGCACCGTGCCAATACCGGTGAGCACGGCGCAGGCGCGGGCCCGCCAGGCGTGACCGTCGGCCCGCGCCTCGGGTGATGTAATCCATTGGCTGGTGCCGTTGTCTAAAGCCGTTTTACCATCCAGCGAGGCGGCGACCTTCATTCGCACCCACGGAGTTTTTCGAATCATACGGCTGAAAAACCCAATGTTGAGTTCGCGCGATTGGATCGCCAGGGGGTCGTTCGGCGCCAGCACCTCTACTTCAACGCCCGCAGCATGCAGCCTTGCAAAGCCTTGACCTGCTACTAACGGGTTGGGGTCGGTGTTGGTTGCAACCACCTTTTTGATGCCAGCGGCAATCAATGCGTCACAGCACGGTCCGGTGCGACCGTGGTGGGAGCAGGGTTCCAAAGTGACGTAGGCGGTAGCACCTTGGACCGATTTCCCCTGCAATGCGGCGTCCCTCAGCGCCATGATTTCGGCGTGGGGGCCGCCGGCTTGCTGGGTAAAACCGCTGCCCAATACCCGACCACTAGGCGCAACAATCGAGCACCCAACGGCCGGGTTGGGTGGCGGTGCCAACCTATGTTGGGTTGCCAGAAAAAATGCATTTTCGATCAAGGTGGCGGCTGTTGAATTTGTTGCTCGGGTGGGGGCGTCTGAGCGTGCGGGTTACCGTTTGGCTGTTTTTGACGTCCGAATATCGGAAGCCGATGTTGAGACGTTGGTCTTAATCTTATCCTCACCGCATGAGACGAAATTCCGGATTTATTTCCTAAGCCCTGGCCGAACACCGGCGGGTTGGAACCGGTGTTGGTGGCGGCATCGCGTAGCGCAATGATCTCGGCATGTGGGCCACCGGCTTGCTGGGTGTGGCCTTGGCCCATGTCGACGCCTGCATCATTGGTGAGAATGCAGCCGACGGCGGGGTTGGGCTGTGAGTCGTGCCCAGGCTTTTTTCGGCTGCCAGCTGTCACTCAGCGAGCCCAGCAATCGGCATCGGTCATACCCGAGGTTTTGTTGTTCGCAGTGCGTTGGTTCGCCTGAGTCAAGACAAAGTCGCCGCAGCGGTCAGTCGCCTGCCCCGTGCCGCTCATTCTCGTAGCGGTAATGGTGTAGGTTGTGCCATTTGCCGAGGCAATCGCTGCCGTGTACCTGCCGCCCTCAACGGCGAGCAGACCGGTAGGCACGGCGGCCGTCAATGGGTAGGAGCCGGTAGAGGTGGCCGCACGCTCCATCCACTGAGCGGTTTGAATCAGTGTGTTGCGTGCATTGACGCGCTGCGCACGCTGAACGTAGCTGGAGTAGCTTGGTATCGCAATGCTAGCAAGGATGCCGACGATGGCGACGGTAATCATCAGTTCAATCAGGGTAAGCCCACCTGATTTTTTGGCACTTTGGCTGAGGGAATTCATGGTACTAAAGGTATTTGAGATCATTGAACCTGGCGCCATCCCGCGCGCTTGCCAAGGTAGGTTCCAGTATTGAAATTCAGAGCATTGCATGCGGTCCCGGCCTTACAGTTGGAAGATAAAAGTTTGGCACCTTTATCCGTGTTGATCATCGTAGTGTCACCCGCAACACCTTCTATAGTCCCTATGGTTTTCGCGTAGGAATCCGATACGTTGGGCAACCCGGTGTTTGGATCATTCGTGTAGGTGAAGGTGGGGGTTCCAGAAACACCGCCGCTAAAAAGGTTGAGAACCGATTGGAACGTGCGTTCGGTGGTCGGGGATGGCGAACAGGTTTCAACACTCGAATTTCCTCCTGTTTTTGGAACCTCACTCGACACCCTGATCTTTTCCCCAGAGAAGGCTTGTATATTCTTCAGTACACGCTGCCCACTGATGAGGTAGTTCATATACCAACCCCGCTTGGCCGGCACCGGGGGAGCAGCTGTAGGGTTACCAGCGTAATCCACCGGGTTGTTGGAGTTGATAAAATAATTGGTCCCGCCGTCAACTGTTGCCGCCAGCGTTATCGGTTGCGCGACCATGGTGCTTGGTAAGTTGGTGCTCGCCGTTGTATTTATGGGTGTAGTATCAATAAGCGTAACTACCCCACCCGAGACCGTGAACGTGCTGTTGTCGTATATGCCGTAAACGCTGTCAGTTTGGGTGGTAGATTGGTCGGCGTCGGTGAGGTTACGCCCGGTCGCAACCGCCACCATCACTCCACCCAACGGATGAGGTTTCCAGTAAGGTGCTGTGGTAATTGGTTGGGTTACCCCACCCTGCTTGGCAACGAAAAATGGTTGATTTGAAAATAACGTGTTCCAACTGGTATCCGTCGCACTGGTTAAATTGAATTTCCAGACGTTACCTTGCAGGTCGCCCGCGTAAGCGATGTCAGCTGTTCCGTTGCCGTCTAAATCGATCAGTCGCGGTGTGGACAGGCCGTTGGTTCCTTTGAAAGTGCAGGCACCACTGGTCGGGAATGTGCATGGCGAAACTTTGACTACCGCTTTGTTCCCATCAAGGTACTGAATAATCAGCACGGGGGCTTCGCTGCTACTGTTGTATCCATTGCCCATCACCGCGGCCCACCGCCCATTATTCATCTTGACAATTTGGCTAGAGCGGTTGGCCGAGGCATCGTCTTGGGCCGGCGGTGACATGGTGTTGCCAATGTCGATGTCATTCGTCGCAGTTGTATCTGTGATGACCACTGAGGCGGCATTGACCACCGTAAATTGGGAGGGGTCCGTCATGTTTAATACAAAATACCCTTTTCCGCCTGCGCCAAGCGAGCCGACCAATACCGTAGCCCATGCCGGCGTGGTACCGATGTATGCATCGCCAGAAAAGGGTGCTCCGTCGATAAAGTACTTGTGTACGTAGGTGGTGTCTGTCAGTGTGCGCAGGTTGCTTTCTGCAATGCCTTGGGGTATGTAAGCCAAGAGTTCTCGACCGGTAGTGCCCGAAAAACCGTGCAGCATGCCGTCGTTTGCGCCGACATACAGCATGGGCGTGCGCCCACCCATGCCACCGGTACCTGTGCCACGGAAGGTCTCATACCCATTGGTGGTGTAGCCATTGGCGGGTTTGCCGGTGTACCAGATATTGGAATTCACAATGTCACCTAGGCGCGAATCACGCTGCCGGAAAACGCCGCTGGTGTTGGTGCTGGTTAGTTCTTTGGTTCTGTCACCGCGGATGTAGTCCACGCGATCTTGCCCTTTGCTATCGGCTGATCCACCACTATTTTTTCCCAGCGGAGTTTGTTGGGCGGAAGGCAGACTGCTGTATGTTTTCCAGGAAATGCCAGCTGAGCCGCTGTACGACAAGACGACACGGTTTGCCAAATTGGATGGGGTGATCGCATCTAGCAAGTTGCCGGCATTCCAAGTTTCGGTTGCCATAATGGCGCCGGTAATCGAATCGATCGGACGCGCGGTCAAGGTTCCAGAGTATCGAATGGGGCTGTACCCGGCGAGGTATGTGAACAGGTTCGTGGTGAGGTAGTTGGAGTTCGCCGCGATGGACACCAAGTTGGTCTCGGTGTCGCCGATCACGGTATCTATAATGTCGGCAAATGCGGCCGTTAGTGCATCGGCTGTTTTTGCAGGGTAGAACCTTCCGCGGCCGTTCAAGGCCATGTGCCAGAGTTCAACGCTTCGTATGTCAGGTGTGCCGGTCGAAGATGTCTGCACGTCAGGCCAGCGCACTCCGTCCGGTGATGCCAGGCCACCGTTGACCAACTTGGGATAGTCACCGTCATAGCCGAAGTTGTCATTGGAAGGCGAAAAATAGGGTGCTGCTCCCCACTGCGTGGCGGCTGCGCCAAAACCAATGGTGTACTGTTGAATGTGCTGCCAAGTGGCGGGGTCGTTGCGCGGATTCCAATACTCTTGCAGCGGCGTGCACTTAGTAGCTGCATTGCATACGGTGGGGGCGGTTGTACCGACGAAGACGTTCTCTACGCCGGCAAACTTAACGAGTGGCTTCACGCCAAGCGCTCCATTGGGCATATTCTGGGTGTTGCCGGAAACGGTAACACCCGCACTGTTCGTTTGCGTTGTACCCGCAGAGCCATTTTGAATATCGGTGGCCCATCCCCGAAAAGCAAAATCTGCCAGTGTGCTGGCGCGGGCTGTGTCACTTTCGCCGTAGGCGTCGCTGTAGACTTTTGTTTGGGCTGAATCCTTGTCGTAGCTGGTGGTCCCATCGCCCAAAGTTTGTGTTGTACCGTCACCTTTGATGACTCGGTCAGTGTCGTTACGGTTATTCCAAGCTCCATCGGTCATGAAGACATGGTACGTGCGGCGGCAGGCCAAGTAGGGGGTTGTTTGAGCCGTTCCCGGGCTATCGGCCCAAGGGCTGCCTATATTTTCTGGCGCGTTTATGTAGTTGAAGGCATTGATCATCATCTGGTGTGATGGTGTCCCGTTATTCGCTGTCAAGCTATTGATAAAGGTGTTGAAATTGGTGCGATGAGTCCCGGAAAACGCCTTTATCGAATTAGTTGCCCCCAGTGTTATGCGCTTTGCGCCATTGCCTGAAATTGAGT
>JAYTRR010000088.1:0-5607 GCA_043746005.1 Burkholderiales bacterium
CGGGGAGTGGGCAAATCCGTGAAGTACCAGCGGTCAATCAAGGGATTGACGCGCTCCAGCATGGGCGCCAGGTCTTTGTCGGCCATGACGCCAAACACGGCGTGCGTGGTGGGAAAGTACCCCATGGCGTCCAGATTGGCCGCCAGCGCCGCCACCGAATGGGGGTTGTGCGCCACATCCAGAACCAGTGTGGGTTGACCCGGAATGATCTGGAACCGCCCCGGCAACTCCACAAAAGCCATGCCATTGCGCACAGCTTGCGCCGTGACGGGCAGACGCTCGCGCAGTGCGGCCAGCGCGGCCAGCACACCGGCGGCGTTGACCAACTGGTTGGCGCCGCGCAGTGCCGGATAGGCCAAACCGCTGTGGCGCCGCCCGCGCCCTGCCCAACCCCACTGCTGCTTGTCACCCGACACATTGAAGTCATGTCCATTGCGCCACAGGTCAGCGCCCACTTCAAGCGCATGATCCAGCACGCTTTGCGGCGGCATGGGGTCGCTCACGATGACCGGGCGGCCGGTGCGCATGATTCCGGCCTTCTCCCGACCGATGCTTTCGCGATCCGGACCCAGAAACTCCATGTGGTCCAGGTCGATGCTGGTAATCACCGCGCAATCGGGATCAATGATGTTGGTGGCATCCAGCCGCCCGCCCAGCCCGACCTCCAGAACCACCACATCCAGGCCACTGCGCGCCATGACATCCAGAATGGCCAAAGTGGAAAATTCAAAGTAGGTCAGTGAGATTTCAGAGCCATTTAGCACTCTAGCCCTCTCCACGGCTGCGAAAGCAGCTATCAAATGTGTAGCATCTACCGGCTCGCCCACCAGACGCAGGCGCTCTTCAAAACGCACCAGATGGGGCGATGTGTAGACCCCGGTGCGGTAGCCCGCCTGCAACAAGATGGATTCCAGCATGGCGCACGTGGAGCCCTTGCCGTTGGTGCCCGCCACGGTGATGACCGTGCAGTCAAAGCGGATTTGCATGCGCTCGGCCACGGTGCGTACGCGTTCCAGGCCCATGTCAATGGTGGTGGGGTGCAGGCGCTCGCAATGGGCCAGCCACGCGTCAAGTGTGTTGAGTTGTTCCATAGAGCCTGCAATTGTCGCGCACGGCAACCGGCCTTGCCGGCAACACCGCTATTTGAGCCTGGGGTTCAGGCTGCGAAGCGGTCGGTTGCTGCCAGCAGCTGCGCCAGAATGCCGGGCTCGTTGAAAGCGTGGCCCGCATCAGCAATCAGGTAAAAATCCGCATCGGGCCAGGCGCGGTGCAGGTCCCACGCCGTTTTGGGAGGGCACGCCATGTCGTAGCGGCCCTGCACGATCACACCGGGAATACCCGCCAATTTGCCCGCATCGCGGATCAATTGCCCCTCGTCGAGCCAGCCTCCGTGAACAAAATAATGGTTTTCGATACGCGCAAAGGCCAAGGCATAGTCATCGCGCTCGTGCTTGGCTTTGGATGCCGCATCCGGCAGGAGCGTGATGGTTTGTCCCTCCCACAGGCTCCAGGCCCTGGCTGCAGCCAATTGCTCCACAGGGTCTGTGCCCACCAGGCGCTTGCGATAGGCCGCCATCAGATCCCCGCGCTCGGCCAGCGGAATGGGGGCCAGATAGGCGTCCCACAAATCAGGAAACAGCCAGGAAGCCCCTTCCTGGTAGTACCAAAGCAGCTCGGCGCGCCGCAGCGTGAAAATGCCCCGTACCACCAACTCCGATACCTGCAGCGAATGGGTTTGCGCATAGGCAAGCGCCAGCGAGCTACCCCAGGAGCCGCCAAACACCAGCCAGTGCTCAACCCCCAGCATCACCCGCAGGCGCTCGATATCGGCCACCAGATGCCAGGTGGTGTTGTTCTGCAGGGACGCATCCGGGAGCGAACGACCACAACCCCGCTGGTCAAACAGCAGGACGCAGTAGCGCTCGGGATCGAACAGGCGGCGGTGGTCGGTTGAGCAACCTGCACCCGGGCCACCGTGCAAAAAGACGGCAGGCTTGCCCCTCGGGTTGCCACACAGCTCCCAGTAAATGGAATGGCCTTCATCCGTATCGAGCATGCCGCTCTGAAACGGCTCAATTGGCGGGTACAGCATGGCTTCATCCTGGCGCATGGGGTTCACTTTCACGATGGGTGGGGTGGTCGACAAGGTGGGGATGCGCCTGCCGACGCAAGAATTCAAAACTGTCACGCCAGCACACGAGCGCTTGCTCACGCCAGAACATCGCGTGGAAGGCGTGGGTTTCACCGGGGTAGTAACGCGCAGTGTGGGGCAACTGCAGTCGCTGGAGAACCTGCTCAAGCCGCTGCGAGTCGGCAGCCACCGGGTCTGCCAGCCCCGCGGCGATAAAAATGGGCAGCAAATCGGGCGCGGTCGCCATGACCTCCAACACGCACAGCGGGTCAGCCAGCGCATGCTGCGGGCACGGCTGGCTGGCGGCACTGCCCAGATAAGACCTCGCCGCATCTGTAGCAATACGCGCTGCCAGCGCCGATACCCCGGCGCGACGATACCGCTCGGGATGACTGGTTTGCAGAAAGCCACAGTACAGCAAGGCCGCAACCGGGCGCAAGCCACGGATGAAAAGCGGTTTGGCATAGGCCTCTGGTCTGGCGGTGCAGCACGCCAGCGTGACCGACAAAGCCAGATTGGCACCGGCGGACTCCCCCACCAGGGTCACGCATTGCGGATCGCCGCCATATTCCGCCACATGATCTGCAGCCCACAGCCAGGCAGCGCAGGCATCCTCCAGTGCGGCGGGAAACGGATGTTTGGGCGCCAGCCGGTAGCCCACATTGCACACCAGATAACCCTGGACGGCATAGGCAGCAGCCAACGCCCGGTGCGTGCGCTTGGAGCCGATGGCAAACCCGCCGCCGTGGAAGTAGATCAGCACAGGGTGGGGCCCCGGGCCCTTGGGCTGCAGAACATCCAGGTACAGGGTTTCGCCAGCGTGATGCGCGTATTGGATATCTTCGATCAGCCGAAAGGTGGCCTGGCGACGCCGCATGCTGGGCAACAGGTCGACCACGGTAGCCAACACATGAATACCCGCATCCACGGCCACACGCCGCATCAACTGACGGTTGGCCACCATGTCCAGCCAGCGAAGCATCGTGCGGTCCTGTCTTTATCAGCTAGTACGCAGTTTGGTGGAGCTGCGCTTCTTCTTGCCAGCCCGCAGCATGTCCGCACGAAAGGACATGGCCGACTTGACCAGACGATTCTTGATCACCACGCCGTTGGGCAGGGCGAGTGATTGGGTCAGTACGGCAGAGGGCGTCATTGGTGCATTCCTTTTAAAAGTCAGTATAGAGCGCAGCAGCGGTGCGACGCAGATTTCACTATGAATTTAATAGCTGCTTGCGCAGCATTAACGGGGGCTACAGCTCATTTTTACTATAAATATGCCAGAATTCAGCCATGACCATCCTCTACGGCATTCCCAACTGTGACACCGTCAAAAAAGCCCGCGTCTGGTTGACTGACCACGGTGTGACGCACCAATTCCATGACTTCAAGAAACAGGGTGTACCCGAAGCGCAACTCGACATCTGGCTGAAAGCCGTGGACTGGGAAACACTCGTCAACCGCAAAGGCACCACGTGGCGCAAGCTGGACGACGCCACCAAAGCCAGCGTGGTGGACGCCGCCGGGGCCCGTGCGCTGGTGCTGGCCCAACCCAGCGTCATCAAGCGCCCGGTGGTGAAGTGGGCGAACGGCGATGTGACGGTCGGCTTCACGGCGGAGGGCTTTGCCGCCCGCCTGCCCTAAAATCACGGGTTGACGCCCGTTTTTGCACGCCGCTGTGCATCGGCGCCCCGATTAACCTGCTTTCAACATCCTGATCCCATGACCACCACCCACATTGACGGCGTGTCCGTTAGCACCCAGGCCAGCGTTTACTTTGACGGCAAATGCGTCAGCCACGGCATCACCTTGGCTGACGGCACCAAGAAGTCGGTCGGCGTGGTGTTGCCCGCCACACTGACGTTCAACACCGGCGCGCCCGAGATCATGGAATGCGTGGCGGGGTATTGCGAATACAAGCTGGCGGGAACCGACGCCTGGGTCAAGTCCGTTGCGGGCGAGAAATTCAGCGTGCCCGGTAACTCGAAGTTCGACATTCGCGTGACCGAGCCCTACCACTACATCTGCCATTTCGGTTAAGAACATGTCCCACACCATTCTCCAAAATCTGCCCGTCGGGCAAAAAGTCGGCATTGCGTTCTCGGGTGGCCTGGACACCAGCGCAGCCCTGCTCTGGATGAAGCTCAAGGGCGCTGTGCCCTACGCTTACACCGCCAACCTGGGCCAGCCCGACGAGGCCGATTACGACGAAATCCCCCGCAAGGCCATGGAATACGGCGCTGAAAAAGCCCGTCTGGTCGACTGCCGCCCACAACTGGCTGCGGAAGGCATTGCGGCGCTGCAGTCGGGCGCATTCCACATCTCTACAGCGGGCATCACCTACTTCAACACCACGCCGCTGGGCCGTGCCGTGACCGGCACCATGCTGGTGTCGGCCATGAAGGAAGACGACGTCAACATCTGGGGAGACGGCAGCACCTTCAAGGGCAACGACATTGAGCGCTTCTACCGCTACGGCCTGCTGACCAACCCCAGCCTGAAGATCTACAAGCCCTGGCTCGACCAGCTGTTTATTGATGAGTTGGGTGGACGGTCCGAGATGTCGGCGTTCATGACCGCGCATGGCTTTGGCTACAAGATGTCGGCCGAGAAAGCCTACTCCACCGACAGCAACATGCTGGGCGCCACCCACGAAGCCAAAGACCTGGAGCACCTCTCCAGCGGCATGAAAATCGTCAACCCCATCATGGGCGTGCCCTTCTGGCGCGACGACTGCCAGGTCAAGGCCGAAGAAGTGAGCGTGCGCTTTGAAGAAGGCCGCCCCGTGGCCCTGAACGGCGTGGAATACCCCGATCTGGTGAGCCTGATTCTGGAAGCCAACCGCATTGGCGGGCGCCACGGCCTGGGCATGAGCGACCAGATCGAGAACCGCATCATCGAGGCCAAGAGCCGCGGCATCTACGAAGCGCCGGGCCTGGCGTTGCTGTTCATTGCCTACGAGCGGCTGGTGACCGGCATCCACAACGAGGACACCATCGAGCAGTACCGCGACAACGGCAGGAAGCTTGGCCGGCTGCTCTACCCGGGCCGCTGGTTCGACCCGCAGGCGATCATGCTGCGCGAAACCGCGCAGCGCTGGGTGGCGCGCGCCGTCACCGGCGAGGTGACGCTGGAGCTGCGGCGCGGCAACGACTATTCGCTGCTCAATACCGAGTCGCCCAACCTGACGTACCACCCGGAGCGGCTGACGATGGAAAAGGGCGAATCGATGTTCTCGCCGCGCGACCGGATCGGCCAGCTGACCATGCGCAACCTCGACATCGTCGACACGCGCGACAAGCTGGCGATCTACGCGCGCACCGGCCTGCTGTCGCTGGGCGCTGGTGCCTCCATGCCGAAACTGGACAACGACAGGAAGGAATAGGGCCTGTTGACACTAGCGCAACAGGCGCTGTCGGCGTATGGTCAGGCTAGACCGCTGCACCGCGGCGGCAGGAGGCAAGACCATGTTGCAAATG
>JAYTRR010000089.1:0-5571 GCA_043746005.1 Burkholderiales bacterium
TATGCCCTTGCGCGCATACTCATACAATGGCTTGCCGTCCTTCTTCAGGGCACTGTGCATCGGCGGCGTCTGGCGTATCGGTCCGGTAAAACCGGGCACCACACGCGCAATGTCTGCCTCCGTCACGCTAACAGTCCGCACTGCGATCACTTCGCCTTCCGCATCACCCGTACTGGTTTTCTCACCTAAACGTGCGGTCGCCGCGTACTCCTTGTCGGCATCCAGCTGAAGCTGGCTGAACTTGGTGGCCGCACCAAAACACAAGGGCAGCACACCGGTGGCAAGAGGATCCAGCGTGCCAGTATGGCCCGCCTTTTCCGCCCGCAACAACCACTTCACTTTTTGTAAAGCATCATTGCTGGACCAGCCCAATGGCTTGTCCAGCAACAGCACCCCATGCACGGGGCGCCTGGCAACCCGTGCACGTGGCGCATTCATCCTGTCAGTCCTCGTTCTTGGAACGCGACGCCACAGCCTGCGCGATCAAGGCATTCATGTCCGCCGCCTTTTCCGTCGTGCGGTCGAACTGAAAGTGCAGCGTAGGAACGGTATGAATATGGAGACGTTTGAACAAGCCAGCACGCAAGAAACCTGCCGCCTGGTTCAACCCCTCTGTCGCCGTCGCCGGGTCGCCCTTTAACAAACTAAAGAACACCTTGGCGTGTGCGTAGTCCGGCGTGACCTCCACGGCCTGAATGGTCACCATCCCGACCCGGGGGTCTTTCAACTCGCGGGCGATCAATTCCGTCAGGTCCCGCTGGATCTGATCGGCCACGCGGAAACCGCGGTTGGGGGTGGATGACTTTTTACGCACCATAGTCCATTACCAATTACAGCGTCCGGGCGATTTCGCGGATTTCGAAGAACTCCAGCGCGTCGCCTTCCTGGATGTCGTTGTAGTTCTTGATCGTCAAGCCGCACTCGAAGCCTTCCTTGACTTCCCTGGCGTCGTCCTTGAAGCGCTTGAGGGAATCCAGCTCGCCAGTGTAAATGACCACATTGCCGCGCAACAAGCGCAACTTGGCGGTGCGACGTGCAAAGCCTGAGGTGACCATACAACCTGCGATCGAGCCAATCTTCGACACTTTGAGCACCTGGCGAATCTCGGCGGTACCGATGACTTCTTCCTTTTTGTCAGGCGTCAACATGCCCGACATGGCCAGTTTCAAATCGTCCACAGCATCGTAAATGATGTCGTAGTAGCGAATGTCAACACCGTTGTTCTCTGCCAGCTTGCGGGCTCCGGCGTCGGCACGGATATTGAATCCAATGATGACGGCCTTTGCGGCAATTGCCAGATTGACGTCCGATTCGCTGATGGCACCCACTGCGGTGTAGACCATCTGCACTTTGACTTCGTCTGTCGACAGCTTGACCAGCGACTGCGCCAAAGCTTCTTGCGAACCCTGTACGTCGGCTTTGACAATGATCGGAACCAGTTTGACTTCGCCGGCGTTGATGTCGGTGAACATGTTTTCCAACTTCGAAGCCTGCTGTTTGGCCAGCTTAGTGTTGCGGAACTTGCCTGCACGGTAGGTAGCAATCTCACGGGCACGGCGCTCATCGGCCATGACAATGAATTCGTCGCCAGCGCGCGGCACTTCGGTCAAGCCCTGGATCTCGACCGGGATCGATGGACCCGCGGTCTTGATAGTCTTGCCATTTTCGTCCAGCATGGCACGCACGCGGCCAAATGTCTGTCCTGCCAGCACCACGTCGCCCGTTTTCAACGTACCGGACTGCACCAGGATGGTCGCAACAGGACCACGTCCCTTGTCCAGACGCGCTTCAATCACCAGGCCCTTGGCTATGGCATCTACAGGGGCTCGCAGCTCCAGCACTTCAGCCTGCAAGAGCACTTGCTCCAGCAGTTCGTCGATGCCCTGGCCGGTCTTGGCGGACACGGAAACAAAGGGTGAACTACCACCAAATTCTTCCGGGATCACCTCTTCAACCACCAGCTCATTCTTCACGCGCTCAGGATTGGCGTCGGGCTTGTCGATCTTGTTGATCGCCACCACGATGGGCACTCCGGCTGCCTTGGCATGCTTGATGGCTTCCTTGGTTTGCGGCATGACACCGTCGTCCGCAGCGACCACCAGAATCACGATGTCGGTTGCATTGGCTCCACGGGCACGCATGGCCGAGAAAGCCTCGTGGCCCGGGGTGTCCAGAAAGGACACCATGCCACGCGGGGTTTCCACGTGGTAAGCGCCAATGTGCTGGGTAATTCCACCGGCTTCACCGGACGCCACTTTGGCCCGGCGAATGTAATCGAGCAAGGAGGTCTTGCCATGGTCCACGTGGCCCATGACGGTAACCACCGGTGCGCGCGGTAGCGCTTCAGCATGCTGCTGTTGCACTTCGTCGTCGGTAAACGCTTCTGCGTCATCCAGCTCCGCAACAACCGCTTTGTGGCCCATTTCTTCCACCAAAATCATGGCGGTATCCTGGTCCAGTGGCTGGTTGATTGTGACCATCTGACCCAGTTTCATGAGGTGCTTGATGACCTCTGATGCCTTGACGGCCATCTTGTGCGCCAATTCAGCCACGGTGATGGTTTCGGGCACATGCACTTCCAGCACGCGTGCTTCCACCGGTGCCGACATTGGCTGGTGGTCGCGGTCACTGCGGTCGTTGCTGCCACGGCGGCCACGCGGGCCAGTGCGCCAGTTTGTCGCACGGCCGGCTCCCGCTCCCGTGTCTCCACGGGTGGGAATGGCCTTTTTCTTGGCTGGGTCGCCTGCCCAGCTGGACGACAGCTTGGCGGACTTCACTTCTTTGCCAGCGCCTGCTGGTGCGGTACCCGCAGTGCCCGGCGTCCCCGGTTTGGCCGGCTTAGCCACCGTGCTTCCAGCGGCTGGCTTGTGCAGCGTGCCTTTCACGCCAACTACCGCTGGCTTGACTTCTTCGGGCTTATGGGCCACCAGCACGCGTTTGGGCGCAGACATCATGGAGCGAATGGCAGCCGCTTCCGCTTCGGCCTTGCGGCGGCGTTCATTCAAATCCACCGCGCGTACAGCCTCTTCATCGGCACGGGCTTTGGATTCGGCAGCGGCTTTTTCCCGCGTTTCAGCCTGCGCCGCAGCACGGACTGCCGCAGCTTCGATGGCCTCAGCGCTGGCTTCTGTCTTGCTTGTAGAAGCTTGACTCTTCTTCTCTTGTTCGGCTGCGGCATAGCTTGCTGCACGCTCTTCGGCTTCGCGTTCGCGTTTTTCTCCCGCTTCACGCAGGCGACGCTTTTCTACCAAATCCTCTTCCTGCCGGCGGATCAGCTCTGCCTGGCGTCGCGCCTCTTCTTCACGGCGGGCGAGTTCGGCGTGGTCAATCATCGGCACAGCCGACTCTTGAACCGAAACTTCCCGCTCCGGTGCTTCAACGGGCTGATCGGCTTCGTCATCACGGCGTACAAACGTGCGTTTTTTGCGCACCTCCACCTGAATGGTACGTGCCTTGCCTGTTGCATCGGCCTGTTTGATTTCGGTAGTCTGCTTTTTCACGAGCGTGATTTTCTTGCGCTCGGAACTGGCTGTTCCATGGCTATTTTGCAGGTAATTCAGCAAGCTGTGCTTATCGGAATCGGTCAGGACATCCGAGGCAGCCGCCTTGGCTACCCCGGCTGACTTCAGCTGCTCAAGCAGCGTGTCAGTGGATTTTTTGAGTTCACTTGCAAACTCGGCGACGGTCGTACTGGACATTTGTTGTGTAACCTTTCATGACCATTACTCTTGAGAAGCGGCGTCATTGGTAAACCAATGTTCGCGCGCCTTCATGATCAAGGTCTTGGCTTCGTCCGCAGACTGGCCGGTGATTTCTGTAAGTTCGTCAACGGCCAAATCAGCCAGATCGTCGCGGGTGTGCACGCCGCCGTCTGCCAGTTTGCCGATCAATTCGGGAGTCAGGCCTTGAAGGTCACGCAAATCCTGCGAGACTTCTTCAACACTTTCCTCATGCGCAATCTCCATCGTCAGCAGAGCGTTCTTGGCACGGGTGCGCAGCTCATTGACGGTGTCTTCATCAAAGGACTCAATCTCCAGCATTTCCTGAAGCGGCACATAGGCCACCTCTTCGAGACTGGTGAAGCCTTCGGCAATCAGAATGTCGGCGATTTCCTCGTCCACATCGAGTTTTTCCATGAACAGCTTGCGACCGATATCGGTTTCGCTGGCTTGCTTCTGGGCAGACTCTGCAGCATCAAGGATGTTGATTCTCCAGCCTGTCAACTCGGACGCGAGGCGCACATTCTGTCCACCGCGGCCGATGGCAATCGCGAGGTTTTCCTCGTCCACCACGACGTCCATGGCGTGGCGCTCCTCATCCACCACGATACTAGAGACGTTGGCCGGAGCCAGGGCACCGATCACGAACTGCGCCGGATCTTCGCTCCACAACACAATGTCAACTCGCTCGCCGGCGAGTTCATTGGTCACGCCATTGACGCGGGTTCCACGGACACCCACACAGGTACCAATGGGATCAACCCGTTTGTCATGCGACAGCACCGCAATCTTGGCGCGCGAACCAGGGTCACGGGCACAGGACTTAATTTCCAATAGGCCTTGCTCGATTTCAGGCACCTCCTGGCGGAACAACTCAATCATGAACTCGGGCGCGGAACGGGACAGCAGAATGGGGGCGCCACGCAGCGTCAGGTCCACCTCCATGATCATGGCGCGAACCCGGTCACCAGTACGCAGGTTTTCCTTGGGAATCATCTCGCTGCGGCGCAGACGGCCTTCAACGCGACCACTCTCCACAATGAGGTCACCTTTATCCATGCGCTTGACCGTGCCGACGAAGATTTTTTCACCGCGGGACATGAAGTCGTTGAGCAACATTTCGCGCTCAGCATCACGGATTTTTTGCAAAATCACCTGCTTGGCAGCCATGGCACCAATGCGGCCGATTGGCACCGAAGGAATGGACTCCTCGATGTGCTCATCCACCTCGATGTCGGCGATCTGCTCTTTTGCTTCAAACAGCAGTATTTCTTGGTCAGGAAGCTGCAGACCAGCCTCATCGGGGACCACATGCCAACGACGAAAGGTTTCGTAGTTGCCACTATCGCGATCCAGTACGACGCGGATATCCACGTCGCCGGGATACAGCTTTTTGGTCGCTTGGGCCAAAGCCGCTTCCACGGCGCCCATCACCACATCACGCTCCACGTTTTTCTCACGTGAAATTGCTTCAATCAGCATCAACAGTTCGCGATTCATGCCATGACTCTCCTGAACACTCGAATTAACCAATACAAAACTAAAAAAATTCCTGATGCAAACCCAATGGGGCCTGCAAGCTGTCAAGCCGCGTCTGCGTCCGCCACACCATCATCGGCACCAGCCGCACCGCGACCCTTGAAACTCACAATGGGTGCGAGACGCGCGTCACGCAATTCATCAAGCGTAAAACCCAGTGCCTGCAATGGCGGAGGAACACGCTTCTTGCTTACTTTTTGACCCGGCTTGACTGCCGGCGCATCGCTCCAGACGATTTGCCAGCCAACGCTGCCGTCGGCAGCGACAAGCTTCTCCAGCTCGCCGCGAAATTTCTTGCGGCTGGGATGCACTT
>JAYTRR010000090.1:0-1701 GCA_043746005.1 Burkholderiales bacterium
CAAACTGGCAGCCAGCGTCCAGCGCGCGCTGATGCGTCTGCAAGCCCCCAAACGCGGGCAACAAGGACGGGTGAATATTGATCAGCCGGTTGGCATACCGCGCCACAAACCCAGGCGTGAGAATGCGCATGAACCCGGCCAGCACCACCAGAGCAGGCTGCTCGGGGGTATCAAAACTGTCAATGCGTGCCACCAGGGCCGCATCAAACGCCTCACGCGAATTGAATTCCCTGTGGTCCAGCACCTCGGTAGCAATGCTATGGGCCCGGGCAAAAAACAGCCCCTCGGCATCGGCTTTATTGCTGATCACGGCGGCAATCTGCGCACCATACTTATTGCGCCAACCCTCGCGCTGTGCAGTTTTAACGATGGCCGCCATGTTGGAGCCACCGCCAGAGATCAAAATGACAATGTTTTTCATATAACTAGCCCACGATTATGACTTTGCCAACTGCACCACCGCCCGCCCCCTTCACGCTCTCCCCCATCGAGGCACGGGTCCTGGCAACCCTGATGGAAAAAGCCCGCACCGTACCCGACAGCTATCCGCTGTCGCTCAACACCCTGATGCTGGGCTGTAACCAGAAGACCACCCGCGATCCCCTGATGAATGTGACCGAGGCGGAAATCGCCAGCGCACTTGACAATCTGATGCCGCTGGGCTTGGTGCGCGAATCCAGCGGGAGCCGGGTGGCCCGCTACGAGCACAATTTCCAGCGCGGAGTGGGCGTGCCGGAACAGTCCGCCGTACTGCTGGGCCTTTTGATGCTGCGCGGGCCGCAGACCGCAGGAGAACTGCGACTCAACGCCGAGCGCTGGTACCGGTTTGCCGATATCTCTTCCGTCGAGGGCTTTCTGGAGGAATTGCAGGATCGCCCGGAGGCAAAAGGTGGCCCACTGGTGGTCAAGCTGCCCCATACCCCTGGAGCCCGTGAGCAGCGCTGGGCTCATCTCCTGTGCGGTCCGATTGACCTGGATGCGCTGTCGCACGGCGCCGCCGCGACCCCTGGAGGCACCGCTACCAGCGCATTGACAGAGCGTGTGGCCCGCCTTGAAAATGAAGTAGCCCAGTTGCAGGAAACCGTGCAACGCCTGTGCTCGGAGTTGGGCGTGTCACCACACGGACAGACATAATCGAACGACCGTGCTAAAAAGCGAAACGTCTATTTGGAGATTTTTTAATGGATCTGGCATTTACCCCTGAAGAACAGCAATTCCGTGAGGACATCCGCACTTGGGTGGCCTCCCATTTGCCCGCCGACATTGCACACAAAGTGCACAACGCGCTGCAACTGACCCGCGACGATATACAGAGCTGGGCCAAAATTTTGGGCAAAAAAGGCTGGCTGGGCTATGCCTGGCCCAAGCAGTTTGGCGGCCCCGGATGGAACTCCATTCAAAAGCACCTGTTTGAAGAAGAATGTGCCCTCGCCGGCGCGCCACGCATCATCCCCTTTGGACCCGTGATGGTGGCACCTGTGATCATGGCGTTTGGCAATGCCGAGCAGCAGCAACGCTTCTTGCCAGGCATCGGCAGCGGTGAAGTGTGGTGGAGCCAGGGTTACAGCGAACCCGGATCCGGCTCAGACCTCGCGTCAGTCAAAACACGCGCGGAGCGCCAGGGCAACAAATACATCGTCAACGGCCAGAAAACCTGGACCACGCTGGGGCAGTATGGCGAATGGATCTTCTGCCTGGTAC
>JAYTRR010000091.1:0-5546 GCA_043746005.1 Burkholderiales bacterium
GCCCCGGGCGCCAGCTGGCCGATGCGGTCGGCACACAGCAGGACTGCAGCCTCCAGGGCAGACGCGGCAACCACCCGATTAAGAAAACCGCGTTGCAGCATCTCAGTGGCGTCCAGTACCGCCGCCGAGAGCAGCATCTCACGAGCAGTCAACTCGCCCACCGCACGCATCACCAGAGCCGCCTCACGCGGAGCCATGGGAAACCCCAACTTGGCAATCGGTGCACCAAAGCGTGCCGTGTCAGTGGCCATTCGAATGTCACAGCAACTGGCAATCTCGACACCAGCGCCCATACAGTTTCCGGCGATCTGTGCCACGATGGGCACATCGCAATCCAACATGGCCTGCAACCCGCCCCACACGTCGTTCTCATGAAAGTCACGCAGGCTCGTCTCTTCAAAGCGAAAACCGGCGTATTCAGAAATATCGCCACCCGCGCAAAAATGGCCTTCACCGCGAACCACCACACATGAAATCGTGCGGTCCAGCTGAATTTGCTGGAACACCGCGCGCAACGCACGCCACATCGTGCGTGACATGGCATTGAGTTTTCCTGGATGTGAGAGGCTGACCCAGCCCACGGTACCCAGTATTTCCAGCGATACATCCCCACTCATTGCTTGAGGGCGGCTACGCCCATGACCGCATCAGGCAAGGCAGTGGCGATACCCGGAAAGATGCAGATCAGCACCACCGCGAACAACATCAGCGCCACAAACGGAACGACGCCCCAGATGATGTCCTTCAATGGAATATCGGGTGCGATGTTTTTGATAACAAAAATATTGAGCCCCACGGGCGGGTGAATCAGGCCCGTTTCCATCACGATGGTCATCAGCACACCAAACCAGATCAGGTCAAAGCCCGCAGCCTTGAGTGGCGGCAAAATAATCGGTGCTGTCATCAGGATAATACTGACGGGTGGAAGAAAAAAACCGAGCAAGATGACCATCACCAGCACGGCGGCCAGCAAGATCCATTTTGAGAGTTGCATACCGACCACCCACTCGGCCGTGGACTGACTGATATGCAAAAAACTCATCACGTAGGAGAATAGTAGCGACATACCAATGATCAGCATCAACATGGTGGACTCTTTGAGCGTCGCCGTGAGTATGGGCGCCACATCACGCGGCCGCCACACACCGTAGATCACAGCAATCAACGCCAACGCCAGGATTGCACCCAAACCCGCGGTTTCACTGGGTGTGGCAAAGCCACCGTAGAGTGCCACCATCACGCCCACGAGCAACAGCACAAAAGGAACGACACGCGGCAGCATTTCGAACTTTTCACGGGTCGTGAATGTTTCATTGGCCAGCAAAGCGGAGGCAGTGCCCGAGCGTTTGAATTCCGCTTCGGCTAGTTTGTATTCCTTGCGGTAGCGCACCACCGCGTAGCCCGCAAACAGCATCACCAGCAGCACGCCAGGAAAGATGCCGGCCAGAAACAGGCGCCCGAGCGACTGCTCTGCGGCAACCGCATACAGAATCATCGTGATCGAGGGGGGCAACAAAATACCCAGGGTGCCCCCCGCCGCAATAATGCCGGCGGCAAACCCTGCCGAGTAGCCGCGTCGGCGCATCTCCGGAATGCCGGCGCTGCCAATAGCCGAGCAGGTGGCCGGGCTGGAGCCCGCCATCGCCGCAAACAGTGCGCAGGCAAATACGTTCGCGATCCCCAGGCCACCGGGTATTCGCCCCATCCAGACATGCATTGCGGCGTACAGATCCTGGCCCGCGCGAGACCGCCCGATCGCCGCCCCCTTAAGAATGAAGAGCGGAATCGACAGTAGGGTAATGCTGGCCATCTCCTCATAAACGTTTTGTGTGACCGTGTCGAGCGCTGATGCGGGCATGAACAGGTACATGAACAACACGGCAACACTGCCCAGCGCAAAAGAAATCGGGGCGCCGGAAAACATAAAGAGCAGCGTGACCACCCCAAACAGAAGGCCCAATGTGAGCATACTCATTCGGAGACTCCCGAAACTTGCTTGCGCAGGGCGTTGGCCGTGGCACTGAGTTGGACCAGCAACTGCAGGCTGAGCAATGTCATTCCCGTAGCCATCAGGCCATAGGGAATCCACAAGGGTGGAGCCCAGGAAGACGAGGTGGTTTGCTGCTCCACCCAGGCTTCATGAAACAACGTCCACGACTTCCAAGCAAAGAAGCTGCAAAAAGCCGAACCAAGCAGATCGACAAAAACGAGGCGCACCTGGTTGACCGACTGGGGCAGCAAGCCCGCAATGGCTTCAATACCGACATGCCCCCGCATGGACTGCACAAACGCACCACACAAGAAGGTTGCCCCGACCAGGCAGAAAACCGCCGCTTCATCCTGCCAATCCGTGGAGGCATGCATCACGTAGCGCGAAATCACGCTGTAAGTGAGCACACAGGATGCCACCAGTAGTGCCACCATGCCCAACACCACCAGCGCCTGATTCACCCACTGCAGCAGACGCGCCAGCGGTTGCAGAATGCGCGGCATGTCCGGATCCATGGCAGCTTGCGCAGCCACTATTTCAATACCGTGGCTCATAGCAGTTTCTGCGCGGCCTTCAACAGCCCTGCGCACGATTCGTTCTTGTCATTGAAGTCCTTCCACGCAGTCTCGCGCGCAATGACCTGCCATTTCTTCAGCGTGGCCTCGTCCATGTCGTAGATCTTGGCGCCGGCCTTGGCATAGATGTCGGCGGCGACCTTGTCGTCAGCGCGCGCTGCGTCCCGGGCAAAGCCTTCGAGCTCGGCACCGACTCCCATCACCACATCCTGCTGGGCTTTTGGGAGCTTGCCGAATACTTCTTTGGAGATCATCAGCGGTTCGAACATGAACCAGTAGGTCTTGTCACGCCCTGTCGTCAAATGCTTGGCAATTTCTTCCAGCTTGAAGGAGATGAAGCTGGTACTCGACGTCATGGCGGCATCCATCGCTCCGGTCTGCATGGCAGCGTAGATCTCGTTGGACGGCAAGGTGATGACCGAGGCGCCTGCCTGCTTGAGCATCATGTCCATCTCGCGGCTACCACCCCGGACTTTCAGGCCTTTGGCGTCATCCGGTGTCAGCAAAGGCCGTGTGCGACTGGCAACACCGCCGGCTTGCCAGATCCAGCTGACAATCAGGATGCCCTTGTCGTCCAGGACCTTGCTGAGCAATTTACCCACCTCGGCCGTCTTCCACGCAGCGCCCTGCTCGTAGCTGGGCACCAGCGCAGGCATCAGACCAATATTGGTCTCGGCCACTTCGCCTCCAGCGTAGGACAGGGGCACCAGGCTCATATCGAGCGCGCCTTTGCGCATGGATGAAAACTGGGCGTTGGTTTTCATCAAGGACGAGCCGGGGTACACCGAAGCTTTCAGGGCACCTGCAGTGCGCTTCTCGACTTCGACCGCAAATTTGCGGCACAAGCGGTCACGAAAATCGCCTTCGGTGAGCGTGCCACCGGGAAACTGGTGCGAGATCTTCAAGCCGCCACCAGCCTGGGCCCACGCGCCACTGGCCATGGAACTCAGTGCGGCAGCGCCCGCAGCGTTCATAAAATTGCGTCTTGTAAAAGTCATTTTTTGTCTCCTGAATTTTTCAGTATTTCCAACTTACACACCAACCATTGCCAATCACTTTTTAGCCCGTCGGCCCTGGGCTATCCAAAAACAGGTCTTGCACGGCACTCGACACGGGGATTTTTCCCTGCGCAAGCTGGGCACGGTGTTTGTCCAGCCGCTTGAGGTCGTACAGATAATTCACCATCAAGCCGTACGACTGTTTGAGCCCTTTGACCGAGGGGTCGCCCGCCCAGTTGATGCGCTCAATCCGCGCGCCGTTGCCCAGATGGAAACGGGCCACCGGGTCAATGGGCTGACCGTTTTGACTGGCCTGCCCCAGGTAATAGGCCGTGCAGCGCAGCAGTATCTGGCGCACGGCTGATTTTTCTGCCAGAGTCAAAGCCGTGTCGGCTGCCGCCAGAAAATGCCCGGCGACCGGCGGCTCAAACCCGACTGCGCGGCCCAAGGCTGTGCGCTCTTTATCTGTCAACAGTGCCAGCATGGCAGCGGCGTTCTTACCCAGCCAAGCGCGAAAGCCCGGGATCGGCGACAACGTGGCAAAGATCTTGAGCTTGGGGAATTCTTCTTTCAACGATTCCACCACCCGCTTGATCAGCGAATCGCCAAAGCTCACACCGCGCAAGCCGGTCTGGGTGTTGCTAATGGAATAAAAAATGGCGGTGGTCGCCCGGCTCAGGTCCGATGCAGCGGCCGACTCATCCAATAGTGGCTCGATGTTGCTGGCAATCACGTCCACCAGCGCCACTTCGACAAATATCAGCGGCACATCGGGCAGGCGTGGGTGAAAGAAGCCGTAGCAGCGGCGATCGCTGTCCAGGCGATTCTTTACATCCCCCCAGCTCTTGATGTCGTGCACAGCCTCGTACTTGATCAGCTTTTCAATCAGGGAAGCGGGTGATTCCCAACTGATGCGGCGCAGGTCCAGAAAACCGACATCAAACCAGGTGGAAAACATGTATTCCATCTCAACATCCAGCGCCCGTAAGCGCTTGTCGTGCTTGAGGGCGGACTGCATGTCCGCCCGCATTTCGACCAAAAACTGGATGCCGCCCGGGTAAACGCTAAAGCGCTGGAGCAAGCGCCGGCGTGGCGACACGGTGGCACGCCGGTAGTGCACTTCGGCCACCGCCTCGTCGGGCGTACCCACGGCGGCGGCAAACTGGGCCTGCGCGGCTTTGTTTTTTTGCGGGTCAGCCACAAACTGCTCGCTCATCAGCAGCCACATATCGCGCCTGCGGGCTGGCGTGGCGCCCAAGTACCAAGCAGCCAACCCTTTGGCCAGGCGACCGCCCTCCACTTCGCTCACGCGCGGGTCGATGATGGCCTGCAACTCTTGCAGCGAGCGACGCAGCACGCGCGGCGACAAGGCTTCGTCTTTTTGGCGCAGCGTGGCGTGCAAGCGCTCATGGGTAGAGCGAGTGGCCGCAGCAGCGGCTCCGGCCACCGGCAAATCCGCTCCTCTTTTGATAGCTTCCTGCGCAGGCTTTACGGGGGCTAGAGCCTGATTTGACTCTGAATTCGAGGCGGGCAATAGTCTTGCCACGCCACGACTGATCCATTCGGGTGTGTTCATGCCAGCAACCTGCTTTTCTGCTCACGCGCGAGTTCCCGAAGGGCCTCACGCTGGCGCATCAGGTGGGTGCGCATGGCAGCGTCTGCGCCTTCGCTGTCGCGCGCGCGCAGGGCGGCGTATATCGCCAGGTGCTCGCCGAGGCTCTGCTCCAGCCGCCCTGGTGCATGCAATTGCTGTTGCCGCGCCAACTTGAGTATTTTGCGCAAATCGGCAATCGACTGGGCCAGCCAGCGGTTGTTGGCCAGAGTGATGATGGCCTCGTGAATGATGAAGTTGGTGGCGTAGTAGTCATTGATACGTTTGGCCGCGGCATGCTGCTGCAGGCGCTCATGCAGCGTATCCAGAGCAGCAATATCGGCATCGCTGGCGTTGTGTGCAGCCTCAAATGCGCAACGGCCTTCCAGCAG
>JAYTRR010000092.1:0-5522 GCA_043746005.1 Burkholderiales bacterium
GATGAAGTATTTGCACACCATGGTTCGGGTCACAGACCTCGACGCCTCTTTGCGTTTTTACCGGGATGCGCTGGGACTGGAGGTGCTCAGCAGGCGCGAGAATCCAGCCGGGCGTTTCACCCTGGTGTTTCTGGCCGCGCCGGGAGATCGCAGTGCCCAGGTCGAACTGACCTGGAATTGGGACCCGGAGGCTTACGCCGGAGGCCGAAACTTTGGCCATCTTGCCTATGCAGTCGATGACATTTACGCGCAGTGCGCACGGTTGCAGGCGCATGGCGTGACCATCCAGCGTCCGCCTCGCGATGGCTTCATGGCCTTCGTGCGTTCGCCCGACAACATTTCCATTGAACTGTTGCAACGCGGCGAGCCCTTGCGCCCTGCCGATCCGTGGCAGTCCATGCCCAACATCGGCTCCTGGTAACTACGGCAGTCTTGTTTAACTGATATTGATGAACCCTTCCCTGCTTTCTCCATCTTCTTCATTGACCAACTGGCCGGCGCATCGCGCTGTGGCCTACATGCAGGGCTCGCTGCCCATGGGTGGTGTGGTGCCAATGACTCCCATCCATGCTTTTGAGCATCCGCCCGCCGCTTTACGCCTGGACGTTGAGCATGCTTTGCAACCACGCCGCCACGACATCGATTTGGGCGGCTTGCAAGCCTTCGTGATTGACGAGGTAGTGACCGCTGACGAAGCCGATGCCATCGTCGAGGCGACGGAGCGTTTTGGCTACCACGATGAGGCACCGGGCATTTCCACCCCGCCGGGGATGCGCATGAACAAGTCCGTGCATTGGGTGGCAGATGATGAACTGACCGGTCCGATGTTTCAGCGAATCAAGCACCTGTTGCCCGACGTTCTGGGCGGCATGCCGCTTTACGAACGGTTCAGTCAGCGGCTGAACATGTACCGCTATGACGCCAACGATGTGTTCAACCGCCACACTGACGGCAACTGGCCGGGCTACGGCCTGAGCGCTGACCGACAGGCCATGCGCGAGTGGGGCCCCGGGCTGCGTTCAGGCCTGACGATGCTGCTGTACCTCAACGGCCCGGCCAATGGCGTGCAGGGCGGCAGCACCCGCCTTTTTCGCCGTGACGGCCAGTGGGTCGATGTGGCACCAGTCAAGGGATCAGCGCTGTTTTTTTGCCACGGTTTTGGCGCGGAATCCGTGCTACACGAAGGTTGCCGGGTAACTGGCGACGTGTCCAAATACGTGGCCCGAATCAACGTGATGTTTGGTACCGACTGAGAAGGACACGCATGATTGTCGAACGCATCTGGACGGGCAATGCCTACCGTAATTTCAACTACCTGATTGCGTGTCCTGAAACCGGTGAAGCCCTCGCTATTGACCCGCTAGACCATGAAAAATGTCTGTCAATGGCCAAAGTTCGTGGCTGGCAAATCACACAGTTGCTGAATACCCACGAGCACAGTGACCACACTGGTGGTAACGCGGCCGTGGTTGCTGCCACCGGCGCCAAGGTAATTGCGCACTACAAGGCAGGTAGCCGGATTAGCGGCATCGACCGTGGCGTGAAAGCCGGGGATGTGATCAAGGTTGGCAAGACGGTCGAACTGGAGTGTTTAGATACACCCGGACACACCCTGTGTCACATCTGTTTGTTTGCCCACACGGACCAGCCTGCTCTGTTCTCGGGTGACACGCTGTTTAACGCCGGTGCCGGCAACACCCATAACGGCGGTGACACCGATGCTCTTTATGACACTTTTGAGCAGCAGTTGGCCCGGTTACCCGATGACACTCGCCTGTATCCCGGGCACGACTATATTGAGTCCAACCTAAAATTTACACTCTCACGGGAACCCGACAACGCCGCAGCGCAGACGCTGTTGACTCAGGTTACGGGGCATGATCCCGCAGCGTCCGTGGTAACAACGCTTCAAGAAGAGAAGCAGCACAACACTTTTTTTCGACTGAACAACCCCACCATCATCGCGAAATTGCGTGAGAGCTTTCCAAAATTGCCGATGGAGCCCGACGCCCAAATGGTCTTTGGCGCACTGCGGGCACTGCGAAACCAGTGGTGACGCTACAGGTCTGGCCTCAGTTTGTCAGTACAACCTGAATTGTGGCTACCTGCGCGTAATCCAGCGTAGAGGTGGCGATGAGGGTAAAGCTCAGGGGCGCACCCAGTGGGTAGTCGGATCCCGTATCGATGAAAACGCGGGACTGGGTTTGTGTGATTGGGGTGATGTAGACGCCCCCGTAGCTCACGGTAACCCCGGTTCCTTTGATAGTGGTGCCGCCGACAATGAGCGTCCAGGTGACAGGTTCGCTGGCGTCAAACGCAATGGATTGCCCCACTGGCAAATACACCGTCTGCACAGGGCCGGGCCGAATGTGAACGCCGCCGTCAGTGCGGCCACCCGAGCGAATGACACCAGAACAGCGTCGATGCGAGATCGCATTGACACTGGCAAAAAGACTGGCACGCCTTCGCATGGTGGGTGGCGTTCCGCCTCTGGGGTACGACGTTGACAACCGGCGATTGGTGCCCAACCTCACTCGCCAGGGGTCATCGCTGGTTGGCCATGCTGGAGTCAGGCGAGGCCAAATCGCTGCGTGAAATAGCCGCGCTGGAGGGTGTCGACAACAGCTACGTGAGTCGCATGGTCAACCTGACCACGCTGGCACCGGACATCGTCGATGCCATCTTGCTGAACGAATTGCCGGACCATCTGACGCTGTTCGATTTGGCGGTGGATCCACCGGCCATGAGGGAGGAGCAGCGGGCGCGAATTGCCCGCTAGTCCGGACTCACCCGTTGATGACCGCTTCCAGGATCCGCAGACGATTGATGACATTGTCAAACGCAGGGGGCTCGCCGATGAACATCCCCGCATCGATCATGCGTTGAAAGTCTTCGCGCAATCCAACCAGCGCCGCTTCATTGGGAAGCAGCCTGAGCTGACCGGCAAGGCATGCGTCGTAGTTGGCGTAGCCTGTGTTGTAGAAAACCTTCTTGTGCTTGACGACGTCGGCGAGCAGATCGCGATTGGCCAGAGCCGCCTCTCCGTGAGAAAGATCGGCCAGAATTGCCAAATCGTACCAATGGCGTGAAAGACGCTCGGCACTGGCACGGAACTCGCCGCGCTGACATTCGACGTGCATCAGGGTTGCCTTTTCCCAAAACGTGCGAGCCGGTGACAACACACTCACCATCGAACGTGGAAAGTCCAGTGCCGGTACGTGCTGCGCAATGTCTGGGCGTACTTCATGTTCCTGATTCGGCTCGGTGATGTTGCGGCCGCCAAACTCGAGCAGCACGCTGTTTCCCACGTAGACTGTGGCGGCTTCCAGCACGCTCGGGTAGTGCAGGCGCAGTTGCTCACCGTCATCGCTGACTTCGATGCGATGGCTCTTTGCGCTGAACTCGGCAGCCAGTCGGGCTTGGAAATGCGGAGCCACTACACCGTGGGCGTGATCGCGCACGAAGGACTTCAACTCGTCGCTGAACTTCTTGAGTCGGCTGTTCGACAGGCCCGCTGCGAATGGGTCAAAGCCGCGGTCCAGTCCGCGATAGTCGAGCGTGATGTCCACGTCCTCGGAGAACCGCACGATGGCCCCGAACACCTTGGACAACGAGGTACCGCCCTTGAACGACGGCCAGGCATCGTAAACAGGGTCTGGAGCACCCAGCAGACCTAGACATCTTTTTCCAGGACGACCGGTCAGCGGGAGAGCTGCGGCCCCAGCGCGCGGTAAATTTGCGACTGCTCGCCGGGACTCAGTTGAAGAAAGGACTCAGGCATGCACGCTCAATGCGGCGCGCTCGTGCCGGAAGAAGGCATCACTCATCCACGCAGGCATGGAACTGGTCACGGACTTCAGTATCTCGAACTCGCCACCTGAGAGTTTGAGCCGGATTTTCTCGATCAACGACGGCGTCACTTCCGTCTTGCCGAGGTACCACATCGCAGCCAGGGCCAGACCAGCTGGCCGCCCGGCCAAGACCAGCTTGCGCTGACAAACGTGCTGCAGACGGATCTCCATCTTGCCAACGCGAATTCGTTTGGACGGGCCAGACGTCGAGAATACCGACTGGGTAGGGACCTGCGTGGTCAGCTCGAGTTTGAGCGCGGCTTGCGCACCATGAATCTGGACGATGGATCCGGTGGTCTTGGCGATCGTCTGAGCCACCTTGATCGGCTCCAGCATCACCTTACCCACAAAGCGGCTGACCTCGGGACGCACAAAGACGCCACGCGTCACGCGCTCGATGGCTCCTGCCTTGACCAAGCGAGACAGGGTCTGGTCAACAGACGCACGTGTTCCGCACTCAAGGAGGGTTGTCGGGGTGAAAGGCTCCCCGACCGGCATTCCCTGGATGCGCTGGCGAATCAGTTCGGCAGTTTTGGTGGTCACGCTCATGTATAAAAATATACGCGAGTTTCTGACAAATTGCAAGCGACGTGACATGTTCGAATCATCATGAGTCCCCGGTCCCTACCAATGCCAGAAATCAACTGCTTGATTCGTCCGCGTGTAACTTGTTGATTTATATGGCGGTGTCCCCAGTCTTTGCGGACTTCGGGCCACCAGTCGCACTCTCTGTCGCGGAGACTATTGGCCGCGAGAGAGCAAAAACCGCCTTTTTTGTGGTCTCATGCAAAACTGCGAAGTCCGCAAGCACCCTCGGGAACCCTTGTAAACACGCGGGTTTAGGCAAAAAAAATCCAACCAGATGAGTGGTTGGATTTCATATATGGTGGCGGGTGGTTGACAGCTGGTAAAACGGCTCACTGGACTGGTGAGTACTGCTGCGGGTGCTTGTCCTTGCATTGCGGAGATTGTCCGAAATTGCACCTTCACGCACAGGCGCCTTGCTGATTACAAATCACCATCATCGCTACCAACACGGTATCCCATCGCCCGGTAACCACGCTGACGCTTGTCCCACATGCGCAGCAAAGCTGGATGCCCGGTATCAACGAAGTCGATAATGCGCACGTCCGTTTTGGTGGCGTGCTCGCGGTGCAGCCGACCGGCATACTGCTGCAATGTTCCCTTCCACGATACGGGCATTGCCAGTACGAGGGTATCCAGCGGTGGGTGATCGAAACCTTCGCCGACCAATTTTCCAGTGGCCAGCAGCACGCGCGGTGCATCGGGCGGGAGTGCCTCCAAGTCGGCGATCAAGGTGGCGCGCACTTTTTTTGCCAACCGACCGTGCAGCACAGTCAAGGCGGCCACTTTATTTCCCAGCGCCGCTTTGATGGCCTCCAGATGCTCCGTACGTTCGGTCAGCACGAGTACCTTGCGGCCTTGTTTGTAGGCATTCTCGATTTCAGTTGCAATCGCCCCGGTACGATCAGGATCAACCGCGAGGTGCCGAAACACATCCTGAATGCTCGCATCCGTCGGCAAGTCAATTTGCCTGTGGAGTGTGTGGGGTATCACCGCCAAATCATGTGGCGCACTCTCAGACTTGGCTGCGGTGTGCCGCGTCGGCCCACACTGCATGAAGATGATAGGCTGCTGGCCATCGCGGCG
>JAYTRR010000093.1:0-16293 GCA_043746005.1 Burkholderiales bacterium
AGAGGCGGCTGGCGTCCACCAGCAGAATGACGTCAGCAGGGGACGCGGTGCCTTCCGCCTTCAGACGGGCGAGAATTCCGGCATCGTCTGCATCCACGCGGTTCAGTCTGATTCCGGTTGCCTTGGTGAAGTTGGAGTAAAGCGCTTCGTCCGTGGGATAGTGGCGTGCAGAATAGATATTCAAGACCTGTTCGTCTGCTAAAACCCCTGTGCTGGCAATGCAGAGAAAGGAGGCGATGGAAACGATTTTTTTCATCATGTTTGGCTATCGGGTGGTGTTATTAATCGATGGGTGAATCATATAGCAAACGCGAATCATTCGCAATTAAGCTATCGTTGGTATTTTAAAATCGGTCTTCATGAAGTATTTTTCTGTTTTGGTTAGTGCGGTAGTTTTGACAGGATGCTCAACGGCTCCCAAGGATGTGAGCCCGCCCGATGTACCGGTCCTGGCGCCAGTAACGGTTCCCGTTGTAGCCGTCAAAATCCCGCCTCGCATTGGGCTGGCGCTAGGCGGGGGTGCTGCCAGAGGGTTTGCTCATGTCGGTGTCATACAGATACTGGAGGAAGCGGGGATCCGTCCGACGCTGGTCACGGGAACCTCTGCCGGCAGCCTGGTTGCCGCCATCTATGCGAGTGGGAAAAACGGAAAGCAATTGCAGCACGTTGCCGAGACCATGGAAGAGGTGACCATCGCTGACTGGACGTTGCCGTTGTTTAACCGTGGCATGTTTCGGGGTGACGCTTTGGCAAAGTATGTCAACGGTCAAGTGAGTGCGCGCCTGATTCAAGATATGCCATTGCCGCTGGGCATCGTCGCCACGGACCTCAACAGTGGACAAAGCATGCTGTTTCAGCGCGGCGATACCGGCACAGCCGTCCGTGCGTCGAGTGCAGTTCCTGCGGTATTCCAGCCGGTCAAGATCTCCGGGCGTGATTACGTCGATGGAGGCTTGGTGTCGCCAGTGCCCGTGCGCGCAGCCCGGAAAATGGGCGCCGAGTTGGTGATTGCGGTGGACATATCGAGCCCACCCGACAGCAACCTGGCAGGGGGAACCCTGGACGTCTTGCTGCAGACTTTTTCCATCATGGGCAGCAGCATCAACAGCTTCGAACTTAAGGACGCTGACGTGGTTGTGCGCCCGGTATTGACCGGAATTTCGAGTTCGGACTTCAGCGCCCGTAAACGCTCCATCGAGGCCGGCCGCCAGGCCATGCTGCAAATGCTGCCCCAGTTGCGATTGGCAATTGCCTCCAAAACACGGTGATGGTTTGAATGGGCCAAAAAAAAGGCCCCGTTTTGCAACGAGGCCTTAAGGGATCCCTGAACCTGAAGGTTTCGAAAGGACCCGAGGAGACAACCAGTTGGGAAGTTATTAATTTCCCTATAGAGCAATTATCTCAGGGTTTTCCCTTGCTTGTTAGAGTCATTGCTCCTAAAACCCGTTCTTGCCAAGAAATTAACGCTTCTTGGAAACTTGTTTCGTTGCATTGGATGCTGTGGCGGCCACAGCATTGAAGTTGGCTTCAGCCACTTCAGTTGCTTGCTTGACAGCTTTTTGCACGGATTCCAGAGCGTTGTTGGCAGCAGCGACAGTGCTCTTCATGATGGCAACAGCGGCTTCGGAGCCAGCGGGTGCGTTCTTGGCAGCGTTGTCAACCAAGCCCATGAATTGCTTCTGTGCATCGGCTGCCTGGCCTTCGAGGTTCTTGCTGAATTCGGCAGTCGCACCGTTGGCGATGTCGTACAGGTGACGGCTGTAGGCAGCGGTCTTTTCAGCCAAAGGCTGAAACAAGCCGGATTGCAGGGCCAGCAGTTCTTGCGCGTCTTTGACGCTCAGCAGAGATTGGGTGTGTGCGTTGGCTTCCGACAGGGCTGCTTTGGAAGCAGTCAGATTGAGCTCAACAAGCTTCTCAACACCTTCAAAAGCCTTGGTGGTCAACCCAAACAGGGTTTCGATGTTTGCTTTGTGGGAAGCCATCAATTGTTCTACGGTCATCATATTCAAATCTCCAGAGGTTAAGGTAAATACTATGTGCTCTGAACCTGGCCAATCGCCATGCATATGTTGCAGTGCAGCATGGCTAAATTATAGGACGATAGAGCGTTAGTGCAAGCAGAATTTGCTGCGATGCAACAATTCAGTGCATTTTTTCTCAATCCGGGGGTCCTGTCATCAAGAGGTCATGCGCGAAAGGGCGGCCAACGCAGGGCTGGCAAAATCGGTGCATGCAGCAAGCCCAAGATCCCAAGCCCGCGCCGGAGCCCCGCAGTGCGTACCGCGCATTTCGCCCCATCACCACCCGCTGGATGGACAACGATGCCTATGGACATGTGAACAACGTGGTGTACTACAGTTGGTTTGATACCGCTGTGAACGCCTATCTCATCGAACACGGTGCCTTGGACATCCACGCAGGGGAGACGATCGGGCTGGTGATTGAAACCCATTGCAACTACTTTGCATCGCTGGCGTTTCCACAGACGGTTCAAGTGGGTATTCGCGTGGCGCGGCTGGGCACCTCCAGCGTGCGCTACGAAGTGGGTATCTTTGGCGACTCGGACCTGACCGCCGCCAAAGGACATTTCGTCCATGTTTACGTAGACAAGATAACGCGTAGACCAGTGCCCTTGCCTGCACAACTCAAAACTGTTTTGGAGACCCTGTTATGACTTCTTCGGTAGTGGATGTGGCGATCACCTCGCGCATGTCAGCGCGTGCTTTTACCAGTCAACCCGTTGCACGGGATCTGATCGGGCAGATTTTGCAGGTGGCCAGCCGCGCCCCTTCGGGCACCAATTGCCAGCCGTGGAAGGTCTATGTGCTGCAGGGCGTCAGCCGCAATACGTTGGTGGACCAGGTGTGCGCCACGCATGACGCGATGCGCGCTGATCCGGCGCTGGCGGCCGAGTACACCGAAGAGTACGACTACTACCCGCAAAAATGGGTCAGCCCCTACATTGACCGTCGCCGTGAAAACGGCTGGGGCCTCTACGGCTTGCTGGGTATTGGCAAGGCGGACAAGGACAAGATGCATGCCCAGCACCAGCGCAACTACCGGTTTTTTGACGCGCCGGTGGGGCTGATGTTCACCGTTGACCGGGTCATGGGCCGGGGCTCCCTGGTGGATTACGGGGCATTCCTGCAAAGCATCATGGTGTCCGCGCGGGGCCACGGGCTGCACACCTGCCCGCAGGCAGCCTGGAACAGCTTCTCCAAAATCATCCTGCCGCACGTGGGTGCGGGCTCTGACGAAATGCTGGTGTGCGGCATGGCGCTGGGCTATGCCGATGAGTCGGCAGTCGTCAACACCTTTCACACACCGCGTGTGCCCGTGCAGGATTTCACCACCTGGCTTGAATAAGTGGGCACCTGCCCGCCATGAGCATTGTTGCCATTCAGTTCCTCAACGGACTGAGTTACGCCACCACGCTGTTTTTGATGGCGGCGGGGCTGACGCTGGTTTTCGGCGTGACGCGCATCGTCAACTTTGCGCACGGTAGCTTCTTCATGCTGGGTGCCCTGTTCAGTGCGCACTGGCTCGTGGACTGGTTCCCTGCCTGGGTTGACAGCGCATGGCTCTATGCGATTGCTATGCTTTTAGGAGCTTCCTGTGCAGCGTTGACGGGGGCTATAGCCGAATTTCTCTTGCTGCGCCGCCTCTACAGGGTGCCCGAGCTGTACCAGCTGGTCGCCACCTTTGGCCTGAGTCTGGCGCTGCACGATGCCATGCGCTGGGGCTTTGGGCCCGATGAGGTGTTTGCGCCCCGTTTCCCCGGGCTAAAAGGGACCATTGAGTGGGGTGGCGAGTATTTCCCCCAGTACCAGGCGCTAACCATCGTGCTGGGGCCGCTGGTCTGGCTGGGATTGCACCTGTTGCTCACCCGCACCTCCTATGGGGCACGCCTGCGCGCCGCCACCCAGGACCGCACCATGCTGTCAGCCTTGGGTATCAACCCGGCGCCTCTGATGCTGGGCGCCGTGGTGCTGGGCTGCGGGCTGGCCGGGCTGGGCGGTGCATTGCAACTGCCGCGTGAGCCCGCTCATTTGCAAATGGATGTGAATGTCGTGATCGAGACCTTTGTGGTGGTGGTGACTGGCGGGCTGGGCAGTATCAGCGGCGCGTTCTTTGCCGCTTTGCTGATTGGGCTGGTGCACGCCTTGGGCATCAGCCTGTTCCCGCAGGCCACGCTGGTGCTGGTGTTTGTCACCATGGCTGCGGTGCTGGCTATTCGTCCACAGGGTTTGCTGGGCAACGCGCTGGACGCGGGCCCGCAGGAAGTAGCCCACAAATTTCACGCGGGGCCCGGCTCGCGCAGCGGCTTTTTGCTCGCCTGCGCAGGGTGTCTGGCGTTAGCCGGGATGGCCTGGTGGGCGGGTGCTTATTGGCAGTCGCTGGTGAGCGACATGTTGATCCTGCTGATTCTGGGCGTCAGCCTGCAGGCCATGATGGCTTTGGGTGGTCTGGTCAGCTTTGGCCACGCGGCGTTTTTTGGCTTGGGTGCCTATGGCGCCGCGCTGGCGCATACCGTTTGGGGCTGGAGTTTGCCCGGGGCGCTCGCGACAGGCTGCGTGGTGGCGTTTGGAGTGGCGCTTGCGCTGGGTGGCGTGCTGGTGCGCAGCGCAGGCGTGTACCTGGCGATGCTGTCGCTGGCGTTGGCGCAGGTGGTCTGGGCCACGGCTAGCCAGTGGGTGACGCTGACCGGTGGTGACAACGGCCTGATTGGTCTGCAACTGGTCAGCGACGACACGCGTCCGCTGTTTTTCGCCTTGCTGGTGGGCGTGGCGCTGCTCAGCATCGCCGCCTTGGGGCGCCTGAGCCGTTCCACGCTGGGCGCGGCCCTGCAGGCGGTGCGTGACGCGCCGCAGCGCTCGGCTGCCAGCGGCTTGCCGGTACAGCGCATCAAGCTGCGCATTTATGTAGAAAGCGCGACGCTGGCCGGGCTGGCGGGTGGTTTGTTTGCCGCCCACCAGGGGGCGGTGTTTCCCTCGGTGGCCTCGGTTTCGACCTCGGTCGATGCGCTGCTCGTGATTTTGCTGGGCGGTGTGCACCAGTTGTGGGGCGCGGCGGCGGGCTCATTCATTCTGGTGTGGGCGGGGGCCGAACTTGGGCGGGGTTTTGACTACTGGCGGGGCGCTTTGGGCCTGCTGGTGATGGTGATCATGGTGGCCGCACCGTCTGGAATATTGGGCCTGCGCCGAGGGACGAAGCCATGAGCCTGCAAGTCCGGGATCTGGTCAAACACTTTGACGGGGTGCAAGCCGTCAAAGGCGTCACGCTTACCGTGGAGCCGGGCGAATGCGTGGCGCTGATCGGTCCCAATGGCGCGGGAAAATCGACCACTTTTGCCTGCATTGCGGGCCAGCACACGCTGACCGCCGGGCAGGTGCAGTGGAATGGCGAGCGCGTGGATACCCTGCGTCCGGCGGCTCGTTTGCAACGCGGAATCGCCCGCACGTTTCAGGTGGCGCAGACTTTTGAGGCGCTGACGGTGCTACAAAATGTGCAGCTGCTCACGCAAGCGCCACGCGGGCTAGCAGCCTACAAGGCACTTAATTCAACGGACGCTTCCGTGGCTATGGCGCTGCTGTCGCAAGTCGGCCTGAGCGAGTGGGCTCAGGCCGACGCGCAAAGCCTGCCCTACGGCGCCAAGAAGCGGCTGGAGCTGGCCATGGCGCTGGCAGGCCTGCAATGCCCACCCGGCGCGCGCAGCCAGGGCCCTGCGCAGGCGGTCGGGGCCCAATTGCTTCTGCTTGATGAACCCGCAGCGGGCCTTGCGCTCAGTGAACGGGCCGCACTGATGGCGCTGGTCAAGTCGCTGACCCGACCGCAAGGCGTGCGTGCCGCTATGGCCGTGCTCTACACCGAGCACAACATGGACGCCGTGTTTGGCGTGGCCGACCGGGTGCTGGTGCTGATCGACGGCGCCATTGCCGCGCAGGGCAGCCCCGAGGCCATCGCAGAAGACCCCACCGTGCGCCAGCGCTACTTGGGTCAGTGGTGGGAAAAGTCACAAGGTGGCCCCCATGCTTGACGTTCGAAACCTGTGCGCCTGGCACGGTGCGGCCCAAGCCCTGTTCGGCGTGTCGCTGCATGTGGGTCGCGGTGAACTGGTGGTGCTGCAGGGCCTGAACGGTGCCGGAAAGTCCACGCTGTTGCAAGCCATTATGGGTCTTGGCCCCCGTGTAGAGGGCGCAGTCAGCTATCAAAACAAGAGCGTTGTCGGGTTGCCGCCGCATGAACGTGCACGGCTCGGTTTGGGTTATGTGCCCGAAGACCGCCGTTTGTTTACCGCGCTCACGGTGCAGGAAAACCTGTCGATCGCCGTGCGGCCGGGAGCCATGGGGCAAGCACGTGTGCTGCAGCTCTTTCCGGCACTCCAGACCATGTTGGGCCGCAGCGCCGCCCACATGAGCGGTGGCGAGCAGCAAATGCTCAGCATCGCCCGCACGCTGATGACCGGGCCGTCCATGCTGCTGCTGGACGAGCCGTGCGAGGGCATTGCGCCGGTGCTGGTGGAATCGATTCGCGATGCCTTGCTCACGCTGAAAGTCGAAGGAATGTCCATGCTGGTTGCAGAGCAAAATGGCATCCTCGCAGCCCGGGCCAACCGGGTCATTACACTGACTGCGCAGACCCCCTTGAATGCTCTTTACGCCTCGAACCCATGATCATCACCAGCCTCCTGGATACCGACCTGTACAAGTTCACCATGATGCAGGTGGTGTTGCACCAGTTTCCGGGTGCGCAGGTGGAATACCGCTTCAAGTGCCGTAACCCGGGCGTCGATCTGGCGTCGCATGCCAGCGACATTCGGGAAGAAATTCGCTCGCTGTGCAGCCTGCATTTTCAGGACAGCGAGCTGCAGTACTTGCGCTCCATGCGCTTCATCAAGAGTGACTTTGTGGATTTTCTGGGCCTGTTCAAGCTCAACGAAAAGTACATCACGGTCACGCCGCTGCCCAGTGGCGAGATTGAGATTGTCATCATTGGCCCGTGGCTGCACACCATCTTGTTCGAGATTCCGGTGCTGGCCATCGTCAACGAGGTCTACTTTCGCAACACGCAAAAAGTACCTGATTTCCCGGAGGGCCACAAACGGCTGGACCTCAAGATCGAGCAGCTCCGCAGTGCGGGCCTCTCCGATTTGAAAATTGCCGATTACGGCACCCGCCGCCGCTTCTCCCGCGCCTGGCACGATGAGGTGCTGCGCGTGCTGGTCGCCCGTCTGGGCACTGGGCAAAGCCCGGGTAACAGCAAGGGCACGCCGGGCCAACTGGCGGGCACCAGCAACACCTTACTAGCTATGAAACTGGGCCTGACGCCGCTGGGTACCATGGCCCACGAGTATTTGCAGGCCTCGCAGGCGCTGGGGCCGCGGCTGCGCGACAGCCAGATATTTGCCTTTGAGTCGTGGGCGCGCGAGTACCGGGGCGACCTGGGCATTGCGCTCAGCGACGTGTATGGCATGAGCGCCTTTTTGCGTGATTTCGACCTGTATTTTTGCAAGCTGTTTGACGGCGCCCGCCACGACAGCGGCGACCCTTTTCAGTGGGGCGAACGCATGCTGGCCCATTACGCCCGCAACCGGGTTGACCCCCGCACCAAAACGCTGATTTTTAGCGACAGCCTCACCGTGCCGCGCACCATCGAGCTATACCAACAGTTTCGCGGGCGGTGCCAGCTCGCCTTTGGTATCGGCACCAACCTGACCAATGACCTGGGCTACGAGCCCCTGCAAATCGTCATCAAGATGGTGCGTTGCAACGGCCAGCCGGTGGCCAAGCTGTCCGATTCCCCCAGCAAAGACATGTGCGACGACAAAAACTACCTGGCCTATCTGCGCCAGGTGTTTGAGATTGCACCGCCTCAACCTGAGCCCTTACCCTGAGCCCTTACCCTGAGCCATTGCCATGACCACTACCGATTCCACACCGACTTCCAAGCCCGCCATTCTGGTTACCCGTGCCGTTTTTCCCGAGGTGCTGGCGCATCTCGCGCAGCATTTCGCGGTCGAGTCCAACCAGGCGGATGCGAGTTGGGACGCCGCTGAGCTGGCACGCAGGCTGCAGGGCAAGGTGGGCGTGTTCACCACCGGCGCGGACGCCATCAGCGCCGCGCTGCTGGCCCAGTGCCCCTTGCTCAAAATTTGCGCCAACATGGCGGTGGGCTACAACAACTTTGATGTGCCCGCCATGACGGCTGCGGGCGTGCTAGGCACCAACGCCCCCGATGTGTTGACGGAGACCACCGCCGATTTCGGCTTTGCGCTGCTGATGGCCACAGCCCGCCGCGTGACCGAGAGCGAGCATTATTTGCGCGCCGGTTTGTGGACGCGCTGGAGCTACGACATGTTCTCGGGCGCTGAAGTGCATGGCTCCACGCTGGGCATCATCGGCATGGGCCGTATCGGGCAGGGCATTGCGCGCAGGGGCGCGCTGGGCTTTGGCATGCACGTGATTTATCACAACCGCAGCCGTCTGGACGCCGCCCTGGAGGCCGAGTGCCGCGCCACCTATGTGGGCAAAGAAGAATTGCTCAAGACGGCGGACCACGTGGTGCTGGTGGTGCCGTACTCGGCGGCTTCGCACCACACCATCGGCGCCCCGGAATTGGCGCTGATGAAGCCCACGGCCACACTCGTCAATATTGCCCGTGGCGGCATCGTCGACGATGCCGCACTGGCTGTGGCGCTGCGCGAAAAGCGCATTGCCGCCGCCGGGCTGGATGTGTTTGAGGGCGAGCCCAAAGTGCACCCTGATTTGCTGACCGTGCCCAACGTCGTACTCACGCCCCATATTGCCAGCGCGACGGTGGGTACGCGGCGTGCCATGGCCGATCTGGCGGCCAATAACCTCATCGGCTATCTGGTGAACGGCAAGGCACTCACGCCTTTGAATACGGTTGGGTAGTTTCACTTGCATAGGGCGCTGCAGCATGCTGTAGGTGCTACGTTTTTGATAGCTGCTTGCGCAGATAATACGGGGGCTAGAGCCCTATTTCTCTTCAATTGTTTGGCAGGGATGGTTTCAACGTGAATGAATGGCTCGTGTGGGTTTTGGTGGTGCTGGCGGTCGTCAATCTGGCCCTGGTGGTCTGGGTTGGCTTGGGGCGCGGGCAGGGCGGTGGGAACCTGCAGGCACAACAGCAGTTGAAGGAGCTTCAGGATCTGCGCAGCATGTTGCAAGCCAGCAGCGAGCGCCTGGAGCGCGAGTTGCGCCGCGAGATTGCCGAGTCCTCGCGCGGTGCCCGCCAGGAGACCACCCAGAACCTCGCCACCTTCCAGCAAACACTGACGCAACAGGGTGCAGAGGCCACGCGCACCCAGAACACACAGATTGACGCCTTTGGCCAGCAACTGGCGCTGTTGCAAAAGACGCTGTCGGACACGCTTAACAACCAGCTCTCGGGCTTGAGCGAGGCCAACGCGCGACGCCTGAATGAAGTGCGCGAGACGCTGGAAAAGCAGTTGGTGCAACTGCAAACCACCAACGCCGCCAAGCTCGACGAAATGCGTGCAACGGTGGACGAAAAACTGCAAACCACACTGCAAGCGCGTCTGGGCGAGAGTTTCAAACAGGTCGCCGACCGGCTGGAGCAGGTGCACAAAGGCCTGGGCGAAATGCAGACGCTGGCCCAGGGCGTGGGCGATCTCAAGCACTTGCTGACCAATGTCAAAACCCGCGGCATTTTTGGTGAGGCCCAGCTGGCCAGCCTGCTGGAGCAGGTGTTTGTGCCCGACCAGTACGCCGTGCAGGTGGCTACCCGCCCTGGCAGCAAGAACGTGGTCGATTTCGCCATCAAGCTGCCGGGCAAGTCTGACACCGGCGAGCCGCTGTGGCTGCCGATTGACGCCAAGTTTCCCAATGAAGATTACGAGCGCTTGCTTGACGCGCAGGGCCGGGCTGACGTGCTGGGTGCCGAGGCGGCAGGCAAGGCGCTGGAGGTGCGTATCCGGCTGGAGGCGAAATCGATGGTCGAAAAATATGTGGAACCTCCGCATACGACCGACTTTGCCATTCTGTTTCTGCCCACCGAAGGCCTGTATGCCGAGGTGCTGCGCCGCCCGGGCCTGATGGAAAGCCTGCAGCGCGACCACCGTGTCACGCTGGCGGGCCCCACCACCTTGCTGGCCATGCTGAGCTCGCTGCAAATGGGTTTCAGAACGCTGGCGCTGGAGAAGCGCTCCAGCGAGGTGTGGCAGGTGCTGGGTGCCGTCAAGACCGAGTTCAACAAGTTTGGCGATGTGCTGGCCAAGGTCAAGTCACAGACCGAGACTGTGCTGAAAACGCTGGACAGCGCCGAGACGCGCAGCCGCGCCATGAGCCGCGTGCTGAAGAAAGTCGATGCGCTGCCCGAGACACAGGCCCAGGCGCTCATCCCATTTGATAAAGACTTCGATCGCGACGCAGACAGCGAAACCGCTTCCACATGAGTCCTGCGCCGCAGCGACCGCACGCCGGACCCTGGGCGTTGGCCCGCCTGATTGGCGGGCATATCTGTCTGCACGGCAGCATGGCGGGTTTGCGCATGGCGGCCCCCTTGCTGGCCTTGGGTCAGGGTTATAGTGCCCTGGCGGTGGGGGTGCTGCTGGCACTGTTTTCCCTGTCACAGGTTTTTCTGGCTTTGCCGGCAGGGCGGTTTGCGGATCGCCACGGTCTGAAGCGGCCCATGGGGCTGGGTGTTCTGGCTGCGTCCACCGGCGCGATGCTGGCCGTGCTATGGCCCCATTTTGAAGTGCTCTGCCTGAGCGCACTGCTGATGGGCGGTGCGACGGGCACCGCCTCCATCGCCTTGCAGCGGCATGTAGGGCGCGCCGCGCAAGACACTACCGAGTTGAAACGGGTCTTCAGTTGGCTGGCCATCGGACCCGCCGTATCCAATTTTCTGGGGCCGGTTACGGCTGGCTTGTTGATAGACCACGCGGGGGTCTGGATGGGTGGCGCCCCGGCGGATAGCAACGGCTTTCGGGCAGCCTTCTTGATGCTGGCGATCTTGCCCTTGATCACCTGGGCGCTGGTTCGGCGCAGTGCCGAGCTGCCTCCCGTGCTGCACCCGGCGGGTGCGGCCAAAACGAAGGCATGGCATTTGTTGCGCGAACCCCGCATGCGCCGCCTGTTGCTGGTGAACTGGCTGCTATCAAGCTGCTGGGATGTGCACACCTTTGTCGTGCCGGTACTGGGTCACGAACGCGCATTCAGCGCGTCGGTGATTGGTGCGATTTTGGGCGCTTTTGCCATTGCGGCTGCAGCGGTGCGGATGGCCATGCCTTTGCTGGCATCCCACCTGCGCGAGTGGGTAGTAGTCACCACGTCCATGGTGATCACCGCACTGCTGTTTGCCATTTACCCGTTCATGCCGTCAGCCTTGACGATGGGCTTGTGCTCGGTGTTGCTGGGCCTGTCGCTGGGGGCGGTGCAGCCCATGATCATGAGCACTTTGCACCAGATCACGCCCCATGCCCAGCATGGACAGGCACTGGGCCTGCGCCTGATGAGCATCAACCTGTCTAGCGTGCTGATGCCCATGCTGTTTGGCACTGCGGGCATGGTGGTCGGCGTGTCGGTGGTGTTCTGGACCGTGGGCGCGATGGTCGGCGCCGGTGCGCGCGTCGCCTGGCGAATGCGACCCTAACCTCTTACCTCACAACTTGTAAAACGTGCGGATGAATTCCCAGGCTTCCTGTGGGTCGTCGGTGTACTGAAACAGGTTCAAATCAGCTGGTGATATGGCGCCTTCTTCCACCAGCACGTCCAGATTGATGAGGCGCTTCCAGTAGTCCACGCCAAACAGAATGATGGGCACCGGGTTGGCCTTTTTGGTCTGCACCAGCGTGATGACTTCAAAGAGCTCGTCGAGCGTACCAAAGCCGCCGGGGAACGCCACCAAGGCTTTGGCCCGCATCATGAAGTGCATCTTGCGCAGCGCAAAGTAATGGAACTTGAAGCTCAACGCCGGTGTGACATAGGGATTGCCGCTTTGCTCGTGGGGCAGGGCAATGTTGAGGCCCACGGTGGGTGCACCCATTTCGAATGCCCCCCGGTTGGCCGCTTCCATGATGCCGGGCCCGCCACCGGTGCAAATGTAGAGCCGCTCCTTTTGGGGCAGTGCCTCGCTGTGGGTGGCCACAATGCGGCCAAACAGGCGGGCCTGGTCGTAAAAATGGGCGTTGCGCATATGCCGTTTGGCCAGGGTCATCGCGTCAACGTCCCCGCTCTCGCGGGCTGCTTCCAGCAGACGCAGTGCATCTTCAGGCGGGCTGAAACGCGCGCTGCCAAACACCACGATGGTGTTGTCGATGCCCATCTCTGCCTGGTCCAGGTCGGGTTTGAGCATTTCCAGTTGAAAGCGGATGCCGCGCGTTTCGCGGCGCAACAAAAACTCGGGGTCGGCAAAGGCCAGCCGGTAGGCATCGGGTTGCAGCGGAATGCCGGCGTCGGCGTGGGCTTTGAGGTCGTCCCAGGCGTCAGCCAGGGTGCGTTCATTGAGGTCGTGTGGGGTGTCCAAAAGAGTGATTCCTAGGTATTTTGAAATGACAAAGTGCAAGACAAGGCCGTGGCAATCACCGGCGCCATGCTCACGGAATTGGTGGGATGCGCAATGCAGTCGGTGCTCCAGACCTGGCCCACGCCTGCCTGCTTGATGACTTGCAGGGCGTCGCCCGCAAACAGGGCATGGGTGACGGCCACGTCGACTGATGTGGCTCCCGCGGCCAGCAACAGGCGTGCGGCGCCGGCCAGCGTGTGGCCGCTGCTGGCAATATCGTCCAGCAGCACCACGGAACGACCGGTCACATTCAGGTCCGGGAGGGTGGTGTGCACATCCCGGTCACCGTTGCGGACCTTGCGGCACACCCCGAATTCGAAGCCGTGGCTTGCGGCCGCCTGTGCAAGCCACTGTGCTGATTCTTCGTCTGGCCCGACCAGCAGTGGCCGTTGAGACGATGGCTGGTGGTGCGCGGCGATGAGGTCGGCCAGCAATGGCGCACCGCTGAGCACGATGGCCTGGGGCACCGGCACCGCCTCCTGCAGGGTGGCAATCCGGTGCAAATGCGGGTCCACCGTGATGACGGCATCAAACAGGTCGGCCAGAAAACTGCCGACCACGCGCTGGCTCACGACTTCACCCGGCTGGAACGCAATGTCCTGGCGCATGTAGGCGAGGTAAGGCGCCACCAGTGTGACGTGGTGCGCGCCCAGCGTCCGCGCTGTGCGTGCCACCAGCAACAGCTCGATCAGTTTTTCGTTCGGGTAGTCCAGTGAGCGCAGGAGTACCACGCGTGCTGGCAGAACGGGGGGCAATCGCAGCTTGAGCTCCCCATCCGGGAAGCGGTGGCGCTCAATGACGGACAAGTCCATGGCGGCTGCCGTGGCGATACGTTGGGCGCTGGCCCGGTCTTCCTCAAAGCACAGCAACAGGGCGGCGTGATGGGCATCGCTCATTAAAACTCCACAAAAACATGGGGTACTTCGCTGGCCGTGCCAATGGTGTAGCCGGAGGATCTGCGAAAGGCCTGGCGCGCAAATTCGAGGTCTGCCGGAAAACTGGCATGCACGCGGTAGAGCACGGTGTTGGCCTGCACCTCATCGCCCAGTTTGCACAGCAAATCGACGCCCGCGCATTTCACTTTTGGTGCACCGGCCAAGCCGGCAATGCGTGAGAGCTGCAAGTTGTCGATGCTGGTCACCACACCGGCAACTGGCGCACGCACCTCAAAGGTCAGCGCGCCCAGTTCGGGCTGGTTGTGATCGAACGATTTGCTGCCCTGGGCCTGGATGATGTCGTTCATTTTGGTCAGTGCACGGCCGGAATCGAGTATGTCGCGTGCAATGGCGAAGCCGTCACCACCGCGCACATCAGGGTCGCTCTCGATCAGGCGACCGGCCAGACGGAGAGCCTTTTGTCGCAGATCAATTGGCGCGCGGGGGTCGTTTTCCAGCACCCGCATTACGTCGCGCGCCTCCAGTACCGGGCCAATGCCGAAGCCAATGGGCTGGCGGCCATCGGTGATGACCACGTCCAGCGACAGCTTGATGCGCCGGGCTACGTACTCAAAGAGTCGGCGTAGCCGTTGCGCATCCGGCATGGAGCGCACTTTGGCCGTGGGGCCGATGGGAATGTCCAGTACCAAGTGGCTGGAACCGGCAGCGATTTTCTTGGACAGGATGGACGCCACCATTTGCCCGGGCGAGTCCAGTGCGAGCGGTCGCTCCACGGAAATCAGTACATCGTCAGCAGGCGACAGGTTCGCAGTCCCACCCCAAGCCAGGCAACCGCGGTGCTTGCGCACGATTTCTTCGAGTTGCTCAATGGGCAGCTCCACATTGGCCAGCACCTCCATGGTATCGGCGGTACCCGCTGGTGATGTGATGGCACGGGATGATGTTTTGGGACACAGCATGCCGTGGGCGGCAACGATGGGCACTATCAACATGGACGTGCGGTTGCCGGGGATGCCACCAATGCAATGCTTGTCCACCACCATGTGTTCGTGCCAATCCAGGCGGCGCCCCACGTCGACCATGGCTTCGGTCAGAAAGTAGACCTCTTCACGGTCCAGTTCGTCCCGGTTGGTCGCGACCACAAAGGCGGTCAGCTCGATCTTGGAATAGTGGTGCTCGGCAATGTCCTGCACGATGGCGCGGAAATCAGCCAAATTGAGCCGCTCACCTCCGAGCTTGCGATGCAGTGCGCCCATCGACTCGGGTGGCTCAGCCTGTGCCACCGTCACGGTGTGGCCGTCTTCCGCGCCCATCTGCTCAAAGGCTGCTTTGGATAGCCCCAGCCCGCCGGGGGCGACGATGGCGGCGTCGTCTACCACGTTCAGGGTGGCCAGAATGCTGCGCCCGTTGGTGCGAACCTCCACCTTGGAGAGGGCCTTGAAGCCCTCGGCCCGGTAGACCTCGCAGTCCCGGTGCATGTAGGCCACATTCTCGTGGTAGGTGTCAATCAGCACGCGGCGCAGCACCAGGTGTGCTGGGCTGAACGTGCCATTGCCCGGGTTCAGGCCGATGGCCGCAGGCTCAGGTATTTCGTTGCTCATGGATATAGCCTACACCGATTTAATTGCAGGCAAAGCAAGATCAGGCAGAGAATCTGACAAGTCCACTAACGCCAGATGAAGGCTGGCTAAGGTTCCGTTGTCAATCTCTGGAGTACTCATGCATTTAGCCCCGTTGATGTATCTCATGCTGCCGGTCTATCTGGCCAACATGGCGCCACCGTTTGTTCGCTTCTGGCGTGGCTGAATCCCCCTATCAGCGTCACGCTCCTGGGGAGCCACAAGACCGTGGTGGGGTTTGCCATGGGCGTCGCAGTCGGTGTGGCGGTCACATTCCTGCAGTCCCGACTGCAGTGGGAGGGAGTATCGCCCCTGGGCAGCGATGGATTCCCTTCGATCAGCTCGACTTCGTTGCAGGCGGACTGATGGCACTGGGCTTCTTTGTTCGCCTGGACTGGACGGACATTGCCGTGATCTGCGGGATTAGTTTCATAGGCGATGTGCTGGTCAACCATGTTTCTTTTTATCTCGGGTTCGGGAAACCAAATGGTAGGTGCATCCCATTGAATGTCTCTGGTATGCCTATCGACCAACTGCTAACTGTCGCCCTGAAACTGCGAACGTCGGGACCTGGCAGGCTCCCGTCGTTCGCACAGTTTTTCCATAACGGTCATTGGCTTGGCAAAAGTGAATCCAATGGCGAGGCCGTTCCGCCTGCTGCAACCTTCAGCACATGGGTTTAGATCATGGTGGTACTAACATCGCTGTGGCACAGCAGTTCTTGCACTGTGCGAATGTCAGTGCCCGACTGCAGCAAATGTGTTGCGAACGAATGGCGCAGCGTGTGAACCGATACCGGCTTGCAAACCTGAGCAAGTACCACTGCATTTTTGAGCGCCCGTTGCAAGCGTTGTTTATACAGATGATGGCGCCGCTCAATACCGCTGCCGGGGGTCCACAGACAAAGTGGGCGAGGCAAACACCCAATGCCAAGGCCAAGTCTGGCCGGCGCGGGGGTATTTGGCTTCCAACGCAAAAGGCATGGCCACTCCTGCACGTTCTGCCGCCCGGTCAGCCGCCCACAGCGCTCGGGGTCGGGCCAACTGCTCGCGCAACGGTTGTACCCGTGTCTGAGGCAGCATGACCACCCGGTCTTTACCGCCCTTCGCTTCGCACACGACGATGGCATGCCGATCAAAGTCAATGTCCTTCACCCGCAGGGTTAGCGTCTCATTGCGGCGCATGCCTGTGCCGTAGAGCAGTCGGGCCAGCAAACCGGTTTCACCCGT
>JAYTRR010000094.1:0-16241 GCA_043746005.1 Burkholderiales bacterium
AAGTTAATTCCGCTACCTGCATTTGCAGACAAAGACACCTGGATGCTGCACAGGGGCCAACCCACTGCGGTGGTAGGCCCTGGCGGCGCTGCACCATTATGACAAGCCCTGCCTGCGGACGGATGCGGATACAGTGGTGGCGTCAATCCACCACTTTGACCCCGAAGGCTTACGACCTGAAGGTGCCTTTGCCACGCAGCAGCGCTACAAAAACAACGCCTTGCCAACCCCAGCCAACTGAACCCCAAGCCCAGTGAAAACTATCTATTTTTATATCTGTCTGGCCCTAGCCAGCTTGACAGGATGCGCCACAACGCCCGGTGGCCAAGCGGCGACCAGCGGCACCGAGATTGCTGCCGAAGCGCGCGCCAAACTTCCCGTACCGGGAAAGCCGGTGCGGCCCTTTACAGGCGTATCGGACCAGGGCTACGGCGGTTTGCTGTCGTCCATGGATCCTCAAACAGCCAACGCGCAGTTCGTTGCCTCGCTCGCTCCCCCCGTGGATTTATGGGACCGAATACGCCGAGGGTTTGCCATGCCGGACTTGCAAAGCGATTTGGTCAAAGACCGCGAACAGTGGTACACCTCGCGCCCGGACTACATCTATCGCATGACTGAGCGCTCAAAGAAGTACCTCTTCCACATTGTTGAGGAGTTGGAACTGCGCAATATGCCGACCGAACTCGCGCTGCTCCCGTTCATTGAAAGTGCCTTCAATCCCCAGGCGGTGTCCAGCGCCAAGGCCGCCGGTATGTGGCAATTCATGCCCGCCACCGGTAAGTACTTTGAGCTCAAGCAAAACGCTTTTCGCGATGACCGCAGGGACGTTTTGGCCTCAACGCGCGCAGCACTCGATTACCTGCAAAAACTCCACGGAATGTTTGGTGACTGGCACCTGGCCCTGGCGGCTTACAACTGGGGTGAAGGCAGTGTGGGCCGTGCGATTGCAAAGAACCAGCGCTTAGGGCAGCCCACCACCTACTCCAGCCTGAACATGCCCATGGAGACCCGCTTTTACGTGCCCAAGCTACAGGCGGTCAAAAATATTGTGGCCCAACCGGAAGCCTTCGATTCGAAGTTGCCACTGATAGAAAACCACCCCTACTTCCAATCGGTCACGATCGTGCGTGATATCGATGTCACGCTGGCAGCTCGCCTTGCCGGCGTTCCGGTGGATGATTTCAAGGCACTTAACCCCTCCGTCAACCGTCCCGTCATATTGGCGGCGGGTACCCCCCAAATTCTTTTACCTTGGGACAATGCGGAGATTTTCGAGAACAATTTGCAAGCCTACACGGGCGGCCGCTTGGCCAGTTGGACGGTGTGGATCGCGCCCACCACCATGCGCCCCGCCGACGCCGCTAAGCGCGTCGGTATGACCGAGGCCGAGCTGCGCAGTGTCAACGCCGTACCGGCGCGAATGGTCATTCGCGCAGGCTCTACGCTCTTGGTGCCACGCGCCGCGAACATGCAGGACGATGTGGCTGGCAAGGTCGCAGACAACGGGCAAATGTCGTTGTCACCCGAAGTCGTATCACGTCGGATAGTCATCAAAGCCGGCAGGGCGGACACCGTCGCCAGCGTAGCACGTGCCCGTGGGGTGCCCGCAGTGCAGTTGGCGCAGTGGAACAAAGTGGCAGCGAATGCCAGCTTCAAGCCGGGTCAGCCCATCATCTTGCTCGTGGCACCTGGCCCGGTCAAGAAAACTGGCACAACGCAAGCTGTATCCGCCAAGGCTGCCACCAGGCCGGCGACCAAGTCCCAGAGCCCACAAGTACATAAGGCCAACACGCGCCCCGCCAAACGCTAGTCTGACGCCGGTGGCGCGTTAGCGCCGGTCGACCAAAGCGTGGGCAATGGTGCCCAAGTCCACATACTCCAGTTCACTGCCCGCAGGCACGCCGCGCGCCAGGCGCGTGGGCTTAACGCCGCGGGAGCGCAAGCTTTCTCCAATCACGTGCGCAGTGGCCTCTCCCTCCGCCGTGAAATTAGTGGCCAAGATGACTTCTTTGACGACGCCATCACAGGCGCGTTCAAACAAAATGTTGAGGCCCAGGTCATTCGGGCCAATGCCATCCAGAGGGCTTAACTTGCCCATCAGTACAAAGTACAGCCCCTTGTACGCGCCCGTACGCTCCAGCGCAGATTGGTCAGCGGGTGTTTCCACCACGCACAGCGTAGTTTGGTCGCGCCGCGGGTCCCGGCACGTGGCGCAGGTCTCCAATTCAGTAAACGTATTGCAGCGCTCGCAGTGGTGTGTGAGCGTGGACGCCTCTTGCAGGGCCCGCGCCAGCATTTGCGCGCCTGCGCGGTCGTGCTGCAGCAGGTGAAACGCCATGCGCTGGGCCGACTTGATGCCCACACCGGGCAGGCGTTTGAGCGACTGAATCAGTACATCAAGGGAATGGGTATCCGCCACGCGTCAAGCCGTTCAGAACGGAAACTTCATACCACCGGGCAGGCTGGGCATGCCCGCAGAGATTTTCCCCATTTTTTCGGCCGATGTGTCTTCGGCCTTGCGCACGGCCGCATTGAAAGCCGCCGCCACCAGGTCCTCCAGCATATCCTTGTCATCGGTCAGCAGGCTGGGGTCGATGGTGACGCGTTTGACATCGTGCTTGCAGGTCATGATGACCTTGACCAAGCCTGCGCCGGACTCGCCAGTGACTTCGATGTTGCCCAATTCGTCCTGAGCCTTTTTCATGTTGTCCTGCATCGCTTGGGCTTGTTTCATCAGACCGGCGAGTTGACCTTTGTTGAACATGGTTGTCCTTAGTTGATTTCAAAAAATAAGCGAACAGCGAGCCACTACAGGGGCTTGATGGAACCGGGCACGATTCTCGCCCCAAAGTCCCGCATCATGGTTTGCACAAACGGATCGTCAAAAATAATCTTCTCGGCCGCCAGCTGCTTTTCAGCCGAGACCGCGCTGTTGCGCCTGCCAGGGCTATCGATCACACGGCCAATTTCCACCACCAGCTTGACGCCAAAACCGGCGGCCTGCAAAGCGGCGGCCAGGCGGTCCCGGGTACCGGTCTGGTTAAGCGATTCGCGCTCCACCCGCAAAATCCATTCATCGGTGTCACGCGCCACCAACTGCGACTGCAATGCCAGTTCGCGCACCATGGCATTGATGGCCTCGGCCGCAATAAGCTGCTGAACGGTGGCGTGCCAAAAATCACCCTCTTCGGTGGGCAGCAGCGTCTGCGTGGCCTGCCCGGCGGTAACCTCCGAACGGGACTCGGCCTGCACACGCACGGGAACCGCTACAACTTTTGTAGCTGCTCGCGCAGGTTCTGCGGGGGCTAGGGGTGCATTTGATTCAAAATCCGGTTCGGAATCATGCGTGACAGCCAGTGAAGGCGATCCCATTCGCACCGTGAGAACCTGACCCGGCGGCACGCTGTCTGCTGCGGGTACCACAGCGGGATCATCTTCCCAAGGCTGCACCGCGACTGGCTTTACTGGTGCCTGCACTACTGGCACCACCGGCAAAGCAGCTGGAGGCGTATTTTGCGTAACAGTTTGCGATCGCGCCAGCGGACTATTCAGAGTTTTTTTTTCAGCCAGTGACGCAGAGCCCGCGTTCGCCAGACGTTCGCCGCCCCCCCTTTTTGGTTTGAACGCTAGCAGACGCAGCAGCACCATGGTAAGCGCAGCATATTCGTCGGGCGCCAGGCCCAGATCGCCACGACCATGCAGGCAAATACTGTAGAGCAACTGGGTTTCATCCGCTGGCATCAGGGCTGCCAAGCGGGACGTCTCGGTGGCTTCGGGGTCATTGTCATCGTCGGTAGCCGCCCCTACGGTTTGCACCACCGCCATGCGTTGCAACACCGTGGACATTTCTTCCAGCGTGGAGGCCGCACTCAGGCCGTTGAGCCGCAGGGTCTCGGATATCTCCACCACGGTTTTGCCGTCGCCCTGTGCCAGCGCTTCAATCAGACGAAACACATACGAGCGATCCACACTGCCCAGCATCAGGCGCACGGAGGCCTCCTGCAACTGGCCCGAGCCGAAGGCAATGGCCTGGTCGGCCAGACTCAGTGCGTCCCGCATGGAGCCGCGCGCCGCACGCGCCAGCAGACGCAGCGCCTGCACTTCCGCTGGAACCAGCTCCACTTCCAGCACCTTGGCCAGGTGCTCGCGGATGGTCTCGGGCGCCATGGGTCGCAGATTGAACTGCAGGCAGCGCGAAAGCACGGTGACCGGCACCTTTTGCGGATCGGTCGTGGCCAGCACAAACTTCAAATACTCGGGGGGCTCCTCCAGAGTCTTCAACATGGCGTTAAACGCCGTGTTGGTCAGCATGTGCACCTCGTCAATCATGAAGACCTTGAAGCGACCCTGCACCGGCTTGTACACCGCCTGTTCCAGCAGCGCCTGCACTTCGTCGACACCCCGGTTGGAGGCCGCATCCAGCTCGGTGTAATCCACAAACCGGCCGCTATCAATATCAGAGCACGCTTGACATACTCCACAAGGGGTCGCAGTGATTCCGCCTCGTCCATCGACGCCCTGGCAGTTGAGCGACTTGGCCAGAATGCGCGACACGGTGGTCTTGCCCACACCACGGGTGCCCGTAAACAGGTAGGCGTGGTGCAGCCGTTGTGTGGTGAGCGCGTTGGTCAGCGCCTGCACCACATGGTCCTGCCCCACCATTTCCGTGAAATTGCGGGGGCGGTACTTGCGGGCGAGCACGAGATAGGACATGCCCGGATTCTAAAGGGGGCGGGGTCGGTTTTGCCTCTGAAGCATCTTTTAAAGGACATAGAATGAACCAGAATCTTCACCGGGCCACGTGGCCCCGTCCATTCCTAGACAGAAAGCTTGGAGATCGGTTATGGCGATGTTTCTCCCATGATCAAGGTATTGCGCAGCCTGTTTGTGCTTTCCACTTGTCTGTTCGCCGTGGCCGTGTCTGCCTACGCGTCCGGCGCGCTGCGCGTGCTGGCCTGGCCGGGTTACGCTGATCCAGACCTGGTTAAGGTTTTCGAGCAACGCACTGGCAGCACCGTCGAAGTCACCATCGTTGATTCCGATGAAGCCCTGTGGCAAAAAATCCGCAACAACAAGGCACAAGACTTTGATGTCTTTGCCGTGAATACCGCCGAGTTGCAGCGTTACATCGCTGAAGGCCTGGTGACTCCCATCAACACCGCAGGCGTGCGCAGAATTGCAACGCAGTTGTCGCGGTTTCGCAATGTCAAGAGCATTCCCGGCCTCGTTCATGGAGGCAAGGTCTTCGCCATTCCCTACACCTACTCGGAGATGGGCCTGATCTATGACCGGCAACAGGTCAAGGAAGCGCCCACATCCATTCGGGCGCTGTGGGATCCCCGCTACAAAGGGAAGGTCTTGCTGTACGACAGTGGCACACACAATTTTTCACTGGCAGCCCAAGTGCTGGGCGACACTACCCCCTTCCATCTGAACGACAACGAATGGCCCGCGGCCGTTCAGCAATTGATCGCCCTGCGACGCAATGCGCTGGCGTTTTATACCCAGCCCGATGAATCGGTGGAACTGTTCAAAAACAAGAAGGCCGCGCTGCTTTTCGCCAACTACGGGTCGCAGCAATTGCAGTTGCTCAAAGCGGCCGGGGTCGACGTCGGCTACGCCATTCCAAAGGAAGGTGCACTCGCCTGGCTTGATTGCTGGGCGATCACGCGGGGCGCGCGCAACCCGGAACTGGCTGAAGCCTGGATTAGCTATCTTCTGGAGAAGGAGCCAGGTAACGCACTGGTGACTCGCCAGGGACTCGCCAACACGACGTCGGAGTCTCCCAACCTTCGGTCTGAAGACAAATTCAAATGGCTGGAACCCGTGGAAGACGTGGATCGCAGGAACCTGCTGTGGCAGCGCATTTTGTCGGGTGATAAGGTCCGCAAGGTGCTGTCCCCGTGACCTCCGGAATCGCCGCCAAGCTGGGTCTGCTGCTGGCAGTAGTGGGTGTGCTGGCCTCGGGGTTGACGGGCTACTACGCCTACGACATCAGCCGTGGCCAGTTGGTGCAGTCGGCAAAAAACGAGTTGCTGACATCAACCTACGGGCTTGCCCGTCGCATCGCATTGGCGCGAGATGAGATATCCCGCAATCTGCTGGTTCTGGCTAGACACCCCGCTGCTTTATCGACTTTGCAGAAGCCGGGCCCGGCACAGGAAGAGCAGTTGGCCACGCTATTCAAGCTGATGATGGAAGCAAACCCTGGCTACTTTCAGGTCCGCTTGATATCCGCCACCGACAGCGGCATGGAGCGTGTGCGCGTTGACAGGGACGGCACGCAACTGCTCCGCATCACGAGCGATGATCTTCAGGAAAAAGGCCACTTCCCCTACGTGTCCGACACCCTGAAAATGCCAGCTGGCGGCATCTATCTGTCGCGGATTGTCATCAACCACGAACGCGGCGCACACGCCGGGCAAGAGCAGCCCACCGTGCGCCTGGCCACGCCCGTGACAGACCGGCAAGGCCGGGTGCTGGGCGCGTTGGTGATCAACATCGACCTCAACAGCACCTTCAGCCTTCTGGCAGCAGATCTGCCCAAGGACATCCAGCTTTTCCTGGCCAATCGCACCGGCGATTTCCTGGTGCATCCCGATAGCACGCAGTCCTTCGGCTTTGACAAAGGCCGACGGGTGCTGGTGCAAGACGAATTTCCTGCCACCCGCGATCTCATGGACAGCAAAATCGACCAGGCAGTGTTTGAAACGGCTCAGGGCCGCTACGCAAGTGCCCCGGTCGTCGCTGCCTTCGTGAGCAGCAAAGTCGGATTCGACCGCGACGAAAGCAAACTTATCCTCGGCCTGGCACAGCCACTGTCCGTCATTGTGGCGCAGGCAGACCAGCTCGGCCTGACGATTCTGCAGATCGTGGGCGGCTTTTGCCTGACCTGCATCCTGCTGGCGGCGTTTGTAGCACGGGCGGTTACCAGGCCCATCAACTCCTTAAGCACCGCTGCGCAACACTTTGCCAAGGGCCATGAAATCGTGGGCCTGCCGGTCAATCGAAAGGATGAAATTGGTGTTCTGGCGCGCAGTTTCAACCAGATGCAAGACCAGATAAAACAACAGCTCGCCGCGCTGAAAGACAGCCAGGACAACCTGGAACACCTGGCGCTGCATGACATGCTGACCGACTTACCCAACCGCCGTCTGTTTCAGGAGCGCCTGGAGCAGGCCGTGGAGCGCGGCCGGCGCAACGGCGAGCGATTCGCCCTCCTGTTTATTGACCTGGACAACTTTAAGGCTATCAACGACGAATTAGGCCACGAGGCCGGTGATGCCGCGTTGAAGGAAATTGCGCAGCGGCTGGCCACCGCAACGCGAAAAGTCGACACCGTGGCCCGACTGGGCGGAGACGAGTTCGTTGTTTTGCTGAACAACCCGGCAGACCGAAGGCAGATTGCGTCCATTGCACGCCAGCTGCTGGATTGCATGCGGTCGCCCATACCCTTTGGTCCGCTTTCCATCCGCGTGAGCATCAGCATTGGCATCGGGCAGTATCCCGACGACGGCGATACCGCCTCCGGAATTATCTCCAGCGCCGACCATGCGATGTACCTGGCCAAGACCGATGGCCGCAACGGCTTTCGCTTTTGTTCGGGCGATACGGTTTCAGAACCACTCTTTGACTGAACGCGACTCTGGCATTGGGTACAATAAAGGCTGACGGGCCTTCCCGCATGGTAAAGCGGCCAACCGGGTCAGGTGGGGAACCAAGCAGCCCTAACTGTGGAGCCAGTGCCGGGGTCAAGGCTCGTCAACCTCATTCTCTTTCCAGTTCTATTTCTCAAGCCTGCAGCAGCTATCAAAACGATAGCTGCTTGCGTAATATATACGCGGGCTAGAACCCTATTTGGCTTGAGACTTTACTTGCAGGTACTCCAGCACACCCTGCCCTGCGCGCTTGCCACTGGCAAAACAGGCGCTGAGCAAATAGCCACCGGTGGGGGCTTCCCAGTCGAGCATTTCTCCGGCGCAAAACACACCGGGCTGCGCCTCGGTCATCAGGCCGGGCGTAAGGGCTTCAAACAATACACCACCTGCGCTGCTGATGGCTTCATCGATCGGGCGTGCTGCCACCAGCGTGATGGGCAAAGCCTTGATGGCTGCGGCCAGTTGCACCGGGTCAGCAATCGCTTCTTTGGACACCCATTCGTACAGAATGCCCGCCTTGATGCCCTCCAGATGCAAACGGCTCTTGAGGTGGCTCGACAACGAACGCGTGCCACGGGGGTGGCACACCTCGGCCAGCACCTTCTCGGACGTCATGTCGGGCAGCAAATCCAGATGAAAGGTAGCCGAACCGGAGCGAATGATCTCGTCGCGCAGCAGGCTGGACACGGCGTAAACCAGACTGCCCTCCACGCCGGTGGCCGTGGCCACAAACTCGCCCTTGCGCTCAAACCGCACGCCTTGCGAGGTGGTGAGCGCAATAGATACCAGCTTGAAAGGCTGGCCCGCAAAGCGGCTGGAGAAATGTTCGCTCCAGCCGTTTCGCACATCAAAGCCACAGTTGGCGGGCAAGAGCGGCGCAACGGCAATGCCACGCTCCGCCAGCAGAGGCACCCAGGCTCCGTTGGAGCCCAGCCGCGCCCAACTTCCACCACCCAGCGCCAGCACCACGGCGCGGGCCGGTACCTGGACCGGACCTTGGGGTGTTTCGAAGCGCAGAGTGTTGTCGGCAGACCAGCCGGTCCAACGGTGGCGCATGTGGAACTGCACACCCGGACCCGTGGCGGGATGGCGCAGCCGATGCAGCCAGGCGCGCAGCAGGGGCGCGGCCTTCATGTCCTTGGGGAACACGCGCCCGCTGGAACCGATGAAGGTCTCCACTCCCAGGCTAAGGGCCCATGCACGCACGGCGCTGGGATCAAAGTCATTGAGCAGTGCCTCAATGGCCGTGCGGCGGGAGCCAAAGCGCTCGGCGAAGGTGTCAGCGCTCTCTGAATGGGTGAGGTTGAGGCCGCCTTTTCCCGCCAACAGAAACTTGCGCCCGATAGAGGGCATGGCGTCATACAGGTGCACGGGCAGACCGGCATCGGCCAGGACTTGGGCGGCCATCAGGCCAGCGGGGCCGCCACCGATAACGACGACGGGGAGTTCAGATTTCATGGATTCAGTTCTATCAAAGTGCCTTGGGCGGTCAAAAACGCAGCACGGACCGATTGTCCGGGTTGCGCCTGCGCTACCGCTGCGCGGTAGGCCAGAAGCTGCGCACGCAGCTCGGGTTGGAGGTGTGGCTGGGCGGTTGACTTGTAGTCCAGCACCCACCATTGTCCCTCACTGTGCTGCACCAGCCGGTCGATGCGCAGCATGCGGCCCTGATGGACCAGCCCCACCTCGTTGCCCTGCCACTGCAATTGGGCGGGGTCCCAAGCCCAGGCGCCCTCGCCGCGCAAGATGGCCTGGGCCATGCCCTGGGCCACTTCGACCTGCGCTGGCTCCAGGGAAAACTCCCGCGCGACGGCATCCAGTTGCGCCGCAGACCACGGGTACGCAGTGGCGACCGTGCCCCGCGATGGCCGGCGTTCCAGCAGGCGGTGCATGGCCTGGCCGATGCGGGAATCGAGACTGTCCTGCGCTGCATCCGGTTCGCCGGCCAGGCCGTATTCCGCTATTGATTTTATAGCTTCTTGCGCATATTCCACGGGGGCTACAGGCATATTTGGCAATGAAAGCAGGGTGTAGACGCCTTGAACAGGTGCTACCGCGCCTGCGGCATACGGGTCGGCTCCGGCATGCGGCCCAGACTGCCACGGTGCGTCGTGCGCGTGGTCCTGCAGGCGCTGCCACCAGCTCGCCGGGTTGGCCATATGCGGCTCCAGGCTGGACACGACCAGCGTGCACTGGGTACGGGTTAGCGCCACATACAGAGCATTGAGTTCTTCCCGGCTGCGGGCAGTTTGCTCGATGGCCAGTGCATCGGCTACGCAAGCCGGTGGTTTCGATTCATTGGCCAGAAACACAAAACGCTGCGGGTACAGGGCCTCACCGGGCCAATCCACCAGCACACCCATGGTCTGGGATTTGAGGGATTCGCCGTCGGTGTCCAGCATCAGCACCAGCGGTGCTTCCAGCCCCTTGGCACCGTGGATGGTGAGCAGGCGCACGGCATGTACATCGGCCCGCACCGGCGCCTGAATGCCCCCCGCGCGCAGCGCGCGCACCAAGGCATAGGCGGTGACGTAGCGGCCGCCGTCCACCTGCAAGGCTGCGCCCAGCAACGCACGCAAATTGGCCAGCACGCCTTCGCGCTGGTCGGCGGGCGTGGCCGCCGCGTAGCGGGCCAGTACATCGCCCTGCTGGTAGATGGCGCTCAGCGCGTCGTGGGGCGGCAGCGTACCCACCCAGGTTTTCCAGAGAGTGAGCACAGCGCCCACCGGAGCCAGCGCCGGTGGCAAATCGGTGGCGGTCTGCAGCACCTGCATCCAGGTCACCGTGGGTGTGCGTTCGGCGTCCTTTTCCGCGTCGCTGCGCATGGCACGCTGGCGCAACACGATCTGCACCAGATCCGCATCGCGGATGCCGAACACCGGCGATTTGAGCGCGCGGGCCAGGGACAGATCGTGCGCGGGGGACACCAGTGCGTCGAGCAAGCCCACCAGATCCTGTACCTCCGGCATGTCGGCCAGCTCATTTTTTTCGGGCTGCTGGGCGGGGATGTGCAGTGCAGCCAGCTCGGTCTGCATCAGGCCCAGTCGTTCGCGCTTGCGGGCCAGCACCATGACATCGCGGGGTTGGAGGACGCCGGACTGCAATTGCTGCGCAATCCAGCGCGCCGCCTGGCGGCACTCCATGACTTTGCGGGTTTCTTCGGCAATCAGCCGCGGGGTGGTGAGCGAGTCACGCCAGCCACCAGGGTCGAAATGGGGGGAATGAGCGGAATCACCAGCCGCATCGTCTGCTTCAGCCTCACGGTGGATGCGCGGCAACTTGAAGATGCTCCCCCTTTCGTGCGACTCCGTGCTGTGCGACCGAAAACCGTCAAACTCGCCGGCCGTCTGGGCCTTCAACATCACCTGGTTGACCAGTCCGATGATGTCCGGCGCGTTGCGCCGTGTGTGGTCGCAGCTGAGCAAGTCACCGCCCAGACCTTGCGCCACAAACCGCTGCGCCGCCTTGAACACCTGCGGCTCGGCCCGGCGGAAGCGGTAAATACTCTGCTTGGGGTCGCCCACCAAAAAAACGCTGGGCGCATGGCCCGCTCCGGCGTAGCCCGACAGCCAGGCGCTCAGGGCCTGCCACTGCAAGGGGTTGGTGTCCTGGAACTCGTCGATCATCAAATGGCGCACCCGCGCATCCAGGCGCTCCTGCACCCAGCCGCTGAGCACGTCGTCCGACATCAGCGCCAGCGCGGCGTGCTCCAGGTCACCCATGTCGATCCAGCCCCGCTCCCGCTTGAGGTCGGCATATTCCACCACCAGCACGCGGGTCAGGCGCGCCATGCGCTGCTGGTGCAGCCAGGCCTGGTGCTGGCCTTGCGCGGCCACGACTTCCAGCAATTGGTCCTGCGCCTGGCGCACGGTTTCGATGCCCGGCACTTTGTCGCTGAACTTGCGCGGTGTGCCGGCTTTGGTCATCAAGGCGTCGACCATGGCGTTGACATCGCCTGCTGTGACGGCCTGCTCCAGCGCCCCGGCCGCCGCAATGCAGGTGGCCTGAGTGGCCGAACCAAGAACGCGCGCGGCGTCCAGCAAAAGGCTGCGTACAGCGGGTGTGGTCAGCAGCGCGTGGGGCGTATCCACCCCGGCAAACGCCGGGTACTGCTGGGCAAAGGTTTGCACCGATGCGTCAACCACACCATGGGCATCGGCTAGTCCAAATTCCACCCGCTTGTTGAGAGCGGCCTCCAGCGCCTTCTGGGTCTGGTGGCGGCCAAAGGTGGCGACCGCAGCCAGGTAGTCTTCGCGGCCCTGCGGGTCGCGGGCCACACGCATTTGAAAACGGGGCCAGGCTTGGGCCACGGCCCGCGCATCGTTCTCCAGCAACTCGTAGTTGGATGGCAGACCGAGATCATGCAGCGCCGCCAACGGTGCGCTACGCACCAAGGCCGCAAACCAACTGTGAAACGTGCGAATCTGCACCGGCCTGCCGCTTTTCAGCAAGGTGTAGTGCAGGTGGCGCAGGGCATCCAGTTGCTCGGCTGTGGGCTCCTGGCTAAAACCCCGGTTGTGTAGTTCCTGGCGGAGTTCAGCATCACTCTGGGCGGCGAACTGCAACAGCCACTCATGCAGACGCTGGCGCATCTCGCCTGCGGCTTTCTTGGTGAAGGTGATGGCCAGAATCTCGTGCGGCGCGCAGCCCTCCAGCAAGGCCCGTACGATGCGCGACACCAGCATCCAGGTCTTGCCCGCACCGGCGCAAGCCTCAACCGCCACGCTGCGCCGGGGGTCACAGGCAATGGCGTAGAAGCGGCCGCGCTCCACGGTCGCACCGTTGTGTTCAAAGGCTGCTACTTCAGACATGCAGGCTCGCTCCAAAAGTCTTTGCGGCAAAGGCCCCGCGCCTGGCAATAGTCACAGGCGCTGCCGTCGCCCAGCGCGGGCAAGGGCGCACCCTGACCAATGCGCGCCATGTCATGCAGGATGCCTTCAATCAGCGCATCACGCGCGTCCACCACATCCGCCTGGGCGTAGGTTCTGGTTGCATCGCGCTCACCCACATTCACGTAAGCAGCTTGCAAAGTGTCTTGTGGCAACAGGGCCGCGTAGAACGCAATTTGTGTGTCCTCCAGTGGCTCTTTCACGCGGGCACTGGTTTTGGCCGTGGGCTCGGTTTTGTAGTCGAGCACCAGCAACGTGCCGTCAGTCAGCTTGTCAATGCGGTCGATACGACCGACCAGTTTGACGTCGCCCAGGCGCTGAGTCTGCGCCGTTTCGGCACTGACAAAGACCGCGCCAGTGGCTTCGTGCTGCGAGAGCCAGCGCAGGTAGCCGTCGCGCACGGCTGGCCAGGCGGCAGCAAAGGGCAAGAACTCGCCTTCGCCCAGGCCCATGGCATCGGTCGTTGCCGCGGCGGCATCGTCGAGCAGCAGCCTCTTTTCAGTGGTAGTCGGGGCTAGCGAGGCCAGTGCTTCATGAAAGCGGGTAAGCACTTCATGCAGCCACAAGCCGAAGTCGCGCTTGCCGATCTCGGCGTCCAGTTCGTCCACCGATTTGAGGCCGAGCTGGCGCAGGGCGAAAAACCGGTAAGGGCAGTGCCGAAGATCGTCATACGCACTGGCGGACAGCTGGCTAACGGGCACCAGCTCACCGGTGGGCAACGGGGGAAGCACCGGCCTTGGCGCAATGGAACGCCCTGTGCGCGGGTCGGCCGCTTGCACCGCTGACTCTGCATGATCCGCATGATCCGCGGCCCCCGATCGGGTCCTGGCCAGTTGCATCAATTGCACCAAAGAGCTTGGCAGCAAGGTTTCACCCGTATCGTCACTGCAGCGCCACAGCACATCGCAATACGGCGTGAGCAGTGCATGGTGCCAGGCAGCCTCTGTCGCGGCCTGCAGCGCGTCACGCGAAGGCAACTCCAGCGCTGCGCGCTGCTGCGAAGTCCAGCCGCCAGGGGGTTCCGGCGAGGGGTTGAAACGCACTTCATCACACCCGGCAAGCACCAGCGCGGCAAATGGACGCGCCAGCATCTGGCTCATGGGCAAAATGACCACCTGTTCGTGATCCGGATAGGGCGGTGAAAAGCTGGCGCCCTCCAGCGCCTGGTTAACCCACCCCGTGAACTCAGCGAGATCCACGCGCCGGGAGGCCCATAGAGCCTGACCCAGAAGATGCTCCCAAGCGGGCATTGGCGGCATGGTCAATCGCAGCGCAGCCAGTACTTTGATGCCTGCGCCATCGGTCTGTAGGCCCTCCCATAAGCCACTGGACTGCAATGCGGTGCGCAGCACGTCCAGCCAGCCCACCAGGGGACGGCTGCCGCATAGCGGCTCCAGCACGGCACCCACCGCTGCGTACGCCTGCAAAACGGCGGGGGACTTTTTGACGCTGGGTGCGCTTGCTGAACCGCGCCAGTCCCGAACCTGATCCTGGCGCAAAGCGGCTTCCAGTCCACTTACCTCCGCAGCAAAAGCCGGAGCGCCCTTGAGCCAGCCCAGCACCCCGTCGGTCGACGCATTCCAGACACCCGCCTTCAAAAGCGCCACCACCTGGGCTGCTGCGTGACTGGTTGACAGCTTCCAGCCGTTTTCATCACGGATCTGTACTCCGGTGCCTTCCAGCATGGAGCGTACGCGCCGGGTCAGAGCCCGGTCGGTGGAGACCAACGCCAGCGGAAAACGCCCGGCCGCAATGTGCTGGATTGCGCAGGCCGCTGCGCGCTGTGCCTCGTCCTCAGAATCCCCGCAAGCGTGCCATGCGATGGCGCTTGCGCCGCCATCCGATTGCAACGTGAGTTCGGATGCCAGCGACAAACCGGCCAGCTTGTTGCCCCAAAATTCTTGCAACGCGGGCGTAAGCGCGTCGGCTGCAAAGCCTTGCACCACCAGCAGGCCATCCAGCCCGTCACGCACGGCTATATCAAACAAGGCATCACTGGCGTAGCTGGACAGCGCAGCCCACTCCACCGCAATGCGGGCAACGGCTGCCTCCATCGCCAGCGCTGGGCCGTCCATGCCGATGAGAGCCGACTGGCGGGCGCCTTGCGCCCAGGCCATGCGTTCTGCAGGGCTTCGAGCCGCTGCCAAAGGGCCCAGTTGTTGTGCCGCTTCGACCAACAACCCCGCCAAAGCGTCTTGCTGGGCGCCAAGGCCTGCGCTGCGTAACAGGGCTTGCGCAGTCAGGGTGTCCAGCGCCATGTCGAAAGCGATATCGGTCGCGCCGGGGTTGAATGCGCCCAAGGCGGCGCTCCAGTTCATGGTGGTCTGGAACTGCGGCGCAAAACCATCGGGAAAACGCTGAACCCATAGACGCGTCGCCAACGGAATCAACTGCGCGTACGGCAGCAAGACTACGGTGCGCGCAGGGTGCGCTGCGCGCTTGTGAATCTCAGCCGCAATGCGTATCAGTAAACCGTTCGCCGGATCTAGCCACAGCGCCAGCGACGGATGCGCCAGAGCCTGCGGATCGACAAGTCCGGTGGAAAGATCAATTTTCGCTATGCTCTTCATAGCAACCGGCAGCCCGGCGGGTTCTTGGTTTCTGTCACAATGCCTCCAACTTTAGCTGTATCGCAAACTCCCAGAGGAATCACTATGGCCAGCGCCCTGATTAAACATGTAACCGACGCCACTTTTGAAGCGGATGTGCTGAAAGCAACCCAGCCGATTCTGGTGGACTATTGGGCCGAATGGTGCGGACCCTGCAAGATGATTGCGCCTATTCTGGACGAAGTGTCCACCGCCTACGAAGGCAAGCTCCAAATTGCCAAGATGAATGTGGACGAAAACCGTGAGATCCCTGCCAAGTTCGGCATCCGCGGTATCCCGACCCTGATGTTGTTCAAGGATGGGCAACTGGCAGCCACCAAAGTCGGCGCTTTGAGCAAAGCCCAGTTGGTAGCCTTCATCGATCAGCAACTCGCCTAGGCTCTGTTCATGACCGTGGCAATTTTCCGAAGGGCCGCCCCAAAGAAAATTAGCCCCCCCACGGAGGCAGCGCAGCACACGCAGTGGCAAGCGTGGAGGCAAAATTCAAAACGGTCGTTTTTCCTGTCATAATTAATCTCGTTCACCAACGCCTCCCAAGGGCTGGTCCAAATTTCCGGGTTAAGAACGCCGAGGCCGAGTCACTGGTCTTGCATCAACCCCCTCTCCCTGCATTTCTCCAAAAACTCCGAATTTCGGTCAACTCCCCCACGGGACCATTTCCATGCACTTAAACGAACTCAAGGCACTGCACGTGTCGGAAGTCCTCAAGCAGGCTGAAGAGCTTGAGATCGAAAACACCGGCCGCATGCGCAAGCAGGAGCTGATGTTCGCCATCATCAAGAAGCGGGCCCGCACAGGTGAGCAGATCATTGCTGATGGCGTGCTGGAAATTTTGCCCGACGGTTTTGGCTTTTTGCGCAGCCCCGACACCAGCTACACCGCCAGCACGGACGACATCTACATCAGCCCGAGCCAGGTGCGCCGCTTCAATCTGCACACCGGCGACATGATCGAAGGTGAAGTACGCACCCCGAAAGACGGCGAGCGCTACTTCGCACTGAACAAACTTGACAAGGTCAATGGCGGTGGTCCCGAAGAGAACAAGCACAAGGTGATGTTCGAAAACCTCACGCCCTTGTTCCCCA
>JAYTRR010000095.1:0-5479 GCA_043746005.1 Burkholderiales bacterium
GCCGTTCATCTGGACCAAGAGCGCCCGCGACATCCTGCAGAAGGTCATTCGTGCCAATAGTCGCTTAAGTTCTAAACAGAATGAAGCACTACACTAGCAGCATCCCCCCAATGGGGATGATTGCGGGAAAACGGTCCATGAGTTTGAGCACCAGTTGGCTGCCCCAAATAATGATGGGAATGCTGACCAGAAGACCGAAAATAACCAGGGGCAACTGGTGCTGGCCACCGGCAATGGCAATGTCATTGCCAATGACATTGTCAACACTCATGACCAGATCAGCAATGATGACGGTTTTGACAGCGGCCCATAGCTTGTCGCCAATCTACAACAGCAACGCCGCACCGACGAGCTTCAAGAATGGTACTTGCAACAGCGTGAGGGCAAAGGCGATGAGGACGACCCGGAGAACAATCGCGCCTGCGGTTCCCCACAAAATCCCCCTGAGGCGGAGGTTCGCCGGCAGCTGGCGGCAAGCCAACGCAATCACAACGGCGTTGCCCCCCCCAACAAGACGTCGATCATGATGATCTGGCCCACGGCCACCCAAAAATGGGCGGTAAGAAATTCTTCCATGATGCCTTTCCGAACGGATACGCCCGCAAAAAGCGTTACGCCAAAAACAAAACCGGATTTCTCGCTGGAAATCCGGTTTTGCATTATGGCCGCTGGCCACGACAGCGCCCACAACAGGAACTGCCGTGCAGGGTGGTTTACAGCAACGCTTTAAGCAACTTCGCCATTTCGGAAGGATTGCGTGTGATCGTGAATCCACACTCTTCCATCACCGCCAGCTTGGCATCGGCCGTATCGGCACCACCAGAAATCAACGCACCGGCATGGCCCATGCGCTTGCCCGCAGGAGCAGTCACTCCCGCGATGAAGCCCACGATGGGTTTCTTCATGTTGAGCTTGCACCAGCGCGCGGCTTCGGCTTCATCCGGACCACCGATTTCACCAATCATGATGACGGCATCGGTATCAGGATCGTCATTGAAAGCGCGCATCACATCAATGTGCTTCAGGCCATTGATGGGGTCACCACCAATACCGACCGCGGTGGACTGGCCCAGACCGATTTCGGTCAATTGCGCCACGGCTTCGTACGTCAGCGTGCCGGAGCGGCTCACCACACCAATGCGACCCTTGCGGTGGATGTGACCGGGCATGATGCCGATCTTGATTTCATCGGGGGTGATCAGGCCGGGGCAGTTAGGTCCCAGCAACAGGGTCTTCTTGCCGCCAGCAGCTTCTTTGGCCCGCATGCGGTTGCGCAGTTCGAGCATGTCCCGAACGGGAATGCCTTCGGTAATGCAAATCGCCAGGTCCAGGTCGGCTTCAACGGCTTCCCAGATGGCTGCGGCAGCGCCAGCAGGTGGCACGTAGATCACGGACACGGTGGCACCGGTCTCGGAGGCCGCTTCCTTGACGGAAGCGTAGATGGGAATATTGAAAATCGACTCGCCGGCCTTCTTGGGGTTCACACCCGCGACAAAGCACTCTTTTCCGTTTGCATATTCCTGGCATTTCTCGGTGTGGAACTGACCGGTTTTGCCGGTGATGCCCTGGGTGATGACGCGCGTGTCTTTATTGATGTAGATCGACATTTTGATTAACCTTTCACCGCTTTAACGGCTGCCTGCGCAGCTTCTGCCATAGTGTCCACCGAGATGATGGGCAGACCGCTTTCCGCCAGCATTTTCTTGCCCAGGTCTTCGTTAGTGCCCTTCATGCGCACGACCAGGGGAACATTCAAGTTAGTAGCTTTGCACGCGGTAATGACGCCGGTTGCAATGGTGTCGCACTTCATGATGCCGCCGAAGATATTGACCAGAATGGCCTTGACCTTGGGGTTTTTCAACATGATCTTGAACGCTTCCGTGACTTTCTCGGGGGTAGCACCGCCACCCACGTCGAGGAAGTTGGCTGGTTCAGCGCCAAACAGCTTGATGGTGTCCATCGTGGCCATGGCCAAACCGGCACCGTTGACCAGGCAGCCAATGTTGCCGTCGAGGCTGATGTAGGCCAGATCAAACTTGCTGGCTTCGACTTCGGCGGGGTCTTCTTCATCCAGATCGCGGAACGCCACGATTTCGGGATGACGGAACAGCGCGTTGGCGTCAAAGTTGAACTTGGCATCAATTGCCTTGATGCTGCCGTTGCCTTCGAGGATCAGCGGGTTGATTTCAACCAGCGATGCATCGGTATCCATGTAGACCTTGTACAGCTTTTGCAGTACGTCCACGGCTTGCGCAGTGGAGCCGGCAGGCACGCCAATACTGTCAGCCAGCATTTTGGCTTGCGCATCGGTCAGGCCAGTCGCAGGGTCAACGAATTCAGTGATGATTTTCTCGGGGGTGGAGTGGGCCACTTCCTCGATGTCCATGCCGCCCTCGGACGAGACGATGAACGCCACACGCTGGGTGGCGCGATCGGTCACTGCCGAGACGTAATATTCTTTCTTGATGTCGGCGCCGTCTTCGATCAGCAAGCGACGAACCTTCTGGCCTTCAGGGCCCGTCTGGTGGGTGATCAGTTGCATGCCGAGAATCTCCCCCGCCAGCTTTCTGACTTCTTCCACCGAGCGGGCCAGCTTGACGCCGCCGCCCTTGCCACGGCCACCGGCGTGGATTTGCGCTTTGACCACCCAGACTGGGCCGCCCAGCTTCTGTGCGGCTTCAACGGCCTCCTGGACGGTGAAGGCAGGGATGCCACGGGGCACCGGCACACCGGCTTGGCGCAAGATTTCCTTGCCCTGGTATTCGTGAATTTTCATAAAGTCTCTTTTCGAGCTGGAAAAATTTCTCCATGCTGCAGCAGGTGTTGCACGGTGCATGGGGCGGGAAACAGTCGTTTCGGAATGTATCATGTTGCGATGCGTCAAACTTGTCGTTCGCTTACAGCGGCAGCTTTGCTGCAATTCGATCTCCTCTCCTGCCTCGTGTGATTGGCAACCCATATGAAAAAAATATTTATTGATGGCGAAGCCGGTACCACCGGGCTGCAAATCCGTGAGCGCCTGCAAAACATGTCAGGCGTCGAGCTCATCAGCGTCGCTCCGGAGTTGCGCAAGGATGCGGCGGCGAAGCAGGCATTGATGGCGCTGGCGGATCTTGTGGTGCTGTGCCTGCATGATGATGCGGCTGTTGAATCAGTGGCCATGATTGACGCCGTCGAAAAGCAGACCGGCAAGCCTGGGCCGCGCATTATCGACGCCTCCACCGCCCACCGCACCGCTTCTGGCTGGGTCTATGGTTTTCCTGAACTTGCTGCATCCCAGCGTGATGCAGTCGCGCAGGCACGCCGGGTCGCCAACCCGGGCTGCTATGCCACCGGGGCCATTGCACTCATCCGCCCGCTGGTGGATGCGGGGCTGCTACCGGTTGATTTTCCGGTTTGCCTGCCATCGATCAGCGGCTACTCCGGTGGCGGACGGCCCATGATTGAAGCCTACGAGGCGGGTAAGGCACCGGCAATGGAGTTGTACGGATTGGGTCTCAAGCACAAGCACATTCCCGAAATCATGTGCTACACCGGGCTCACACGGCGTCCTTTGTTTGTTCCCTCGGTTGGCAACTTCCGCCAAGGCATGCTGGTGCAGTTGCCACTGCATCTGGATACGCTGCCCGGTCAACCAACCGCCAAGGATTTGCACGATGCGCTGGCACGCCACTACACGGGCAGCGAATGGGTGACCGTGGAGCCGGCCACAGCCGACCAGAAACTCGACGCGGTTGCCTTGGCCGACACCAACAAAATGGAACTGCGGGTTTTTGCCAACGACGCCCGGGCCGATGGCTTCGCCCATGCGGTTTTGGTAGCGCGACTCGACAACCTGGGCAAAGGGGCTTCAGGCGCCGCGGTGCAGAACCTGAAACTCATGCTGGACATCTAATCTTCATCTGATCCCGCCACCACCTTGTGAATGGCATCCCCGCTAAAGCCGCGGCTGGCCAGAAAGCGCATCTGCTTGCCGCGCTCGGCCGCATCAGCCGGCGGAACTCCAAACTTTTTGCGCCAAACCACGCGGGCCCGATCGACCTCGGTGGCCCGTAATTGCTCCACCGCCTGGTCTACGGCCTCACGGTCCAGTCCCTTGCTTTGCAGCTCCTGACGAATCCGTGAAGTACCCAGCTTGGCAGAGCGGCGATGGAGCACGGACTCCACCACCCGTTGCTCGCTGATAAATCCTTTGGCCTGCAATTCGTCCAGTGCTTTGCCAAGTGCACCCGACTCTTCCTCAAACTCGGCCAGCTTGCGCTCCAGCTCAGCACGCGAATATTCGCGTCCACTGAGCAGGCGCAAGGCACGGCCTTTGAGAGAGATGGGGGCTATGGCCATCGCGGTACGTGTTGCAGGAGCCGGGTTTGCTATTGTTTCAATAGCTGTTTACGCAGCATCTGCGGGGGATACAGCCTTCTTTCCACCTGATTTTGCCTTGACTTCCGGTTCTGGGGCGCCAGGCAGCAAAGGAATGCCCAGTGACGCGCGCACCTTGTTTTCAATCTCGGTCGAGAGCGCCGGGTTTTCGCGCAGGAATTCGCGGGCGTTGTCGCGGCCCTGGCCGATTTTTTCTCCGTTGTAGGCATACCAGGCGCCGGATTTGTCCAGAATATTGGCCGTCACCCCCATGTCGATGATCTCACCGTGGCGGCTGATGCCTTCGCCAAACAGGATGTCGAACTCGGCTGTCTTGAACGGGGATGCCACCTTGTTCTTGACCACTTTGACCTTGGTCTCGTTGCCAATGGCTTCGTCACCTTTTTTGATGGTGCCGGTGCGGCGAATGTCCAACCGCACCGAGGCGTAGAACTTGAGCGCATTGCCGCCGGTGGTGGTCTCGGGCGAACCGAACATGACGCCAATCTTCATGCGAATCTGGTTGATGAAAATGACCGTGCAGTTGGTCTTCTTGATGTGGGCGGTGAGTTTGCGCAGCGCCTGGCTCATCAGGCGGGCTTGCAGGCCGGGCAATGAATCGCCCATTTCGCCTTCGAGCTCGGCTTTGGGCGTCAATGCGGCTACAGAGTCGACCACGATCAGGTCAACAGCGCCCGAGCGCACCAGGCTGTCCACAATTTCCAGCGCCTGCTCGCCGGTATCGGGCTGGCTGATCAGCAAGTCTTGCAGGTTCACGCCGAGTTTTTGGGCATATTGAATATCCAGCGCATGCTCGGCATCCACAAACGCGCATTGACCGCCAATCTTCTGCATTTCGGCAATCACCTGCAGCGTCAGCGTGGTTTTACCGGACGACTCCGGGCCGTAGATTTCGACCACCCGACCACGGGGCAGGCCACCCACGCCCAAGGCAATGTCCAGCCCCAGGGAACCGGTGGACACGACCTGGATGTCTTCAATCACCTCGCCTTCGCCCAGCCGCATGATGGTGCCCTTGCCGAACTGCTTTTCGATCTGCGCCAGCGCCACTTGCAGGGCTTTGGCTTTCTCGGCATTGGCGCCGTTGGTGTTGTTGACG